>CAJXZZ010000031.1 GCA_913065105.1 uncultured Gammaproteobacteria bacterium | reverse complement strand
TTTCGAAGTCAATGAAGCATTAAGCTCGCAACAGGCAGAGGAATTCCTTAAACAGGACATAAAAATAAATAAGCAGAACAAACACGAGATTGATAGAATAGCGGCAGCAATTATTGTGCAGCGCTGGTTAGATCAACAGATTTAAACCGGATGCACTAAAAACAACACGAGTACTTATGCAACAACTCGCCACACCAGATGAACTTCTGGCTCAACTGGCAGAAAAACTACAGAGATTGCTTCGCGAAAAAGCAATCGATAACCCATTGATGGTCGGCATTCATACTGGTGGCGTCTGGGTAGCAACAAGTCTCCATCAGCGGCTCAAAATCTCCGAACCTTTAGCAAGCCTCGATATCAGTTTCTACCGCGATGATTTTTCACGCATCGGTATGAATCCAAAAGTAAAAACATCAAATCTTCCAGCTCATGTCGAAGACAGGCATATTATTCTGGTTGATGATGTGCTGCACACCGGACGCACAATCCGAGCTGCCATGAACGAATTATTTGATTACGGTCGCCCTGCCAGTATTACTCTGGTCTGTTTAATTGACCGCAGTGGTCGTGAATTGCCATTACAGGCAGATATTGTCGGTGAGCATGTGGTTTTAAATGAGGGCGAGCACATCAAACTCACCGGCCCCGAACCACTGGCATTTGAGCTACAGAGAAATACGACACAAAAGGCCTCTCAAGGATAGTCCTCCCTATGGTAAACAAAGCAACAAAACCCACTGACGCTTTAATAGGACATGATGCCTGGAATATCCAATTAGATAAAAACGGCAATTTAAAACACTTTCTCACTACCGAAGGACTGGGCTCTGAAATACTTACAAGAATTCTAGATACAGCAGAAAGTTTTGCCGATATAAATGAAAAAAGTGTAAAAAAAGTCCCTCTGCTTCGCGGCAAGACCATCGTCAATTTATTCTTTGAAGCTAGCACCCGAACAAGAACTACGTTTGAGCTGGCCGCAAAACGACTTTCTGCCGATGTACTCAATATCAACATCAGCACCTCGGCCACCTCAAAAGGTGAAACCCTGCTCGATACACTGCAGAACATCCAGGCAATGCACTGCGATATGTTCGTGGTACGCCACAGTGATTCAGGTGCTGGCCACTACATCGCTAATCATGTTGCACCAAACATCAGCGTGATCAATGCCGGTGACGGTAGCCATGCGCATCCCACACAGGCGATGCTCGACATGTTTACTATCCGGCGAAACAAGGGAGCTGACTTTGGCAATCTACGCGTTGCCATAGTCGGTGACATATTACATTCACGTGTTGCACGCTCACAGATCCATGCCCTCAACACCTTAAATACTGGCGATGTTCGCGTCATTGCACCAAAAACACTGCTGCCGGTTGATATCGAAAACATGGGGGTGAATGTTTTTCATGATTTAGAGGCCGGCATTAAAGATGCAGATGTAGTCATCATGTTACGTTTACAAAAAGAGCGTATGCAAGGCGCTTTACTTCCCAGTGAGCAGGAATATTTCCAGTTATACGGTCTTACCGAACAGCGTTTACAGGCAGCAAAAAGTGACGCTATCGTGATGCACCCCGGCCCTATAAATCGTGGCGTTGAAATTGATTCCAACGTTGCCGATGGTCCACGCTCAGTCATTCTTGATCAGGTCTCTTACGGCATAGCAGTTCGCATGGCGATAATGACCATGACCTTAGGCAGGGAACCTGAAACTGAGGTTACAGAAAACAATAATCAGGGTGAGTCTGAATGAGTGATGTCATCATAAAAAATGGACACCTGATTGACCCGGCAAACGCTATTGACCGGGTAGCTGACATTCATATTATTAATGGAAAAGTCGCTGCTATCGAGCCCGCTAACACACTGAATACATCCGGCAACACACAAACCATCGACGCCAGCGGGCTGACGGTAATACCCGGACTGGTCGATTGCTGCGCACGTCTACGCGAACCCGGCCTGGAACATAAAGCCACCATTCAGAGCGAAACCGTTGCTGCGACTAAAGCAGGGATTACGACATTATGCTGCCCGCCAGACACTGACCCGGTAATCGATGAACCCGCTGTTGTTGAATTTATAAATCGAAAATCATCAAATGCTGGACATAGTCATGTCGTCACCCTCGGCGCCTTAACTACCGGTCTGAACGGTGAACGCTTAAGTGAAATGTATGCCTTAAAACAGTCTGGCTGTGTCGGTTTAAGCAACTGTCGCAATCCGATTGAAAACACGCTGATACTTAAACGCGCTTTTGCCTATGCGGCAACTTTTGATATACGTGTTTTTATTGAACCCGATGAACACTGGTTAAGCGCTGGTGGCTGTGCACATGAGGGGAAAATTGCAACAAGACTCGGCTTGAAAGGCATACCTGTTTCCGCAGAAACCATCGCCATTGCACGTGCACTAGAATTGATCGCAGAAACAGGTGTGAGCGCACACTTTGGTCGTTTATCAAGCGCACAGGCTGTTGAGATGATCGCGCGTGCAAAAAACGAGCAGCTACCTGTGACCGCCGATGTTAGCGCGCATCTATTACACCTTACCGAACAGGATATCAGCAGCTTTAATAGCGCCTGCCATGTCATTCCTCCTTTACGCACACAGCGTGACAAGGAAGCATTGCAAAATGCGGTTGCCAACAATACGATTGATGCCATCTGTTCTGATCATCAACCACATGACGTCGATGCCAAACAGGCACCTTTTGCGAGCACTGAAGCTGGCATCTCTTCGCTGGAAACCTTATTACCGTTGTGCTTACGTCTCTGCCAGCAAACGTCTTTAAATCTAGCCGATGTTATTAGTAAAATTACTCATGCACCCGCTGACATACTCGGTATCAATGCCGGCACATTATCAGTTGGAGCCAATGCGGATATATGTATATTTGATGAAAATGAAGACTGGCAATTAACCAGTGAAACAATTAACAGTCATGGAAAAAACACACCTTTCCTCGGCTGGAATTTTCAGGGAAAAGTTAAACATACCATCGTCAATGGTAACGTCCTATTTAGTGATTAAATAGTTTACTTGTTCAGGTCGCCTGGCATACTTGGAAACTGTAATGTTTCATGCTTCTCTGTTTTTCCCTGCAACTCCTTATCACCACCACCAAAGTTGATTTTCCATTCGAGATCACTACTAGAATCCGCGTTTGCCATCGCCACTTTCAGATCAATTCTTTTCTCTTTGTATAATTCAAATAGAGACTGATCAAATGTTCTCATTCCTGACTCACTGCCTTTTTCCATAATAGCCTTGATCTCATGAAACTCGCCACTACGAATCAACTTGCTGATATACGGAGTATTGATCAGAACTTCAACTGCAGCAATACGCTCACCCGACTCCGTTTTAACCAGGCGCTGCGCCAATATGCAATTCAAGTTCAATGACAGATCCATTAAAACCTGATTATGTGCATCACTGGGGAAGAAATTTAACAGACGATCTAATGTCTGATTAGCATTGGTCGCATGCAAAGTGGTTAAACATAAATGGCCAGTATCAGCATAACGTAATGCTGATTCCATAGCTTCTTTATCACGAGCCTCACCAATCATGACAACATCAGGGGCTTCACGCATCGCCTCACGCAAAGCGTTATCAAACGACAATGTATCAAGCCCTACCTCGCGTTGCCCGACGATACATTTTTTATGGCGAAACATAAACTCAATAGGGTCTTCAATAGTAAGTATGTGCCCACTCTCGGTCATGTTTCGATAATCCAGCATCGAAGCAAGGGAGGTTGATTTTCCCATACCGGTTGCACCGACAACCAGCACCAGGCCTTTTTTACGCATGATCATGGTCTTATAAATGTCTGGCAAACCAAGATCATCTAAAGTCGGGATATCTGCACGGA
This sequence comes from uncultured Gammaproteobacteria bacterium, assembly GCA_913065105.1. Taxonomy (GTDB): domain Bacteria; phylum Pseudomonadota; class Gammaproteobacteria; order SZUA-229; family SZUA-229. Next base: position 27,222 of record CAJXZZ010000031.1, on the reverse strand, counting down.
TATAACGGATCACCATGGAGACTTCTCCACGCTGCATGTATATATTAATGCGGAATCTTCCCAGATCGGTGTATGACGCGCCCAAGTTCAATTCAAGCGTTTTCTCAAATTCTTTAATCTGTGCAGGTGTCAGCAGATCATAAGCAAGTTTTTTTGTCATGCCCGGTGTCAGCATGCTCTTGCCAACAGGGCGCATAGAACCTTCAATGCGAACGCTCACCGGCGCACCCGTGGTGAAATACATATCTGAAGCCTGCTGCTCAGACATTAATTTTAAGTACGGTTGCAAGTTCATATGTTTATCTCAATTTTTTCACTTTATGTCACACTTAAAAATCTACTACGTATTAATTAACGAAGACGCGATTCATCATCATGATCTTCAATTTGGATATTATCCAGACCTTCCATTAAATCACTATCCTTCGACTCTTTGCCTTCTAGTTTAATTCTCAAACGCAGGTCATTCACAGAATCCGCATTTCGCAACGCATCTTCATATTTAATCTGGCCGTTTTCATACAGATCGAACAATGCCTGATCAAATGTCTGCATGCCCAGTTCCGTCGATTTTGCGACCAGCTCTTTTATATCATGCACTTGACCTTTAAATATCAAATCTGACATTAATGGCGAGTTAATCATGATTTCAATTGCTGCTATGCGACCGTCACCTGCGGCAGTTGGTATCAAGCGTTGTGATATTAAACTTTTTAAATTTAATGACAGATCCATTAACAACTGTTGGCGACGATCTTCCGGGAAGAAGTTAATAATACGATCCAGGGCCTGGTTGGTGCTATTAGCGTGCAGTGTTGTCAAACATAAGTGGCCGGTTTCAGCAAAAGCAATTGCATGATCCATGGTTTCGCGATCTCGAACTTCACCGATGAGTATTACGTCGGGCGCCTGACGTAACGTGTTTTTCAGTGCAATCTCATAAGTCTCAGTATCAACACCAACTTCACGTTGTGTGACAATACAGTTTTTATGGTGATGAACAAATTCTATGGGGTCCTCGATGGTAATAATATGGCCATGGCTATTTTCATTTCGATAACCCACCATCGCCGCCAGCGAAGTTGATTTACCAGAACCAGTCGCACCAACAAAAATAACCAGACCACGTTTGGTCATCGCAATATCTTTTAACACAGAAGGCAGATTTAAATCTTCAAGTTTTGGAATCTCTGAACGAATAACACGAAGCACGACCCCGACGGAGCCGCGTTGGGTAAAGGCGTTTACACGAAAACGCGATACCCCTGGCAAGCTAATGGCAAAATTACATTCCTGCGTTTCATCAAATTCGCCACGCTGCTTATCATTCATTATTGCGCTGACCAGCACTTGCGTATGCTGCGGACTTAATGACTGATTAGATATCGGCATCATCTCACCATCAACTTTCATCGATGGTACAGCCCCTGCAGTGATAAATAGATCCGAGCCGTTTTTCTGCACCATCAGACGCAAAAGGTCATGCATGTATTTTATTGCTTTTTCGCGATCCACTTAGATCACCTCATCACTTTGATTATTATTGGAATCACGTTAAAAAGAATCTTTATTGGCTGCTTTTTTACGCGCTTCATCTTTACTGATTAAACCTTTTGATAACAATTCCTGTAAATTCTGGTCTAATGTCTGCATACCAATTGACTGCCCTGTCTGGATAGCAGAGAACATCTGCGCGATCTTATTTTCACGAATCAGGTTTTTGATCGCAGGGGTACCGATCATGATCTCATGTGCAGCAATACGACCACCGCCAATTTTTTTCAACAGCGTCTGCGAGATAACTGAACGTAATGACTCAGACATCATCGCACGCACCATCTCTTTTTCTGCAGCCGGAAATACATCGACGACACGGTCAATCGTTTTTGCCGCCGAACTTGTATGCAAGGTACCGAATACAAGATGACCTGTTTCTGCGGCGGACAGCGCAAGACGGATGGTTTCGAGGTCACGCATCTCACCCACCAGGATCACATCCGGGTCTTCACGTAATGCCGAGCGTAACGCTTCACTGAAGCCTAAAGTATCACGATGCACTTCACGCTGATTGATCAGTGATTTTTTACTTTCATGTACGAATTCGATGGGATCTTCAATGGTAAGAATATGACCATAATGATTTTCGTTAACATAATTCACCATGCCGGCAAGGGTTGTCGATTTGCCCGAACCCGTCGGCCCTGTCACCAACACAATACCTCGAGGGGTATTTGATATTTCTTCAAAAATCTTCGGCGCACCGAGTTCTTCCAGCGACAGAATTTTGGAGGGGATGGTACGGAAAACGGCACCTGCCCCACGGTTATGATTAAACGCATTAACACGAAAACGCGCCAGCCCGGGAATCTCGAAAGAAAAATCAGTTTCCCAGTATTCTTCAAAAGTTTTACGTTGTTTATCATTCATGATGTCATACAACATGCCATGAACGTGTTCATGATCCATAGGATCGACATTTATACGTCTTACGTCACCATCAACACGAATCATCGGCGGTAATCCCGCTGATAAATGTAAATCTGACGCCCCATTTTTTACGCTAAAGGCAAGTAGCTGAGCGATATCCATCAAAATCCCCTGGTATGAACATTTGTATTGTTATTATTACTCTCCTATTTATAGCCAAAAATCCGCTTACTTTCTCTATTCGACGACTATTTCATCAATAATTTTCACCCCTGACATTTCACAACAGCTAGAATTCAGAGCGAGTATGTTAAAATTACCTCATCTACAACCCCTAAATGTGAACGACAGATGCCCACTATTGGATTCATAGGTGGCGGAAATATGGCAGGCAGTCTCATTGGTGGACTTCTAAATGCCGGATTTTCCGCATCTACTATTACTGTTGCAGAACCTGATGAAACACGACGGCAGGCTCTGAGCGATCAATACAATATCAACGCCAGCGCAGATAATACCGCGGCGCTGAATGCTGAAATCATTATTCTGGCGGTTAAACCACAGTTATTAAAAACGGTATGCCAGCAATTTGAGAACAGCAAAATTAATAACTCATTGTTTATCTCTATTGCCGCGGGCGTCAAAAGCACCGATATTAATCGCTGGTTAGGCGGCGATCAGGCGATTGTTCGCTGCATGCCGAATACGCCTGCTTTATTACAATGTGGCGCTTCTGGTTTATTTGCTAATGAATTTGTCAGTGATGATCAACGCCAACAGGCCGACAAAATTATGCAGGCTGTTGGTATTGTTGTTTGGGTTGATACTGATGAACAACTAAATGCCGTTACTGCGGTTTCCGGCAGTGGACCGGCTTATTTCTTTCTAATGATGGAAGCCATGCAACAAGCAGGTGAAAAACTGGGACTAACTGCTGAGGTCACACAACAACTTGTTTTGCAGACTGCATTGGGCGCTGCGCGTATGGCAACAGAAAGTGATTTTTCACCTGCTGAGTTACGCCAGAAAGTAACATCCAGAGGCGGCACCACCGAGCAGGCGATTTTAAGCTTTCAATCGGCAAATTATTTTCAGATTGTTTTTGATGCACTACAAGCTGCAAATGACAGATCTATAACACTTGCTGACGAACTCGGTTCAGAATAAATAAAATGAAATCAGATTACAGGCACAGGTTATAAGCATGAGTCAGGAAAACCCTTTTATCTTTTTAATTGATACCATCTTCAGTATCTATATCGCCATCATGTTACTGCGTTTTATACTGCAGCAAGTCGGTGCGGATTTTTATAATCCGATATCACAGTTTGTGGTCAAAGCTACTCAGCCTTTGGTTAGCGTTGCTCGACGCTTCATCCCCAGCATAAAAAAAATAGACACTGCAACGTTAGCATTAGTGTTGGCGTTAATTTTGATAAAGCTGGTCATTTTGTTCAGTATTGCCGGTTACCCGATGAACGTGCCGCAGCTTTTGATTAAAGCGCTGTATGATCTGGTCTCTCTTACCTTCGATATTTTCATTGTAGCTTTATTTGTACAGGCGATTTTAAGCTGGGTAAATCCAGACCCTTACCACCCGGTGAGCAGCCTGCTAAATAATCTAACGTTCCCGGTACTTCGACCGATTAGAAAAATTGTACCGCCGATTGGTGGTCTAGATCTATCGACACTGGCAGCACTGATTGGTTTGATGTTTATTAAGCGACTGGTGCTATCACTATTTCAATTATTGTAAAGCTGGCGCAATTAGGGCACACCTACATGGATGTAGGTGTTAGAGCAAAGCAGGAGCAGTTGCCGAGGAAGCCCGTAAGTACGATTCCAAGGATAGAATCGGTAGAGTCGAGTCGGGAACAGAGACCGAGTATAACGCATACCGCCATGGATGGCGGGTAGTAGAACAATGCAGGAGCTATTGTCGAGGAGCAGTTATCGAGGAGACAAAGTCGAGCAATTGCCGAGGAGCAGTTATCGAGACGCAAAGATGAATAAAGTTTTTATTTAACTAGCGAATTCAGATCGAATATCGGCAGCAAGATACCCAACACGATAAGTAATACCATTAAACCCATGGCCAGGATAATCACCGGCTCTAAAATACCAACGATATAAGCAATAAGTGTTACCTGTTCACGTTCTAACTGTACTGAAGCGCGCTCTAACATCTCTTCTAACTTACCACTGTTTTCACCACTGGCAATTAGCTGCAGCGTCATCGGCGGAAATAATTTGCTATGTTCTAGCGCATTTTTTACACCGGTGCCTTCACGCACTCGGTCGGTAGCTTCTAAAATTGCTTTCCGCATGGGCAAATTAGCAACAACTTTTGCAGATATCTTCATTGCCTCCAGAATACTCACCCCGCTGCCGGTAAGAATACTGAAGGTACGAGTAAACAACGCTGCATTCAAACCACGAACAAGATTTTGAATAATTGGCAAGCGAAATAAAAATAGATGATATTTCATAACAAAAGCAGGTTTGGTTAACATCACCTGAAACCCGACAAAAGCGGCAACGACCACTATCAGCATGAACATGCCGTAATCAACAACAAAATCACTCATCGCGATTAGTGAGATCGTCAGCCCTGGTAATTCCTGCCCGGTATCTTCAAAGACAGACACCACCTGCGGTACAATGCTGGTCATCATAAAGACCACGATAGCTATCGCAAACATCGATAAAAATGCCGGATAGATTAATGCCTGCCTTACCTTACCCTGAATCTCCTGGCGACTTTCCGTATAATCAGCCAGTCGTTCCAGTACCGTATCAAGGTGCCCAGACTGCTCACCCGCATCAACCGTGGCACGATATAACTCAGGAAAAACTTTAGGATAGTCTGCGAGGCCAGTAGCCAAAGAATGCCCTTCCAGTACGCGCGAGCGTATCGCATAAAGCATACTTTTTATTCGTGGTTTATCAGCCTGATTTGCTACTGCCGAAAGGGTTTCATCTAAAGGCAATGCTGCCTGAATCAAGGTAGCCAGCTGTCTCGTTAGCAATGCCAGCTCGGTTGCACTGATACTGCGCTGCAAGAAAAGCGGTTTATGCAGACCTACGTTATGACCACCACTTCGTTTACCCTGTGCTTTTTGTTTACTCTCGGTAATCTCCAGCGGCATCAGTTTCTTGTCACGCAATAGCTGACGAATCTGTTTCCCGCTATCTCCCTCTATGATACCTTTAACTTCTTTTCCTTTTGCATCAAGTGCAAGATAATCAAATGCAGCCACTTAATCGTCTCGGCTTACACGCAAGACTTCTTCCAGTGACGTTTCGCCCAGAAGAATCATTCGTTTACCATCCTCACTTAAACTGGGAGAAATAGTACGTGCGTAATCTTCCATCATCTGTTCGCTTTCACCGTCGTGTATCATATTTTGCAATTGATGATCTATCGGAATAAATTCATACAGACCACTACGGCCGATATAACCTAGATGGTTACATTCGCCACAGCCATCAGCACTAAATATTTTTTCATTACTATCTTTATCCATTCCCAGCCACTCACGTTCTTTTTCTGTAATCACGTGTGGTTGTTTACAATGTGGACAAAGATTTCTTACCAGTCGCTGCGCCATCACACCAATTAAACTGGAAGCCAGCAGGAAGGGTTCCACGCCCATATCACGCAGGCGGGCGATCGCACCGATGGCACTGTTCGTATGCAAAGTTGATAACACCAGGTGACCCGTCAAACTGGCCTGTACCGCGATCGATGCCGTATCTAGATCACGAATCTCACCGATCATCACCACGTCTGGATCCTGTCGCAGAATAGAGCGTAAGCCGCGGGCAAATGTCATGTCTACCTTAGTGTTTACCTGAGTTTGTCCTATGCCATCAATGAAATACTCAATCGGATCTTCAACGGTTAATATATTCCGTGACTTAATATTGAGTATCGTTAAACCCGCATACAAGGTCGTTGTTTTACCCGAACCGGTTGGGCCCGTGACCAGGATAATACCGTGAGGTTTATGCAATAAATGCAGAAAACTATCATGCGCCTGTTTTGACATGCCCAGCTGTTCAAGATCCAGACGTCCAGCCTGCTTATCGAGCAACCGCATTACCACGCGTTCACCGTGACCCGACGGTAATGTTGAAACACGCACGTCAACGCCGCGCCCAGCAATCCGTAAAGAAATACGGCCATCCTGAGGCAGACGTTTTTCGGCAATGTCGAGTTTCGCCATTACTTTAATACGCGATATCACCAGGGGTGCGATATTGCCCGGCGGTTTCAAGATTTCACGCAACATGCCATCGACACGAAAACGGATTCGCAGGCGATTTTCAAAGGGCTCGACGTGTACGTCGGAGGCATTGACTTTAATTGCCTCACTCAATAAAGCATTAATTAAACGAATGATCGGTGCATCGTCATCCGCATCCATTAAATCTTCAGGCTCCAGTGTCTCAGCTAATTCCTCGAGGTTAAGCTCTTCGCCAACGCCTTCCATCATCGCCATTGCCTGATCACTGCCCTGCTCATAAGTCTGCGCCAGCAATGCAGCGAACTGTTCTTCTGTTGTTGAACTTAGTGAGAGTTTTTTTCGGGTGATACGGCTGACTTCGGCAAGAATAATTGGATCAGGTGAATCACGATATAATAAATTTATTTCGTTTTCGTCAATTTGACCAATCAACACGCCATGACGTTTGGCGAACGCATACGGCAGTATCTGCGCAGTTAACGCTGCAGGTGTTTCAACCATATCCGTTTGCGCACTGCTCATTGTTTGACTGGCAACTTTTTCATTGGTATTAGATAAACCCATCACCTTCGTCATCCCAATCATTATCGCGCGCTGGATCAAGTGTTACCTGTGACTTTTCAGTCGTCTGTTTCGAGCGATCGAGGTCTTCTATCGGGGGTAATCTTGGCGCAGCATCAGGCAGCAGTCCAAAGCTGCCATCTTCTTCATTGTAGGCACCGCTCTCAATGCCACGGAGATGATTATATTTTTCATTAGTAACAAAAGAAGCGTCCTTGTGGTCACGCAAAATAGTCGGGCGCAGGAAGACCATCAAGTTCTGTTTACTCTTGGTGGTGTTTTGCGTACGAAATAAAAATCCGATTATCGGGATATCACCAAGCAATGGCACCTTGCTTTCAGTATCTGAGACTTCTTCCGCAATCAAACCGCCTAATATTAATATGCCGCCATCATCAACCAGAACACTGGTTTTAATCGAACGCTTCCGCGTAGCGATACCTTGCTCGATAGTTCCCGGAATAACACTGGATACTTCCTGTTCCAGCACTAGCTGGACCGTATCACCCTCGTTAATCTGCGGTGTCACCTTTAACGTTAAACCAACGTCCTGTCTTTCAATGGTCTGAAATGGATTTTGTGGATTAGTGCTACCAGTGCCGGTAAAACTACCGGTAACAAACGGCAGATTCTGACCAACGATTAATTCCGCCTCTTCATTGTCCAGTGTGACGATATTAGGCGTTGATAGAATATTGGTATTTTGATCTGTTTGCAATGCTCTTAATAAAGCACCATACCTGACACCAGAGCTGCTCTCACCACCAAGACCAAATGACAAACCTGATGGTAATGCTGTCGGAGCTGTACCACTAGCAACTGATAACAACAGATCACCCACACCGGCAAAGTTACTCACGCCTGCAGGTAATGCGCCACTATCACGCTGGGTTCCATCAACCGCTAAACCGACGCCTAATTCTTTATTATTACTGGTAGTAATCTCTGCGATAATTGCTTCGATCAATACTTGCGCACGACGAATATCCAACTGCCGAATCACTGCCTTTAAATTTTTAATCGTGTTCTGGTCAGCGGTAATAATCAATGCGTTGGTTTCTTCATCTGCCTGAATAATCGCATTCTGACTTATAACACTTCCAGATGTTGCCTTAGCTGGCGAAGCTTTGCCTTTCGCTGCACCTGCCTTCGCTCCCTGATCTTTTAGACCCGTTAATATTTTGGCCATATTCTCAGCTTTGGCATACTTCAAATAGATTACGTGGGTATTGCCGCCACCATCCTCTAGCGGCGTATCAAGATAACTTATGGTTGCGCGCATTTTTAAACGTGACGAGCGATCGCCAGTCACCAGGATACTGTTGGTGCGATTATCAGCGGCGAGTTTTACCTGATTAGTAGCACCTTTCGCAGGCGTTGCGTTGAGCGAATTTAAAATACGAACCAGCTCAGAAGCCGAAGCATGTTTTAACGGGATAATTTCCAGCTCATCACTATCCGGGCGGTCGACACTTGCAATAATTTTTAACAGGCGCTTAATGTTACCGGCATGGTCCGTAATGATGAGCGTATTGGTTGGATTGTATGCTGCCAGATGCCCTTGTTGCGGCACCAGTGGTCTTAATATTGGAACTAATTGTGAGGCCGGCACATGATCCAGACGAATGATTTTAGTAATTAACTCATCCGCGGAGAATGTTTCTTTATTGCTTGACAGTGGCAATGGTCCCTGCTTAGCATTAACCTCTGGAACAATTTTTATCACAGAACCCGTAGGTACCGCGGCATAACCATGTACCTGTAAAACCGAAAGAAACACTTCGTACACCGCTTCTGGCGTTAAGGTGTTGGCCGATACAACCGTCACTTTAGCTTTAACTCGCGGATCAATAATAAAGTTTTTTCCGGTAAATTTAGAAACCGTACTGATCAATGCGCGGATGTCAGCATCTTTTAAATTAAGTGTAATCTCATCTGCAGCAGCCGGCGTTGTCATCAACAAAAACAACAAAATAGATAATATCAAGCGCTGAACTTTACGCTGTATACGCAAGTTGAGTTGGCGTTGTATTAATACTCGAACAATGGTCATGCAATATTCCTGAATTTCTAACTTATTGTAACGTAATGTTAAGCGGGATTTCTGCGCCATTGCGCTTCACCACTATATTTAAATTTTTTGCTGTACTTAGATTGCGCAGAGCACTGATACCATTCTCAGGCTTATCAAGTTTCACTCCATTAATCTGAGTAATCACGTCGTTGCTCTGGATACCTAACTCTGATAATAATCCACCTTTTTTCTGCGGTTTCAAGCGATAGCCAATCTGTTTACCGTTCTCTTTAACCAGAACAGGTAATGCATAATCACCAAACGAGGTTGGATTTTTTAAAATATTACCGCGTATTTCTTTTAAGGCTGCGCCTGGTGATCTATTGGAACGTACATTCCGCGAACTGCTAGACTTCTGTGCTGATCCAAAACCGTCAACGCCACTTTCCTTCTCTAACTTTAATATTTCTAGCTGTCCATTACGCTCTAGCACGACATACTCAGGATGTATTTCTTTAATCAAAACGCCACCGGGTATTCTGTCTCCCACACCGTAAATATCTTCATTACCTGTCTTACCTTGCGCAATGATGGCACTTGCCAGTTTCATCGGCATAGCGGCTAACACGCCTTTTAAACTGAGATTAAGTTTTGTCTCTGGTGCTTTTGCCTGCTTTTGACTAACCGCCTTTTCGCTGACGCCAAAAATATTAGCCGAGGTGAGTTTTCTAAAATTATTCTGCTGTGTCTGCGTATTGGCTGCTGATTGTTTATTTTGTTGTACTGGCAACATACCATCCTCGGCCTGAGGTAAAAACATCCAGGTCATTTCAACAAGTAGATAAGCGCAGGCGATGATAAGCAATAAACTTACTATCGCTGCAAGACGCTGGTTATATTGTCGTAACACAGCAGGCTTGTTTAGCTGCGTAATCAGTATGTTAGCCATGAAATTAGGGGTTTTCCTTAAACCTGTTCTACCAAACGATAAATACGCCAAATTTTAGCAGTCTATGGCTTCTATTGCTGATGAATTAATCACGCGGAACTACTTATTTCGACGAAAACGATAAATCGCGATTTCACCGAGCAAGTTTGGAAACAGGTTCATTAATACACTACCGCGTTTATGACTGTGATCAACCACGCTGCGTTGCAGTATTTCAATATTATGTTTCTTACATAACTGTTCAAAATCATTGAGTGTACACAGATGCACATTGGGCGTATTAAACCATTGATTAGGAAGGTTTTTTGTAACGGGCATGATACCTTTTAAGCCAAGCTGAAAACGTGCGCGCCAGTGAGCCATATTAGGGAAAGTAACGATACCCTCATTACCCACTCTCAACATCTCTTCGATCAACAGGTCAGGTTGCTCGGTCGCCTGCAGGGTCTGGCTCATGATGACGCAATCAAAACTATTGTCTGAAAAATAAGCTTTTAAGCCATTATTCAAGTTAGCCTGAATAACGTTAATATTTTTTTCAACACAGATTTCAATATTAAAAGGGTTAATTTCCAGCCCGTAGCCTAAAACATTACGCTGATCACGCAGATATGACAGCAAGGTGCCGTCACCACAACCCAGATCCAGCACCCTGGTATCCGCTTTTATCCATTGCGCAATGATGGCCAGATCAGCACGCAAACTGCCCTTTTCCATTGCCTGCACATGTTCGGTAGCCATACTCACGATAATGTCTCGGAAATAGTAGTCATGTAAGAAGCAAAAACATTCATGTAATGCGGAATCGGGATTAAAAAAGCATCGTGCCCCTGATTGGCTTCTATCTCTATATAACTGACCTGTTTTTCGGCCTGTAGCAACTGCTTGACGATTTCCCGTGATCGCTCAGGTGCAAAACGCCAGTCAGAAGTAAATGAGATCACCAGAAATTTCGCACTGGTGCGCTGCAAAGCCAGCGCCAGATTGTCATCATAAGCACTGGCAGGGTCAAAATAATCCAGTGTTTTAGTCATCAATAAGTAGGTATTAGCATCAAAACGGTCAACAAATGATCGCCCCTGATAACGCAGATAACTTTCCACCTGAAAATCCACATCAAAACCAAAGTTAAGCTTGCCTTCACGCAGTTCACGGCCAAACTTATCGCGCATTGCGTCATCAGATAGATAGGTAATATGCCCCAACATCCTCGCCAGCATTAAACCGCGACGCGGCACCGTATTTTTTTCCAGGTAGTGGCCGTCACAAAAATCTGGATCAGCCATGATGGACTGGCGCGCGACCTCATTAAACGCTATGTTCTGTGCTGAAAGCTTAGGCGCCGCAGCAATGACGACGGCATATTTTATCAGATCCGGATAATCGATAGTCCACTGTAAAACCTGCATACCACCCAGGCTACCACCGATAACGGCGCACCAGTGGCCGATATTTAGTGACAACATAAAACGATGCTGGCATAACACCCAATCTTTCACCGTAACGATGGGGAAATCCGGCCCCCAGTATTTACCGGTTGCGGGATTGATCGTATTAGGTCCACTCGAACCTTTACAGCCACCAAGATTATTAATACAAACCACAAAAAATCGGTTGGTATCAATCGCTTTACCCGGGCCTATCGCACTATCCCACCAGCCTGCTTTTTTGTCATCCATGCTGTGGTAACCCGCCGCATGCTGATCACCGGACAAAGCATGACAGATCAGGATGGCATTGCTGGCATCTGCGTTCAGTTCACCATAGGTTTCATAGGCAATATCGTACTCGTTCAGCGTTTTACCGCATTCCAGCACTAAAGCTTCAGAAAAATGAATGATTTGCGTTTCAACGATTCCTACGGAATCGTCAGCGATGGTTTCAGGCATGTAAAATTCTAGTCTTTATAATCTAGTATTCATAATATATCATGCAGTGTAATTTGTGCCCCTCAAAGATGCAATAACAGGGACACAATCAGTGTTGGCACTCAATCGACTGCGCTTTTAAAAAAATGCTGCTTTAACCACTCAGATAACCACACAGAAATACCACCAATCGCCCCTAACAGGTGCGCTTCGGTTAATACTCGTCCGCCAGCCATATCTTCCGAGCCCGGCAGCGCGCCATAAAAAAACTCCCAACCTAACTTGGCGAGCAATACCGCCACTAGTACATAACCGCTGGCCGGATAAAACCGAATTTCCCGTAACGCCCCATATAAAAACAGGCCATGCAAAACACCGGATAATCCCACATAAGACTGGATATCAGTCATCCACCACCACAGTCCCAGATTGATGGCACAGACAGAGACCAGAATAACTAGCAGCCATTGTTTAATATTGGCATGTCCACTAAAGAAAAAAGCGACTATCCCCAGTCCCGCCATGTTCAACAACCAGTGAGACCAGTTCATATGCGCAATATGCCCACTAAACAATAACCAGATATCGCCCTGCTCTACCAGGTCTCGATTAAAACGCCAGCTATCAATCCAGTCAAACGCCTGTAAGAAAAATGAGATTAAAAAAAGAAGCAGCCATAAAATATGACTGGCATGATATTGATAACGAAATTTTACTAGGTTTGAGGTAATCATTTATCGTAGGCAGTTAGCCCTGCATTTGTTATTATCGCAAGTATACTCTCAGCGCTTAAGTCTCAAAGTTTAAATAATTTAACCCGTGCAGCACAATCATCTGCACAAGTATGGAGTTTTTTCGTGTTTTATAAAACAAAAAATATTACTAGAACAAAACAATCAGGCTTTACCTTGATCGAAATTATGGTCGTAGTCGTAATTATCGGTATTTTGGCCAGCGTCGTCGTACCCCGCATCATGGATAATCCGGATAAAGCGCGTACCGCAAAAGTAAAAAATGACCTGCGCGCACTGGAAAGCGCACTGGACATATATCGACTGGACAATTTTGTGTATCCAACAACCGATCAGGGTCTCGAGTCACTGGTAACGCTACCGACCTCTTCGCCTGAACCACCAAACTGGAAACAGGGTGGATACATCAAAAAACTAACGAAAGATCCCTGGGGCAATGAATATTTATACCAGAATGGTGAAGGTGGTGAAATCGAGATCTATTCACTTGGCGCAGATGGCGCACCCGGTGGCGAAGGCCCAAATAAAGACATCAGCTCAAAGGATAGAGATTAAGTACAAACCGCCATCTTTACTGATAAAGGCTAAAACCAGAAACGGAGTTGGCCAGTAACCATGCAAGCAGACCTCCTGCTAAAGAGATGCACACGACAACATGGCTTCACACTGCTGGAGCTATTAGTCGTTGTAGTAATTGCTGCTATATTGTTCACCTATACCACGCTTGCTATTCGTAGCAACTCGCCTGAAGATTTGATCAAAGAAGAAGCTAATCGGCTGGAACGTTTAGTCCAGCTTGCCATGGAAGAATCTATCTTACGAGGTGAAGAGTATGGCATCGAAGTCTATGTCGATGGTTATCGCTTTCTCCGATTTTCTGAAAATCAGTGGCAGCCGCTCAGTGCTGACAAAATATTGCGTCAGCGAGAACTATCACATGAGATAGAACTGGAGATGCATGTAGAAGAATCAATAATTTCTATCGATACTTTTTTAGATCCGCTTGCCGACAAAAAAGCCGATCTGGAAGACAGATCTGATGACGAAAGCGAAGAAGAAAAAATCGAAATCAAACCTCAGATATATCTATTATCCAGTGGTGAGATAGACCCCGAATTTGAGATTCGATTCTACATATTAGGCGTTGAAACCAGCTATATAGTTAAAGGCTTATTTGATGGCACGCTTAAAACTGACGTTAGCGACCTGTAACATTATTCTCTGATGAAAAGAACATTCATAAAAAAACATCTAAGTGGTTTTACATTAATTGAGGTGATGGTGGCATTGACCATCATCGCCATCTCGCTAGGCGCTCTTCTCAGCACGTCAGGTGCACAAGCAAACAGCGTAAGCTATCTGAAACAAAAAACACTGGCCCATTGGGTTTCAATGAATGAGCTAACACAATTGCGCATCCTCGGAGAGCTGCCTGACGTGGGTGAGAAAAAAGGTTCTACCAAAATGGCAAATCATGAATGGCACTGGATTCAAACAACCAAAAAGACCGAACAGGATAATACCAGGCAAATCACATATAAAATCTTTGCTGATAAAGACTATCAACAAAACCTGACCTCATTCATTGGCTATGTCACACAAGATGCCGCCTTATAAACAACAGGGTTTCACCTTAATAGAATTACTGATTGCCAGTACTATCTTTGCGATTATGGCAATCATGGCTTATGGCGGGCTGGAAAATGTTATCAGCAACAGCCAGGCATCAAAACTGGCACTGAAACGCTTACAGCAAATCCAGCAGAGTGTTTCCGTTTTAAATCGCGATTTCAGGCAACTCATGCCCCGGCCAATACGAGACGAGTATGGAAACACACAACCGCCTTTAAGCGCGGGCAATAATATCGATAATCTTGTCGAATTTAGTCGCGGTGGCAGAGTAAATCCAGGCGGTTTATTGCGCAGCACGTTGTTACGTGTCGCCTACCAGTTTGATGAAGAAACACTGGTCAGGCTGCAATGGCCACAGATGGATCGCACGCAGGAACAGGAACCTAAAAAGACCACGCTAATCGATAATGTTGAAGCAGTCACTATCCGATTTCTAGATTTAAATGGTGAGTGGCAGGAACAGTGGCCGCCATTAAATGCAGCGCCAGTTACAACACCAGGGACACCACCTGGTGCAACGGTGGCAACGACCCTGCCTCTGGCAATAGAAATGATATTACAGTTAAAAGACTGGGGCGAAATCCGACGTTTATACCAGATAGATCTACAATGATGCAGCGACCTCTACGTAAAAAAGCAGGCGTCGTTACCGGTAAACATCAGCAAGGTGTTGCTATCATCACTGCCTTATTAATAGTAACACTGGCGGCTACCATCAGCATTACCATAAGCACACAGCTACAACTGGATATTCGCCGCACAGGCAACCTGGTTGCTACCGATCAGGCACATATCTATTCACTGCTTTCCGAAAAACTTTTACAGCTAATTTTACAGGATGAAAAAAAACAGGAAGTTTTTGTTGAAATGCTTATCAATCAGGGCGTGGTAAAACAACCCTTCGCCATAGATAACGCTTCAATCGAAGCTGAAGTCACTGATCTGAGCGCCTGCATCAACATCAATTCACTGGTAGACGCAAGTGGCGCAATCAATGCCATTACCCAGACTCGATTGGCACAATTATTTAGTAATAATGGAATATCTAATAATATAACGCAGGCAATTGCAGACTGGATTGATCCAGACTTAAACGTTACGATCCCGAATGGCGCAGAAGATGGTTATTACATGAATCTTGAAAAACCCTATCGTACTGCACAATCACCACTTTATAGTATTAGTGAATTGCTTTTAATCAGAGGCATGGAAAATCATGAAGATAACGAAGATTACAAACGCGTCACAGAACTGATAACGGGAGCAACCGATCAAGATTCAGGCCTTTTTTCAGGCCCTGCCCTGTGCGCATTCAATACAGATAACAATACACCTATCAATATCAACACAGCCAGCGTTGAAGTGCTAAAATCTTTGCAACCGGGCATAACAGAGACACAGATAGAAGATATACTGCAACAACGCACTACCGATGCACTAACCAGCGTGCCCTCTGTTTTCACCACACCTGATAACCTTGCAACTGTAAGCAGTTATTATTTACTTAAAACAAGAGTGTTAATTGGCAATGCTAATAAAGTAACTTACAGCATAATTTATTGGGACGGGACTAAAACCAGCACCATATCCCGTACTCAACGAACACTATAACAATGATCGAGCATTAAGATTATGAGTGAAACACTACTCATCCATTACAATATAGACAA
The DNA here is from genome assembly GCA_913065105.1 of uncultured Gammaproteobacteria bacterium. Classification (GTDB taxonomy): domain Bacteria; phylum Pseudomonadota; class Gammaproteobacteria; order SZUA-229; family SZUA-229. The sequence continues at coordinate 11,099 of CAJXZZ010000031.1, read as the reverse complement.
CGCGCATCAGGCCACCTGGGCACTCTGCAATGACGCAGGTGAACTTACAGGAAAGATGACCACTGGCCCACTAGAAGAACTGAGCAAAATATCAGCCAATCATGGCTCCGTGGTTTTACTAAACAGTCAATGCCTGCATATCAATCAACTGCAACTGCCTACGCAGAATATGCAAAAAATGCTAAAACTTGTTCCTTATGCAATTGAAGAGTTTGTTGCAGAAGATATCGAAGATTTTCATTTTGTTGTTTCAAAGAACAAACACAGCGATACAACCTCCGTTGTGGGCATCGATAGAACGACACTAAAAAACATCATCGAACTCTTTCAGCAAAACAACATTGTTGTTGAAAAAATTATTCCAGATGTTCTCTGCCTGGCAGCCAGCGACAAACAATGGAGCTGCCTAAACTTCGAACAGGATTCATACCTGCAGACAGATACATTAAATGGCATGGTGTTATCACATGAGATACTACCTTATGTCATCAAAAATAAACTTCAGGACGAAGACCAAAACAAGCCAGAAAAAATTCTATTATTTAGTGAGCAAGGCAATCCTACAGCGTTTGATGAACTGCAAATCGATAATGACGATATTGAAATCATTAATATCAGCTACAACACGCACCCACTGGTCGTATTTTGCGGCCAGTACAAACAGGCATTAGCACTCAACCTGCTGCAACATAAATTTAAGCCGAAACGCGAGTCTGCTGGTTATTGGCACCACTGGCGCCTGGCAGCATCATTGGCCGTAGTCTGGCTGACCTTACATCTTGGTGTCACCAGCTTTCAATATTCACAACTAAAAGATAAAAACAACATCACCAAAGCAGAGATTGAAAAAATTTATAAAAAAGCATTCCCAAAAAGCAGAAAAATTGTAAACCCTCGCTCACAGATGGAACAAAAACTGAATGCGTTAAAGGGTAACTCAGGTGGCAGCGGTAATGGACTAATGTTTTTACTTGCCGAATCATTTGGCACGCTCAGCCAGGATAAAAAAAATATCACCCTGCAATCTTTAACCTTCAGGAACAACAAAATGGATATTGGGCTCGATGGTGCTAACCTGCAAGCTGTCGAAACATTAAATAAAAACCTCAACGACAACAACAAAATAAAATCAGAGATCACCTCATCATCTTCTGAGAAAGACAAAGTTAAAGGCAACTTACGCATAGAAGGTCGTAGTTAATGCAACAATTACTACAGATCAAACAATGGTTCTACTCACTACCTACTAAAGAACAGCGGATGGTATCGGGCACAGGTGCTATCGTCCTTATCACCCTGTTTTATCTCATTGTCTGGGAACCCTTACATTTAGGCCTGGACACTGAACAACAAAAAAAATATTCACAACAAGAAATATTGTTATGGATGCAGCAGGCCGCAAACGAAGTTAAAACATTACGAACGTCTGGGAACAGCAGCACTATACGCGACAAAAACAAACCCACGACATTAGTCATAGAACAGGCTATTAAAAATGCCGGCTTAGAGTCGTCTGTTAAAAAAATAGAATCGTCCGGCAGCAATGGCGCCAGGGTCACATTAAATGAAGCTGCATTTAATCAAATACTCATCTGGTTAAATACGTTAGCAACACATAACGGCATCCTGGTAGTCAGCGCAAATATTGAACGCGCTGAAACACCAGGACGCGCCAACGCACGTTTAACATTTGAGCGCCCTTAAGCACATTTCTTAATTACGATACCCGCTGTTAATTCCATGAATAAAAGAGTTTATATTCTCACCGCTGTTATTTCATATCTTGTACTGTTAATTGCAACGATACCTGCCAGCACAATAAGTAGCATTATCAACGATAACAGCCCGATTAAAATACAGGGCATCAACGGTACACTTTGGCACGGCGAAGCACTTACTGTTTCTATAAATAACTCGATACGATTACAGGCAACCGAATGGTCTTTTACTGCATGGAAACTCCTTATCGGACAAATCGCTATCGATGTAGAAACGAAATACCTGAACAATAACATTAACTCAGAAATCGGCACCTCCTTTTTAGGTCAATACTTCATCAATGACCTAAGCGCTACAATACATGCAAAAGATCTGGCGCAGATTGCTGCGATACCACTGGCACAACTATCCGGTTTGATTTCACTAAATATTGAACATGCACAATGGAGACAGGGAGAACTACCGCTTGCAACCGGTGAAATAAGCTGGAAAGATGCGGCCATTACTGTTGCCGAGACGGCGTCTTTAGGCAATATATCAATACTATTAACTGAATCTGATCAGCAGCTGCTTAACGCTGAAATAAAAAACCAGGGTGGCGATATTAAAATCAGTGGTAGCGCTGAGCTTGTGCCAGAATCTGACTATGCGGTAAATATAAAACTTACACCAACAGCCTCGGCCAATAATAACATCAAACAGAGCCTGGGCTTATTTGCACAGAGACAACGTAATGGCGATTATGTGTTAAAAAAATCCGGCTCACTCAAACAAATAATGTAAAACATCAACTATTAGAAAACTATGACTAAAACAATCGATGGCATAAAAGTAACCAGTGAGAATAAATGCTCCTTTTGCACCGGTTCGATCTGCTGCACCTATGTTACACAGCACCTGGATACACCTCGCTCTAAAGAGGACTTTCGTCAACTACTGTGGCAGGTGTCGCACGGCAACGTAAAAATTTACAAAGATGATGATGGCTGGACATTATTAATCAATGGTAAATGTCAGCACCTGCAAATTAATGGGGATTGCGGCATCTATGAAGAACGACCTGAGATATGTCGTGAACATACAAATGACTATTGTGAATACGATTCCCCCTCAGAAGAAGGTTTTGAATTATATTTTGAAAACTATTTTGATCTATTGAAGTACTGTAAAAAACGATTTAAGTCCTGGGATAAAAAATAAATCGAGGAAGTAATCGAACAAGAATGATACTACATAATCCGGACCAAACCTGATCGAAGGAACGTGTTGAATATCGTTGCATTCTAAAGATGATGATAGATTCAGACTGTGGCCACTTTAGCCCATAAAGCCCGGCCTGCACTACCAGCTACAGTTTACGAACTTATCGAGCTCCAGATGTATTATGTACGTACACAACAATAGTTCTGGTTTGTACAATTGCCTTCCCTTCTGTGCCTCTTACCTGCGCCTGCAGCTTATGAGCGCCTCGTTCAATACGGCCGATGTAAAATGAAGTCTCCAGGCTGTTTTTTATCACAGGGTTACCATCTAACAGCAACCAGATACTATGCCCGGCTTCAGTGTTTAACGCAGGCACAAGTTTTACTGAAACCTTAACGTCAGGATCGTTCCTGATAGTTTGCTCATTTACTGGTGACTCGATATCAAACCCCATGTATTTAAATTCAGCAGGCTGCTCGTCCTCGACGACTTTCTTTTCTGTAGCAGGCTTTGGTGCATCCATTACTGATATAGGTGGCGGCGTGTATTTTTCTGCATCCTCAAAAGGGGTATCCGAATAAAAGACATTACCTTCAGAGTCAACACCTCGATACAAACCAGCGCTTACCGCATAAGCAGAAACAGAACTAATTACTAATATCAGCAATATTTTTAAGGTAGTATTTTTCATGCTTTCAAGCATAGCTTTTGATGGGCCAGCTTGCAATAAATTATCAGAAGATATAAATACGTAAAAATGCTTTGAAAAGGCGGCTGGAACGCACTACTTATACTTTTCTGCACAAACAAATTTAAGGAAGGATTTCCTTAAAACTATCCAGAGCGACAAAACGTTCACTTTTCACCAGGCCGCCCTGGCTATCTGGCTGCTGAATTCCAAAACAGTATTTAATGCCATATTCATGGGCACTCTCAAGCACTTCCAGGTTGTCATCAATCAACATGGTATTTTCTTTTTTATAAGGCTCTACGGCCTGAAGCTTTTCCCAAAAACCTTCATTTTCTTTTGCCAGCCCGATCTCATGCGCATTGATAATGTTATCAAAATGCACATGCAGATTAGTCCTGTCCATTTTTAGATTCAGACTTGCCGGGTGTGCGTTTGTTACCAGCACGACTCGTTTCTTGTTTTTATTTAACCAGGAGAGAAAATCAACAACATCAGGCCGTATCGATATTTTTTCTGCAATATCATGTTTTAACTGTTCAATATCCAGCGATAGCTCACGCGTCCAGAAATCAACACAATACCAGTCGAGCCGGCCACGGACTTCGGTAAAACGACACATCAGATGCTTATGCGCCTCATCATAAGGCATATCATGCTTCTCGGCGTAACATTTGGGGACATGCGTCAACCAGAAATGATTATCGAAATGCAGGTCCAGCAAGGTGCCGTCCATATCGAGCAATACGGTTTCAATATCTTGCCACTCTGGCATCTTATCCGAAATTTTTTTTCTATCTGCGTCTATAGTCATCTTTATATTATACAATGCCATTATTAAGAATAACCACTAACGAATATAATTATGAGTCACTCACTGGATCTGGAAAAACTTTGTCTTGAATGCGTCAATATTGCACGCGATGCTGGAGAAGCTATTTTAACTATTTACGATGCCGGCTTTAATGTAGAAGAAAAAGCAGACAAATCTCCACTCACTGATGCCGATTTAGCGTCACACCATCTTATCCTTAAACGTCTTGCTGAACTGACCCCTGATATTCCAATACTATCCGAAGAATCCGCCAAACTGCCTTTTGAGGTACGTTCAAGCTGGGAGACATACTGGCTGGTTGATCCACTGGATGGTACGCGTGAATTTGTAAAACGCAATGGCGAATTTACTGTAAACATTGCACTGATCCATCAACACCAAAGTATTATTGGCGTTATCAATGTGCCGGTATTAGATGTCGATTATTATGCCTGGGAAAATGGAGGCTGTTATAAGGCCGAGAAAAAAGCTGAAGCCAGAAAAATTTCGGTTAAAAAACTGGATGGCTCGCAACTAACTGTTGCCGGCAGTCGCTCACACGGCTCTGAAATGATGCAGCGATATATGGCAAAACTGGGCGATGTTGAAACCCTTAGTATGGGCAGCTCATTAAAATTCTGCCTGGTAGCCGAAGGCCGTGCCGATCTGTATCCACGCTTAGGACTAACGTCTGAATGGGACACTGCGGCGGCTCACTGTATCGTGGTGCAGGCGGGTGGCTATATCACCAGGACTGACATGTCTCCTCTCGAATACAACACTAAAGACAGTTTGCTCAATCCTTTTTTCTTTGTTTTCGGTGACAATAGTCGCGACTGGTCACAATACCTTGATGAAGAACCATCCTAATATAAAACAACACTAATCAAAGACAACAAACAATGAAAATACTTGTCGTAGGTGGCGCCGGTTACATCGGCTCACACATGGTCAAACAACTGGCAAAAGCCGGTAACGATGTTATTACCCTGGACAACCTAAGTTACGGTTATCGGGACGCGGTAAAGTACGGCGAGTTTGTCGAAGGCGACTTGGGCGATGACTCGGTACTGGATTCTATTTTTAGATCAGGCGATATCGATGCCGTCATGCACTTTGCCGGTTTTATTCAGGTCGGTGAATCCGTCATCAAACCTGCCATGTATTATCATAACAACGTAGTTAATACATTTACCCTGCTCGATGCTATGTTGCGCCACGATATAAAGAATTTCATCTTTTCATCGACTGCTGCCATATTCGGCGAGCCCGACTATACCCCCATCGATGAAAAACATAACAAGCACCCGATCAACCCTTATGGTCATTCAAAATTAATGATCGAACAGGTACTGGATGATTACGACACAGCCTATGGACTACGCTCTACCTGCCTGCGCTACTTCAACGCCGCAGGTGCCGACCCTGATGGTGAGCTCGGCGAACGCCATGTACCTGAAACCCATCTCATCCCGTTGATACTGCAGGCTGCATCCGGACGACGTGAAGATATAAAAGTATTTGGTGACGATTACGCCACCGATGATGGCACCTGTGTACGTGATTATATTCACATCAATGATCTATGTGATGCGCATTCACTGGCATTACAGAAAATGATGAAAGAAGATAAAAGCGCACGTTACAACCTGGGCAACGGTAAAGGTTTCTCTGTCAAACAGGTTATCGACGTTGCTAAAGAAGTGTCTGGTAATGATTTCAAAGTAAGCATCGAACCACGCCGTGCCGGTGACCCTGCGGTACTGGTAGCCGATGCAACACTGGCGAAAGAAGAGTTAAACTGGCAGCCGCAGTTTGCCGATCTTAAAGATATCGTAAAAACTGCATGGGACTGGGAAACGGGGTTTCTTGCTAAACAGTAGCGCTAAAAATTTGAAAAAATTACTTCTTCTATTCATCCTTTTTGCTTTTTCATTTTCTACCTACGCCTATGAAGTCCCAGAGAAAAACTGGGGCATCGCAGTAGGCATCAGAAGTGCAAAAATTCCATACAAAGCCAAGGATGATACCGTTCAGGATTTCATCCCCCTGATGTTCTATGATGGTGACCTCTTTTTTATTCGCGGTTTAACCGGTGGCATAAAGCTATACAATAAAGACGAATGGCAGTTTAGTCTGCTTGGTCGTTATCGTTATTTTGATATCCCGGCAGAATATCAGAACCTTGCTCAGGGCAATGGGCTGGATGCCGGTGTACAGTTAAAGTACCGTTTCAATACCGATCTAGAAGCTAACATTGAACTTCTGACCGACGATGACAGCCGTTATTACTCATCATTAAATACCAACTACCATTGGGACCATGGTCCATGGGATGTCATACCCTATGCAACCTTGCGGTTCAAAAGTGCTGATTTTAATGACCATTATTACGGCCTGGACGGCTTTGCTGATCCCGATGATCTCAGCCAGACACTGACAAATAAAATCGGCAGCGGCCTGGATCTGACACTCGGCAGTGAAGTCCGCTATCACGTCGTCAGCAACTTTTATCTATTAGGCCGTGCGCAAATAACTACGCTGGACGGTAATACCCGTGATTCCATATCGATAGAAGACGGCACTTTTGGCGAGGTTTATCTTGGTATCGCATTCTTTAATGACAAAACAAAAAAGAAAGCGCCTTCACTTAAAGCCAAACCCTATATCCGCCTCGCGCACGGCTGGGGCACACCTTCGAACATGGGTGACATACTCGCCTTCGACTGGGAGGATGACGAACAGGACAACCAGATCAGTTCGATCTTTTACGGTCACCCCATCGCCGACAGTCTGTTTGGCGCTGAGTGGATCGACATCTACATGACCACTGGTTATGTCTATCACCACAGCGCCGATGTCTACCAGCAGACCCTGGAACCTGGCACGGGCATCAACACACCTGAGCTGGCAACGGTGCCTGAAAACACCTGCGATGGCACAAACCCCTGCAACTTAACCTATGAGGGCCTGCCTAGCCACGAATTCGTCCTGGGCATAAAAGCTTATTTCAATATAAACTGGCCGGTACACTGGCGCATAGGTCTGGCTGAAGGTCTGTCCTATGCCGATACCGTCAATGATCTCGAACAGAGAGAGATGGATGAAAAAGGTTATCGCTCGAGCAACCTGATGAACTATATCGATATCACCGCTGACTTGAGCCTGGGTGATACTTTTGGGGTTAAGTCGATGGACGATCTATTTTTAGGTGTCGGCATCCACCACCGTTCATCCGTCTTTGAGACCTCGTCCGCATTCGGACGCATCAAAGGCGGCAGTAATTTTAATTCCGTTTATCTGCAATACCATTTTTAATCATCGATTACTGTCATAGAAGAACTAGACACTTTCAGCTATTAATCGCCTTGTCATATGCAAACGCATGGCAGCGTCTTCAGTAATGCTATGAAACAGGTGATGTGGACTGGTTGATCTTTCGATAATCTCATCGAGATCATCACACTGTTCGCGATAATAATCCAGCAGCCGTAAGTCAAAACGATTTAACGCATTACTCAACGGGTCTTTCAGCTGACGCTTTCGAATCGTTTCCATACCCTCTTCAAAAACATTACCCAGGCACATATGCACCGCTGAAAATAAAGTCGCCCAGCCGTTAAACCAGAACATGATATCTTTATCAAAGGTTTCACCACCACTACCCTTGCCCTCCAGCATCTGTTTTAACAGATCCCTCTCATTCACAGTTTCGTGTAACTCCATCATATTGGCGCGGCCATAGGCATCGATCGTGGTACTCGTCAGCAGCATATGTGCCTCTGGGTATTTAGTTAAAACAAAGGTGGCATCTTTGATCAGCTGTGCAGGTTGCTCCGGGTTTAGCGGATTACGTTTTAAGCGTGATGATGGCAACGAAGATAATATCTGCACCTGTTGTCCCCGACGGCCAAGTTCGCGTACCAGGCGCGCAAATACGCCTTTTTGAAAAAGCTCCATGGAAAAATTCAGGTGGCCCTGTTTGTGCAACAGACACAGTTGAATTTCATCATTGAACTTAGGCGCTGCTTCAACGATATTGGCAATCTTGGTTATCGGTATACGCTCAGTTAATTCGCCTTTGCGGTCAACCACGACCTCCTGGTGAAACTCATCAAAACTAATCTGCAGCATCACTTTGGCCTTCGGCCATGTTACAGAGCGATGGCGGATGGCAGATGCCATTTTACCTAACACCTGTTTGGTGACTTCACGACTATCAGCAAAGTCACCGTTTAATAAAATCGCAAAGGTAGTGACATGTCGCATGCTTTCGATGGCATTATAAAAATGATCAAGCTGTTTGGTTAGATCACCACCGGTAAATAATACCGAAGTTGTTAACTTATCGATCATTTCATACAGCGGTGCGGGGTCATCGGTATTTTTCATCAGGGGACGAAAGATAAACATACAGTGCCGGCAGGTTTGCGGACAGCCCATCGCGGGAATAATGCCAAGCTTAGCAAATGCCTGTAGCGCTTCCGAATCGGGGAGTTGATCAACAAGTGCTAATCGCTCTTTGTCATCCGGGCCCAGCATATCGGCATAACGGTCTTTTTCCTGTTTCGCCAGATCTTTATAACCGACAGCAAACGACTTACCAAACAGCTGTAATGTTTCCCAGACAGATTCTATGTACCTTATAAGTGTTTCCGAATTACCTTTTTGCTGCAGTAGCTGCAACAGCTGATGTTGCTGTAACTGAGGTTCTGCCTGATAATTTTCCCAGTAACCCAGGTAAGACTGAATGAATTCTGTGTGGCTGCCACTGTTTAGCAGCATCTCCATCAAAAAGGCCTGTGGTCCTTTTGCGAAAGTAGTTAGCACCTCTGACTGATAGTCATTATGCAGGTTCTGCTGCAACCAGTGCCATGCATAGACATAACTCATCAAAAAACTAAGGTTTTCCGCATCTGCCTCAGACACTGATTTCTGCCTGAGCATATCCAGCATATCACCACGGGTAAGGCGATTAATTTCAGCTTTAAAACGCTGCCGCATAGATACCAGGTATGCCTGACGGACATCCTGCTGCGCTTCAGCGCTGATAGTTATTTTACTGGAAGGGCGGCCGGACTGAATTGCAATACTGGTATTCATATATCAACTATTGTAATACAGTGGCCACATAAACAAGAAAGTGAAAATCGCAAGCATCAAAATTTCATCACCAGGAATGCCTGCAAGCCGTTGTATTTATACTGCAGGCTATTGATAAAAACGACGCCATTCTGCGTGACACTGAGATCGAACGAGGTAAATGAAGCACCCAGCCCCACGTGTTTAGTAAAATAATATTCGGTTCCCAGGGTTAAGCTGAGAATGCGACCATCTATATCACCAATGGTGATATCAAAATATCGCGCACTTGCTTTTGCCCGCCATTGTGGATTAATTTCATAAACAGCAGACATACCCAGCAAGGGTAACGGCGCAATCAGGCGCTGGTTGGCCTGATAATCTGTGCGAAATTCAGGCTGATCTTCCCCCTCGAGAATAACTTCACCGGCTGCTGCCAATTCGACGACCGAGTTTATCCAGTACAGGCCCGCTGTTATCCCGAGTTCTAAATCCGGGCGTTTAAAAAAACTATAGATATATTCAATATCAAATACATTAGTGTCAAAAGAGGTGCCCAGAGTTGCACCCGCTTTGATCACATTTCCGCCAACATTGAAGTCATTCTTGGTGGTGAGTGTCGATGTGCGTTTAATAGGTAGATATATCAGGCTCAACCGATGACGGTCTCCCATACGCCAGACGCCCTTTATCCAGCCTAACCTCACCTCGTTATCTAGACCAAGCACATCCTCAAAATCGATCTCCTTGTCAATTGAGTCATCCCTGGAATTAATCGTTACATTAGAATCATAATCGCTTATTGATGCGCCTAGCGTTAATTGATAGGTCTCATCCAGCGCGGACCATGCAGGTCGTACTGCCATACATAAAATAAAAAATACAGATACGTGAATTAAACGATGAGCTAAATACATATGATTTATTATTAATAATTTATTATTAACTTACGCTAGACATGAAGGTTAACATTCAGACATATCTAAAACTGATAACCGACACCGAAACTCAAGGCATCGACCGTAAGATCAAATGGGGAAGCCGATTGACCTTCAAAGACATCAAGCTGCACCATCCGGCTTAACTCTAACTGCAAGACGACATTTTCTGCCACGTAATAGGCACCGCCAAGACTAAAGTAATAGCCAGTACCGCTGTCTGTTGCCGAAGCTTTACCTTCCGGAATGCCTTCACCAAAATATTCTTCAACCTCCAGTTCCGTACGCCAGTATTGCAAACCCAGCCTGCCATATACCTCATAAGGTGCCTCGAATCTATATCGAGGTTTGACGCCGAGCAGGACCGCCTGCGTCTGTAGGCTGGCACGGTAATCTCCAACGATATCCTGACGACTCTGATCCAGCATCTTGTCAGAGACCAGTAAACCAACATCAGCAGCTAGCCAGTTTTTCAGGTAATAATTGTAATGCCCAGAGACAGCTTTACCACTATGAAATTCATCGTTACCGCCCGCATCAAATCCTGTCAATAATAGGTTGCCATCCAGCTGCATCTTTTCACTATGGACTATGGAGGGCATACATATGACGATCGAAATAATAACTAGCTGATACAAAAAAGGCATAACGGCTT
>CAJXZZ010000030.1 GCA_913065105.1 uncultured Gammaproteobacteria bacterium | reverse complement strand
GGAATATATGGTGAATCGGGCACCAGCCTATCCAACAAACTGCAGATAGTCTTAACTACTTCAAGATTTGTTTTTTCATTGTGACCACCGATATTATAAGTCTCACCATTTTTACCTGTTTCCAGTACCAGTCTGAGTGCTCGCGCATGATCATCAACATGCAACCAGTCTCGAATCTGATTACCCTTGCCGTATATTGGCAATGGCTTTCCTTCTAGTGCATTCAATGTCACTAGCGGAATCAATTTTTCTGGAAACTGATAACCGCCATAATTGTTTGAGCAGTTGGTGATTACAATTGGGAATCCGTAGGTTCGATGCCAGGCCCTTACCAGATGATCTGAAGAGGCTTTGCTGGCGGAATATGGCGAACTTGGCTCATAACTGGTTTCTTCGGTGAAATAACCTGTTTCATCTAAATCGCCATACACTTCGTCGGTTGAAACATGGTGAAAACGAAATTGATCTTTCTTATCACCCGTTAATCCATCCCAGTATTTTTTTGCAACATCAAGAAGATTATAGGTACCAACTATATTGGTCTGGATAAACGCGGCAGGGCCATCGATAGAACGATCTACGTGCGACTCGGCGGCCAGGTGCATGATGGCATCTGGCTGGTACTGTTCAAAAACACGTTGCAGTGCCTCGATATCACAAATATCAACATGTTCGAAGCTATAACGTGGATTTTGCTCAACCTCAGCAAGTGATTCCAGGTTACCCGCATAGGTCAAAGCATCTACGTTGACAACGTCGTGTTCGGTATCATTGATATATTGCCTGATGACGGCAGAGCCAATAAAACCGGCGCCGCCAGTAACGATAATCTTCATTATTGACCTGTAAAATGGTGGAGCTAAGCGGGATCGAACCGCTGACCTCAACACTGCCAGTGTTGCGCTCTCCCAGCTGAGCTATAGCCCCGAAATTGGTGCTGAATCTTATATTGATTGTGCTTTTTAGTAAAGAAACATGAGATAAATAACCATTTACCGTCAACTTCTTTTAGTTAAGTATTTTGATTATTGATAAAATCAATCGCCTGATCCAGACGTTTTAAGGTTTTCTCTTTACCCAGTAATTCCAGCGTAACATCAATAGAAGGCGATTTACCGTGACCGGTAACAGCTAGCCTTAGCGGCTGCCCTACTTTGCCAAAACCAACTTCAAGCGTGTTAACCGTATTTTCTACTACATGATGTATGGCTTCGGCGGTCCAGTTATCCAATGCAGTATATTGTTGTTTTAAACTTTCGATAATAGGCAGTGTTGCTTCTTTAAACTGTTTTTTTGCCTGCTTTGCATCATAAGTATCAAAATCGTCATATAGAAAACGGATTTCTTCTGCCAGCTCAACCAGGGTACTGCAGCGCTCCTGAAACACCTTCAGCACTTCGATCAGATCAGGTCCGTTATCTGTGTTGTAATACGAAAAATGTATATGTTTCTGCAATAGTTCAGCCAATACTTCCGGATCTTGCGTTTTAATATAATGTTGATTTAACCAGAGTAATTTCTCCGTATTGAAAGCTGATGCCGATGTATTGACGTTAACCGCGTCGAACAGTTGAATCATTTCCTCACGACTGAAAATTTCCTGATCGCCATGCGACCAGCTCAGACGGACCAGGTAATTGATTAACGCCTCAGGCAGAAAACCGTTCTCTTTATATTCCATCACACTGACCGCACCATGGCGTTTGGATAGACGCTTGCCATCATCACCTAAAATCATTGGCACATGCGCATAAACGGGTAATTCAGCACCCAGTGCTTTTAATATGTTGATCTGGCGAGGCGTGTTATTCAGATGATCATCACCACGAATGATGTGGGTCATTTTCATATCCCAGTCATCAACCACTACCGTCAGATTATAAGTGGGCGTACCGTCCGTACGTTCAATAATCAGATCGTCGAGTTCACGGTTATTAATAACCACACGACCTTTGACCATGTCCTCAATAACAACATCGCCTTCCAATGGGTTTTTAAAACGCACCACGGTATTGTCTGCATCAGCAAGGTTTTTATCGCGGCAACAACCGTCATAACGCGGTTTTTCCTTATTAGCCATCTGCTGCTCACGCAACTCAGCCAGACGTTCTTTACTGCAATTACAATAATAGGCATGACCCGTATCGATCAGCTGCTGAATCACTTCTTTGTAACGTATAAACTGGTCCGTCTGATAGAAAGGCCCCTCATCATAATCCAGACCCAGCCATTCCATGCCCTCAAGTATCACACCAACTGACTCTTCTGTAGAGCGTTCACGATCAGTATCTTCGATGCGTAAGATGAACTGCCCGCCCATTTTTCTGGCATATAACCAGGAAAACAATGCGGTACGGGCGCCACCTACATGAAGATAACCGGTAGGACTGGGGGCAAATCGGGTTCTTACTTTCATAGACTAAGTTTTGCTGAATAATTTTGGTTGCGTATTTTAATACAAAAAAGTTGGCAGTTGGCAGTTATCAGTTGGCAGTAAAAGCTTAAAAAAAACAGGACAGCAGACTGCCCTTACTGTTTATAACGTTTTTGTTATGGATTTTTACTGCCAACTGCAAACTAATAACTGCAAACTATCACTTAATACTGCCAACTTTTCAGACCATTAATATAAACTTACAACATGCCTGAAACACCAAAAAACATAGATTACAACCAACTTCTACAAAAAATAGAAACATGGTCTGAGGAACTTGGTTTCCAGCAGTTGGGCGTGTCCGATATCGATCTGTCGAAACACGAAAAATACCTGAACAACTGGTTAGATGCAGGCTTTCATGGCGAAATGAATTATATGTTTAAACATGGCAGCAAACGCAGTCATCCGGAGGAACTGGTCGACAATACCTGTCGTGTAATCTCTGTGCGCATGGATTACATGCCGCCGGATTGTGAGTTATCCGATGCCGTACTGGCTAATCCAGAGCAAGGTTTTATCTCCCGTTACGCACTGGGCCGTGACTACCATAAAGTCATGCGTAAACGTCTGCAAAAACTTTCAGAAAAAATTAATAACATGATTGGTGATTTCGGTTTTCGGGTATTTGTCGATAGCGCACCGGTGCTGGAGAAAGCGTTGGCGGAAAAGTCTGGGCTGGGCTGGATAGGAAAACATACTAACCTGATAAATCAAAAAGCCGGCTCCTGGTTTTTTTTGGGTGAGATATACACCGATCTGCCACTACCCGTATCACAAAATCAACCGCAAGCTGAATCAGAAACTACTGAGACCGCGCAAAATCATTGCGGCACCTGCACCTCCTGTATCGACATCTGTCCGACCAAGGCCATTGTTGCACCTTATAAAGTGGATGCCAGACGCTGCATCTCGTATCTCACGATCGAACTGCATGGCAGCATTCCCGTTGAATTTCGCAAAGCCATTGGCAACCGCATCTATGGCTGTGATGACTGTCAGTTATGCTGCCCATGGAATCGTTTTTCACAACACACTGTAGAACCGGACTTTTTTGCCCGGCATCCACTCGATGCACCCGCACTGACTGATCTATTTCGATGGGATGAAAAAACTTTTCTAAAAAATACCGAGGGCTCTGCCATCAGGCGCATCGGTTACCAGAGCTGGTTAAGAAATATCGCCGTCGCGCTTGGTAATGCACCAACTTCAGAAAAAATTATTCAGGTTTTAGAAGAAAAGAAACGCGGTCTTGTCGAAGCTGGTAACGATATGGTTCTTGAACACATTGACTGGGCTTTGGCAGAACAACTTGGCAGTTTGCAGTAAACACCTTTTGGAATTTAAGTGTTTGTTTATAATTTCTTTCTGCAAACTGATAACTACCCACTGTCTTCAAATTTCTAATCAGAAAATTTCAACAGCATACAATAATTAATCAGGTTATTCGTCGAATCATCATACACCGAGGTTTCCTGTCTACCCGACAACTCTTTCTGTATGTCACTAGCCAGTTGTTTGCCGTACTCCACACCCCATTGATCAAAGGAGTTAATATCCCATATCACACCCTGTACAAAAACCTTATGCTCATACATCGCAAGCAAAGCACCCAGTGTCCTTGGGTTAAGACTTTCAAACATGATTGAATTTGTCGGTTTATTGCCTTCAAATATTTTGTGCGGCAATACGTCTTTGATAATTTCTTCAGAACAACCCGACGCCTCTAGCTCGGCACGAGCTTCAGCTTCTGTTTTGCCTTTCATCAACGCACGTGTTTGCGCAAAGTAGTTGGCCAACAAAACACTATGCTGCTCGCCTAAGGGGTTTTTACTGCGTGCAGGAATAAGAAAATCTGCCGGTACCGGTTTCGTCCCCTGGTGCAATAACTGGAAGAAAGCATGCTGACAGTTACTGCCGGTTTCTCCCCAGATAATCGGGCCGGTGAGGTAATCCACACGTTCACCATCACGGTTAATAGTTTTACCATTACTCTCCATATCCAGTTGTTGTAGATAGGCAGGCAAGCGTCTTAGATACTGGTTGTACGCCATAACCGCATGGCTTTGTGCATCAAAAAAGTTGTTATACCAAACACCGAGTAAAGCCAGAATGATTGGCATATTTTTTTCAATCGGCGCTGACTTGAAATGCATATCCATCGCATGAGCACCTTCGAGCAGTTCCTCGAAGTGATCCATACCCAGATAAAGCGCTATCGGCAAACCAATGGCTGACCACAACGAATAACGACCACCCACCCAGTCCCAGAACTCGAACATATTTTCTTCCAGTATGCCAAAGTCAGCTGCCGCTTTTTTATTGGACGTTACTGCAACAAAATGACGCGCCACGGCTTTTTCACTACCCGTTACTTCGACGAACCACTGCCGTGCGCTCTGCGCATTTAACATAGTCTCCTGGGTACCAAACGTCTTCGATGAGATAACAAACAGGGTAGATTCAGGTTGAACAAATTTTAAAATTTCAGTCAGATGTGTCGGATCAACATTGGATACAAAATGCACATTCATACCGCGCTGCGCAAAAGGTTTCATCGAGTCACAGACCACATGCGGCCCAAGATCCGAGCCACCGATACCAACATTTACAACATCGGTGATCAATTGCCCGCTGTAACCACGAAAATGGCCACCACGCACACGTTCAGTAAAGTAACGAATCTGTGCGAGCACCCGGTTGATTTTAGGCATTACATTTTCGCCATCAACATACACTGGCGTATTACTGCGATTTCTCAACGCTGTATGCAATACCGGGCGAAATTCAGAAATATTTATCGGTTCACCAGCAAACATCTGATCACGCCATTCCTCGACACCGGCTTCCCTGGCAAGCTCACACAATAAGCCAAAGGTTTCTTCATCGATTCGATTTTTAGAAAAATCCAGCAGAATATCATCCATCTGCGTACTGAATTTTTTAAATCGGTCTTCATCCTGTTCAAACAAATCACGCATTTGAACACTTTTCATCTGCTCAAAGTGCGCTTCAAGCGCTTTCCATGACGCTAGATCCGTTAATTTCGACATAACAACAACATTTTTATGGTTTCAATTGCTTACAAGGTTAGTTCAAAACGGCCATTTCACCAACACTATATTGGCGTTGGTCTTGCAATTATTAAGCTTATTCGCTTAACAATGTAAGTAATTACTTAAATACAGTATAATTGCCTGCTTTGTGTCACTAGCTTCCACTGCTTACTTTGACTGTTTATGAATACTACGCTGGAATCAAACCCAAACAATCCCGATCAACCACACAAACTCGCTGGTTTGCTGAATACTGCATCCACCGATAAACAACTGCGCGCTAAAGTAAAACTATTCGGTAACCTGCTGGGCAACGTGCTGTTATCCAATGCCGATGCAAAAGTTTACGATGCCGTAGAAAAGCTGCGCACCGGATTTATCGAGTTACACAAAGAAGAAGACAGCCAGAAAAGACAGCAGTTAATGTCGCTCATCGAATCCCTGGATGAAGAAACCCTCAACCAGGTAGTGAGAGCGTTTAGCACTTACTTCAGCCTGGTTAATGTCGCTGAAGAAGCCTCACAACTTCAGCTTAGACGCCGACAGATACGTAATGATGGCGAACTATGGATTGGTTCTTTTGATTCAGCATTACGTGATTTTATCGATATGGGTATGTCTGCAGAACGTCTGCAGACCTTACTTGACCGACTCGCTTACATCCCGGTAATCACCGCACATCCTACCGAAGCCAAACGCCGTAGTATTTTATATGCCCTACGCCGAATTTTTCTGACCAATGAAAAACTCAGCGATACCCGCCTGGGTAAGGCGCAACGTCAGGCGGTTATCGATGAATTAGAGACTCATATTCATATTTTATGGCGTACCAATGAGGTCAGAGAAAGTAAACCTCAGGTACGTGATGAGATTAAAAACGGCCTGTATTATTTTAAAGAAAGTCTATTTGACGCTGTTCCCGTGGTGTATCGTAATCTGGAGGATCGTATCCGGGATCACTACCCAACAGCCCAAGTTACCGTACCTAGCTTTTTAAAGTTTGGCTCCTGGATAGGTGGCGACCGTGATGGCAACCCAAACGTTAAGCCGGAAACGACTGAGCTGGCACTACGACTGCAATCAAGAACCACATTACAGGAATACATCAAACGCTTGAATGATACATTTAAGCACCTGACACACTCCGACCAGTTCTGCACCCCAAGCCGCGAATTCACTGCAAGCCTGAATAAAGATGAAAACCTGCGTTTCGATGTTTTTGTTAACAATCCGCTGTCTTACGCGCATTCACCGTATCAGAGAAAAATAGCATTCATGCGCTACCGGATACAGCAGAATCTGGATAAGACACGCGCACTCATCGCAGATACAAACGCTGATGTCAGTGCATATACACATGTTTACCTATCCGAAGATGATTTTCTAAATGACCTGATACTGATCCGTGAATCATTAAACAGCCACGGTGACCACAAAATTGCTGATATTGCGATTACCGATCTAATCCGACTGGTCGAATCATTCGGTTTTTACCTGATGCAACTGGACGTGCGTCAGGAATCAACACGTCATACAGAGATCGTCGCAGAAATCCTAAAACTGAGCAGTACACACGACGATTACGATTCACTGGATGAATCAGCACGCATCAAACTGTTATCTACGTTAATTGAAAACCAGTGCGAGGGCATAGAATTTGATCGCGCTTCACTCAATGACGCAAACAAAGAAACCCTGGACATTTTTAATGTCATTGAAAAAATGCACGGCGAGATCAGTCCACGTGCTTTTGGTGAATATGTCATCTCGATGACCCATCAGGCCAGCCATGTTCTGGAAGTTATGCTACTCGCCAGCCTGGTTGGACTGGCCGGAAAAGTGAACGATGAATGGTTCTGCAATATCCGTATTTCACCCTTATTTGAAACCATCGAAGATCTGAATCACATCGAAAGCGTCTTATCACATCTGTTCGACGATAAGACTTATCGAACCCTGTTAACCGCTTCCGGTAACCTGCAGGAAGTTATGCTGGGTTATTCAGACTCCTGTAAAGACGGTGGCATACTGGCGTCGTCCTGGCAGTTATTTGAAGCCCAGCAAAAAGCCATGAAGCTTGCCGACGCTCACCAGATAGACTGTCGCCTGTTCCACGGTCGTGGCGGTACTATCGGTCGTGGCGGCGGTCCAACACACGAATCCATCCTGTCACAGCCAGAAGGCACGGTGCACGGACAGATTAAGTTCACCGAACAGGGTGAAGTTCTATCGAATAAATACAGCAATCCAGAAACCGCTGTGTACGAATTAACGCTCGGCGTTACTGGTTTGATGCTGGCCAGCCGTTATCAGATTCTACCGGGCAGCTCGACGGCCACAGAAGAAAACATGTCTATCATGCGCGAGGTCATGGCATACGGTGAAAATAGCTATCGCCAGTTGACCGACCACACTGAAGGTTTCCTTGATTATTTTTATGAAGCCACACCGGTCAGTGAGATAGGCTTAATGAACATTGGCTCTCGCCCCTCGCATCGTAAAACAGGTGACCGCTCTAAATCATCCGTTCGCGCCATTGGCTGGGTATTTGGCTGGGCACAGGCAAGACACACTTTGCCCGCATGGTACGGTATCGGCACAGCCTTATACCAATGGATTGAAAATGACGGCATCGATAATGAAGAGTCACGCCTGCAAAAACTGCAAGCCATGTATGAACACTGGCCATATTTCAGAGCACTGTTAAGCAATACCGAAATGGCTCTGTATAAAGCAGATATTAAAACCGCTAAAGAATATTCTGAATTATGCGTATCAGCAGAAACCGGTCAGCGTATCTTTGAAATGATTCGAGATGAATACGAGCGGACGCTGGAAATCACACTTAAAGTATCCAACATGACCCGTCTGTTAGATGATATTCCTCCACTGGCACTGTCGCTCAAGCGCAGGGATCCTTACCTTGACCCACTCAACCACATACAGATAAAACTGTTAAAACGTTACCGCGATGACTCACTCAGTGATGAAGAACGTGAAAAATGGTTAAACCCCTTATTGCGCAGTATTAACGCAATTGCAGCGGGTATGCGAAATACCGGTTAGCGAGAACGGCAGGTGTGAATAAATTCGCACCTGCACATCTAACTTACGGTTATCGCTTTGACGCTGTTCATACAAAGCTAATCCAAACACATCGATTCATGATATAAATCAATAGATTTATTTCGGCCATTGCTAACATGGCGTGATGGATACAACGACGATGATTGTGGGTGGTGCACTCGCGCTTTTAATTGCAGGTTTTATGCTACGCCTGTTTTATACTATTGCGACAAACCTGATCAATGGCAGAAAGTTTCATCATTCACTCGAACAGCAATTTAACAAGTTACGTTTAAGCAGCATGCTTAGCGCACTTGGCATCAACAAAACCGACTATATCTATCAGACCAGCGTTAAAGATATTACCAGGCAGATGAACAACTGTTCGGACTGTACCAATACCGATGAGTGCGACGAAAAATTAACAACAACAGAGGTCGCTGTCTCAGAAATCGAATTTTGTAATAACGAAGCTCAACTCAAAGAATTGAAGCAACAGCAATCAAAGCAGGTTTAAATTACTGTGTTCAGGTTTTTCGGTTACAGGAAGTTTTAGAAATTAAGCGGCTTGAACAGGTATTTTGTTCGAGGTACGAATAATCTGGTTCGCGCCATCAAGATAAACCAGCGTCGGTTTAAAGTTTGCCACTTCATGCGCCGACAATCTCGCATAACAACAGATAATGACACGGTCACCTTTATTGGCTTTATGCGCTGCGGCACCATTGACCGAGATCACACCACTACCTGCTTCTGCCTGAATAGCATAGGTAGTAAAACGATTACCATTATTTAAATTATAAATATGGATCTGCTCATATTCATTGATACCGGCCGCCGACAGCAGATCTGCATCGATCGCACACGAACCTTCATATTCCAGTTCGGTCAGGGTAACGGTTGCCTGATGGAGCTTTGCTTTTAAAAGTGTAATTTCCATAAATATCTAGTCTTTAATTCTTCGATGGCTAATAATAAGCGCTGTTGCGCCATCAACCCGTGTATTATCGTTTATACGAGGTATTGCATCAAGTCCTGTTCACATCTCATGTTTTATCTATGATGACAAATTTCATATTATCAATCAAACGGGTATTACCAATTTTTGCCGCCGCCAATATAATTAACTCATTATTAGCGTTAATGTCACTTTTGGACACCTTTTCCAGTCCCATAGTTTCCCTGAGAGTGACATAATCCACTAAAAAACCATGGTTTTGCAAAGCATCAACACAGCTTTTTTCAGCCTGTTCGATACTAATACCCTGCTCTATCTGACGACGACAGGCCATCAGGGCCTGCGATAATAAACAGCTTTTCTCTCTGTCAGATGGATTCAAATAGTTATTTCGTGAACTCATCGCTAGACCATCAGCTTCTCGTTTGATCGCTGCAGCAACAATTTCTATTGGTAGATTCAGATCATTGACCATCTGTTTGATTATTAATAACTGCTGAAAGTCTTTTTCACCAAAAACAGCATAATCCGGTTGTACCATATTAAACAGCTTTAGAACAACGGTAGAAACCCCTCTAAAAAAACCGGGTCGAAACTCACCCTCGATGATATGAGATAAAACCGGTACTTCAACAAAGCTGCTTTTTGTTTCACCTCTGGGATAAATCATCGAAGTATCCGGGACAAATACCAGGTCTGTACCGATAGCCTCCAGCTTTTTTAAATCTTCTTCCAGGGTCCGAGGATAACTTGAAAAATCTTCATCCGGTGAAAACTGCAATGGATTCACATAAATACTTACCACCACGTGCACTGCTTTTTGCTGAGCAAGTTCAACCAGCGACAGGTGACCCGCATGCAGATTACCCATGGTAGGCACAAAAGCTATGGTTTCTTTATTGCTACGCCACTCACTTATCTGCGCACGCAATTGCTCGATGTTTTTACAAACGCTCATGGACATGAGAATTGATACAGAGGCTTAACTGAACACATGCTCAGCAGCAGGAAATTCAGCTTTTTTTACTGCTGACACATAGTGCTGAATGGCATCTTCGATACTGTTTGCTGAAACCATGAAATTCTTACTGAACTTAGGCCGCATCCCTAAACTGATATCAAGGATGTCATACAGGACCAGAATCTGGCCATCGCACCCTGCGCTGGCACCGATGCCGATAACCGGAATATCTAATGCTTGCGTGATTTTATTTGCCAAAGATTCTGGGACGCATTCAAGCAACATTAAGTCTGCACCAGCAGCCTGTAAAGTTAGAGCATCATCGAGCATCTTATCTGCCGCCGCCTGTTCTCTTCCCTGTACCCGATAACCACCTATCTTATGAACATACTGTGGCTGCAGGCCCAGGTGCGCGCACACTGGGATACCATTTTTATTTAATGCAGAGACCGTCTCAGCCTGATCGACCCCACCTTCGAGCTTCACCATGTGCGCGCCACCCTGTTTCATAAACAGGCCGGCGTTCAGCACCGCTTCTTGCTCAGAGGTAAAACTTAAAAAAGGCATATCAGTTATTAATAATGCATTGCTTAAACCTTTCGCAACGCATTGTGTGTGATACAGCATATCTTCAACAGAAACAGGTAAAGTTGTCTCTTCACCCTGAATGACCATGCCTAAGGAATCACCAACGAGCACAACATCGACACCTGATTTCTCAAGCAGCTGTGCAAAACTTGCATCATAGGCAGTCAGGCAGGCAATTTTTTCTTTTGCCTGTTTCATTTCGACCAGTCGACGTACAGTTACTTTTTTGCTTGTATCAGTTTGTGTGCTCATCATCAATATTCTGTAGACCAGGATCGAAGTTTTCTGTTCTGGCGAAAAAAATCACGGATTACAATCCGCTCCTACAACTATTCACTGTTAACTATTATCTATTCACTGCTATTAAAGCGCCACTTGTGTTGGATTGAAATAATGCCGACCAGATTGTACTTCGGTTATTTGCTGATGCAATAACTGATAGTCTGCGTCATTATTAGCAAAATCAATATCTGCAGCGTTAACAATTAATAAGGGCGCGCTATTATACTGATAAAAAAACTGGATATAAGAATCGCATAAACGTTGCAGGTAAGCCGCTTCGATAAAGCGTTCATGTTTTAGACCGCGCTTCTGAATACGCTCCAACAAAACTTCTACTGGCGCCTGTAAATAAACAACAAGGTCTGGTGTCGGAATATCAATGGTTAGACTCGCATAAACCTGTTCATACAGATCAAGCTCATCAGTATCCAGGGTCAGCTCGGCAAACAGACGATCTTTCTCAATTAAAAAATCAGCAACGCGTACAGGATTAAACATATCTTCCTGTTTCATCGCTTTTAACTGGCGCGCACGTTGCAATAAAAAAAACATCTGCGTTGGCAGTGCTGCGACCCTAGGATTATCATAAAACTTTTCCAGAAATGGATTTTCATCTGCGCCTTCGAGCAACAAGTCACTGCCGAAAGATCTTGCAAGTTTGTTCGCCAGCGTTGTTTTTCCCACACCAATAGGACCCTCCACCACAATGTAACCCGGGACTTTTGCTGTTGGTTTCGATACTGTCTCTTGATATTTAAGCTGAGAGATCATTCAATATTTCCTGCAAACTGACAATCATAATCAGTATTCAATGTTGTTAATGCCTGTATGCCAGCCGCTTGTACGATATCGCGTAACAAACCCTTACCGGGTATCTCTATCTCAGCATTCAGTTTTAATAATGGCAAATAAACAAAGTCACGCTGGCAGATACCCGGATGCGGCACGGTTAAATCGTCGCTATCCATTCTCTGCTCTGCATACAACAGAATATCTAAATCAATTGTACGCTCACCCCAATGACGTTTTTTAATTCGACCTTGTTGCTGCTCTATCAACTGACAATGTTGCAACAGTTCTGTTGCATTCATTGTAGTTTGTAACTCAATAACCGCATTCACATAATCCGGCTGATCTTCAGGACCCATAGGTCTACTTTTAAAATACCCTGAATCCATTAATACTTTTGTCTCAGGCAAATTATTTAATGCGGTTATTGCATTTTTTATCTGCAAATATGGCTGATTGATATTACTACCCAGGCCTATGTAGATACCTGTATAAACGTCTTTTGCATTTGCCGTATTCAACTTCACCACACTGGTCTTTACTACTCTGGTTCGTTGTCTGGTTTGCTGATTTTTTTCTTTTTAGTGGATTGTTTTGCGCGTTTTTTCCCGGGACTTTTATTGGACTGGTTAAATAACGCGTTCTGTTGCTGTTCTTTATTCTGTTTCTGTATCTCAGTCCACCATTCACAGTCCTGCTTTATATCACCATTGCTCGCTTCTTCACCCGCGTGGGCACGAATGCATAAAAAATCATAGCCAGCACGAAATTTTTCATGTTCGAGTACCGCCATTGCTCGCTTCCCAGAGCGATAATGAAACCGTGTTTGCAAACCCCATATATCACGCATGGTGCTGGTGAATCGTTTTGGTATCGACACACTAGCTGACTGTTTACTCAAGACACGCGTTGCCACTTTTTGTATCGCCACCGAATAGGGCATGCCCTTATCTACCAGCTCATGTACGCGCGAATTCACCGGATGCCACAATAATGCAGCAAATAAAAACGCAGGCGTTACACGCATATCGTTTTTAATACGGTCATCCGTGTTTTGCATAGCGATAGTCAGCACCCGCATAACCGATTCATCCTGTGCAATCGATTCGGCTGCATCGGGGAACAGATATTTAAGCAGATCAAACTCCATCAGTAACTCAAAACTACGCACAGCATGCCCTGAATGAAACAGTTTAAGAACTTCTTCATACAGCCTGGCTGCGGGGATATCAGTTAACAGATGACCAAACGTATGAATCGGTGATTCACTAGCTCCATCAATTGTAAATCCCAGTTTTGCCGAAAAACGCAGTGCGCGTAACATTCTTACCGGATCTTCACGATAACGTGTTTCTGCATCACCGATCAGATGCAAACGTTTGCGTTTTATATCATCAAAACCACCAACAAAATCAATTACACTAAAATTGGAAATATCGTAATACAATGCGTTGGCAGTGAAATCTCGCCGCCAGACATCATCAGCCAGCTCACCATAAACATTATCGCGAACGATACGTCCAGTTTCATCTTGAATGCCTGATTGTGTCAGATCATGACTGGCGCGATAAGTTGCTACTTCAATGATTAGTCGACCAAAGTGAACATGAGCAAGACGAAAGCGACGGCCAATCAGTCTACAGTTACGGAATAGTTTGTTGACCTGCTCGGGCGTTGCATCCGTTGCCACATCGAAATCTTTTGGTGTTATACCGAGCAATAAATCTCGCACGGCGCCGCCGACCAAACAGGCATGGTAACCAGCGTTATGCAGGCGATACAAAACTTTTAATGCATGGTCATCAATATTGTCACGAGAGATGTCATGCTCGCCGCGTGAGAGTATGACCGCTTTATTGATGGCTGCATTTTCAGCAGCGGTAGACGCAGTACCAGTACGTTTTTTAGGCACATGTTTTTTCTGCACGTGTTTTTTGTTCACGTTTTTTCGTGACGATGGTTTTCTCTTTAATGACTTTATCCAGTTCAGCATATCAATCGAATTCTTTTAATATCAAAGTTAAGCCATCACCAATGGTAAGCAGGCTTGTACTAACACGTTTATCTTCTTTTACCATGTCGTTAAAACGACGAATGGCTCTTGTTCCAGGTTCAATATTTTCTGGATCGGCA
The DNA here is from genome assembly GCA_913065105.1 of uncultured Gammaproteobacteria bacterium. Classification (GTDB taxonomy): domain Bacteria; phylum Pseudomonadota; class Gammaproteobacteria; order SZUA-229; family SZUA-229. The sequence continues at coordinate 18,452 of CAJXZZ010000030.1, read as the reverse complement.
ACCGCTCCAGACCACAATGTATTATCAACAGCGATGACACCACCCTTTCTTAATAGACGTAACGCCATCTCGTAATAGATGATGTAGTTCTGTTTATCTGCATCGATAAAAATAAAATCAAATGATTTCTCTGCACCATCATCAAGCAACATCTGTAAGGTTTGTTGAGCTGGCTGATTATATAAATCGATTTTTTCTTCCAGCTTTGCTAACGCCCAATATTTTTCTGCGATCGACGTCCATTGTGGCGATATATCGCAGCAGATTAATCTGCCATCTTCCGGCATCGCGCTGGCTACACAGATAGAACTGTAACCTGTAAAGGTGCCAATTTCTAGTGCGCGTTTCGCCCCCATCAGTTTGATGAGCAGGGACATAAACTGACCCTGTTCGGGTGAAATCTGCATCACTGAATATTCAAGCTGTGCCGTTTCTTCGCGTAACTGACGCAGAAGCTCAGACTCGTTAATAGAAACGTCACATAGATAGTCATATGTGCGGTCATCAATAGACAGCGTTCGATTACTCAATGAAGGAATATCCTGAAAATGCACTATTTAAAAATAATAGAAAATTATACCAAAAACAGAGACTTATAAAAACCGTAAGCGTTGATAAATAAACACTACGGACATGAATCACAGCTAGAGACACGCCGGAATGATCATTTCTACACTAACAGCTATCTCAAACACTGTTATTCAGGTAATTGGATCGTACCGTCGCGTCGATACGCACAGTAATCATGCAGAATCTGCCTGTGATCAAATGCCAGTTCAACATCTATATCAAAGGGATCAAATACGGCAATATCTTTTGCATCGTCAGCAGCTATCGGCTTACCAGAGGCGTTGCCAATAAACACAGAGCAGACGGTATGGCCTCTGAAATCACGTTTTGGGTTTGAATAGATACCTAATAATACATCCAGCTCAACATCCAGAGTCGTCTCTTCCAGTGCCTCGCGACATGCAGCCGTTGCAATGGTTTCTCCAACTTCAACAAAACCACCCGGAATCGCCCAGCCAAATGGCTCAAATTTTCTTTCGATCAGGATAATCGGCTTGTTTTCAAGCAGTGGCATTTCAATGATGACATCTGCAGTAAGTTGTGGCGTAACAGGTCTAGCCATAATATCTCTCTGTTATTTAACAGCTTACTGCTTCTGCTTAAATTGCCGTAACTGTTCACGTTCGCGTTTATCGGGTTTGTGTAGAGGCACTGGCCGTGTCGCAGATACCAGTTTTTTTATTTCCAGTTCCTGCTCACGCTTCAAACGACTCTGCTCAGACTCTTCATAGAGTAAACTGGCTTCTTTAGCAGGCCGGCGGGTTTTGTTGATACCCGTTATCGTCACTTCATATAAAACACTGTCTTTCTGTATCGACAATGCATCACCCGCTTTAACAATATGACCCGCTTTCACACGCTGATGATTTAAATGGACTTTTCCGCCATTCACCGCTGCGGTGGCTAATTGCCTGGTTTTAAAAAACCGTGATGTCCATAACCACTTATCTATTCGTATACTGTCAGGCATTCGATTTACAGGTCTATGATCATATTAATAATGCAATAGCGACAATACTTAACAGCCACCACCACATGCTATCACCCTCTTCCTGTGTTTCTGCGAGGGGTTCTACGGGTTTGGTTATTTCTGGTTCAGTTTTTTCTGGTTTCGCTATTTCTGGTTGAATTATTCCTGGTTTTATTTTTATTTTCTGCGGCGCCGCATCGGGTACTGGTACATAAGCAGTTTCGCCTTTGGCGAATACTTCTTTCCCCGCTGTATTATGTACATCAACCAGTCCCCTGATCACCTCAAGGTAAAAACCATCATCGGCATCAATGGTACCACCACAACCTTTAGCCTGAAAAACACGTAAGGCGTATTCGGTTCCCCGCACCCCAACATTGGCAACAGGTGTTTTTAATTCATAGACATCCTCGGCCATTTTACCGATCTCACCAGTCACTTTTTTCAAGCTACCCTGTAATAAATTTAATATACTGCGGCGATTACTGGTATTAAGTGCGTATTCTTCAATCACCATAATACTGAAGCAGTGCAGATCAAGCATTGCTTTATCGATCATTTGCAGGCGTATATAACCCGTTTCACCTGTGACCACCTTATCACCAAGATAAACGGGATAGCCTTTAGATAACTTACGCGACACTTTATTCTTATCAACTGCCACAACACTACCGCTCATATCTACTACAACCCCTACTTTTTTTGCTTTGGCCGGTAGTACAACTTTTTGAGGCAATGTCAGCCTCACACCGGCTTTCATCTTGGTAGGGTCACTATTAATAAATGCGTGAGGATTAAGTCGCACAATATCTTTGGTTAGTTTCGGCCACTCCTTGACGCGATCTGGATATAACCGTTTAACGATATTATGTAGCGTCTGTCCTTTCTGTACGTATAAAAAACGTATGTCTGCATTGAAATCCTCCTCGGCTGACACTGCAGCCGAAGATAGACTCATTATAAATATAAAAATCAATAATTTAGCAATATACATTCTATTCTTGGGAAGGAAATTTTGATATCTCGAAGTATAACTGTGCTCGAGACATTTTGGAAATTATAGCGAGGAAGAAAACAATAAAAAAGCGGCACTGTCATCCATCATAAAATCAATAACTGTGCCGCTTTTATTTAAAAACAAATGTTTTAACTATCTAATAATTTATTCACTCGTTTAACAAAACCTGCAGCATCGTCCAGTGGCGCACCAGCGGCCAGTTGCGCCTGTTCAAACAATAGATGCACATAATCTTCAAACTGGTCATCGTCAGTAAGTCCATTGAGTTTTTTCACCAGGCTATGTTCTGCATTTAACTCCAGCACAGGGGCAGCTTTTGGCGCATATTGGCCGGCCGCCTCCATAATCTGTTGCATCTGGGCACTCATGTCATGTTCTTCCAGTACCAGGCACGACGGTGAGTCGGTTAAGCGTTTTGACAAACGAACTTCGTTGACTGTATCACCTAATACCTTGGCAGCATGTTCAATAACGGAAGCATATGATTTCTCTGTTTCTTCCAGTTCTTTTTTGTCTTCTTCCTCGTCGATATCCAGCGTACCACGCGCGACCGACTGTAGTTTTTTACCTTCTAACTCAGTCAGATGTGACACCAGCCATTCATCTACACGGTCGCTTAACAACAGTACTTCGATGCCTTTTTTCTTGAATACTTCCAGATGCGGACTATTTTTCGCTGCGGTGTAATTATCTGCAGTGATGTAATAAATTTTTTCCTGGGTTTCCGGCATACGAGAGATGTACTCATCTAAAGTAACATTCTGCTCATCATTATCATTATGCGTGCTGGCGAACCACAATAGTTTGGCAATGCGATCTTTATTTGCCATGTCTTCGATCGGCCCTTCTTTCAGTACCTGGCCGAATGCCTTCCAGAAAATAGCGTACTTTTCTTTATCGTCTTTTTGAATCGACTCGAGCATAGTCAGCACTTTCTTCACTGAAGCACCGCGAATACGGTCGATAACTTTGTTCTGTTGCAATATTTCACGTGATACGTTTAAAGGCAGATCATCAGAATCAATAACCCCTTTAACAAAACGTAGATAGTTCGGCATCAGATGCTCAGAGTCATCCATGATAAAAATACGCTTAACGTACAGCTTTACGCCACGTTTATGATCACGATCGAACAGATCAAATGGCGGATTGGCTGGCACATACAATAACGACGTGTAACTTTGATTACCTTCGACCCTTGAATGTATCCAGCTCAGCGGGTCAGCAAAATCCATGCTCACATGTTTGTAGAACTCGTTGTATTCTTCATCAGTGATGTCACTTTTATCACGCGCCCATAATGCTGCCGCACTGTTTACACGTTCAAGTTTAGTGATGGCATTACCTTCATCATCTTTTTTGGCTTCACCTTTATCGTCCAGCTCTGCTTCCGGCATCATCACCGGAATAGAGATATGATCGGAATACTGTTTAATGATGCTCTTTAGGCGATATGGACTAGCAAACTCAGCTTCACCTTCTTTCAGATGTAATACAACTTTGGTGCCGCGAGATTCTTTTTCAATATTTTCCAGCGAGAAACTACCTTCACCATCAGATTCCCAGCGAATAGCTTCATCGGCAGCAGCACCGGCACGTCGTGTTTCCAGAGTCACTTTATCGGCAACGATAAAACTAGAATAAAAACCCACACCGAACTGACCGATCATCTGCGAATCTTTCGCCTGATCACCGGTTAATTTGTCAAGGAATTTACGGGTGCCAGAACTTGCGATGGTGCCTACATTATCGATCACTTCCTGGCGAGACATACCGATGCCGTTATCGCTAATAGAGATGGTTTTAGCGTCATCATCATATTCGACCAGAACTGATAGTTCTGAATCTCCATCGTACAGGCTGTCATTACCCAATGCCTCAAAACGTAACTTATCGCAGGCATCCGAAGCATTGGATACGAGCTCACGCAAAAATATTTCCTTGTTTGAATACAGTGAATGGGTCATCAAATGCAGGATTTGACGGGCTTCAGTTTGAAATTCGAGGGTTTCTTTACTCGTTTCAACGCTCATTATTTACTCCAAAAATATAAATTAGATAAGGATTTTGTCAATGCAGGTGATAATGGGGATGATATTCGTGTTATCAAGACGATTTTTAACTAAATTGAGCAATAAAGAAATTAAATGACATGAATACATTTGAGAGTAACAAATAAAATCGTCTGATGAATGGTCAGTCTATTTCTTGCTAATAAACAAAATGTGACTATGCTTAGTTCAGGTGATAGTTACAGAGCATAGCGACATTGAATAACAAAGTTTTAGTCTTAATTTCGATCTTCATATTTTTTTCATCAGTAATTTCAAGGAACGCAGTTGCAGAGAGATACACGCTTTCTGTGCAGCCAATTTTACCAGCCAAGCAAGTAGAACTAAACTACCAACCTCTTGCAGAATACCTGTCTATAAAAACCGGCCATGAGTTTGTAATCACTTCATACAGAGGTTTTCTGACTTACTGGGTGCGCATGAAAAAAGGTAAAGATATGCACTTTATTCTAGATGCCGCACATTTCACTGATTTTCGTCTTCAACGTAACGACTATAAAGTACTGGTAAAACTGCCTGAAACTGTAAGTTTTACCGTAGTAACCAGTGAAGATAACTTTATTTTTGAAATGGAAGAGCTAATTTCGAAAAAAATAGCCACAATGCCATCCCCAAGTCTGGGCGCAGTAAGGCTAAACGAAATGTTTCCTAATCCATCTCGTCTACCGTTTATTATTCAGGCAAGCGACTCGGTGGATGCCGTAAACAGAGTACTGGATGGTTCCGTTGATGCAGCCATTATCCCAAGTCCACTGGTTGGTAATTATGGCAGTTTAAACTCTGTTATCGTAACGGAATCGGTTCCTCACATGGGTTTGTCCGCTTCACCAGAGGTTCCTGAAGAGGTTGCACAGGCCGTTAAAAAAGCATTACTGGACGCACCAAACACAGCCGAGGGTAAAAAAATGCTTGCAGATTTAAACATTGTTAGCTTTCAGGATACCAGCGCTGATACATACTCAGGTTATGCAGATTTACTTGATGGAGTTTTTGGTTACTAAACCTATTTAGTAAATAATATAATTCACTATTATAGATAAACGCCCTCACTTCCTAACAGCATACGCTTAATACTAAGTAATCCTCCTGACGTAGCACCATCATAACCACCGATACCCTTAGCAGCGACGACTCGATGGCAGGGTATGATTATGGGTAAAGGATTATTACGGCAGGCATTACCGACAGCACGAGGTGATGTCTTTAGTATTTTTGCAATCTCACCATAAGTGCGAGTCTCACCACACGGAATTTTCTGTAACTGCTTTAATACTTCTCCCTGAAACTCAGTTACATTTAATACATAATCAATTTTAATATCCTTTGTTTCTGAGGGCGTTTTAAGATACTTCTCAATTTTACTTTTAACATTCGCCACCAGTTTGCTGTCCGGTGCTTTGCTAGCTTGATTAGTGAGATAATCAATTCTGGTTAACTTAGACTCTTCAAATTGCAGACCAATAGTAGCTATCTCTGTAGTAAAAACTGCAGCATAGTGTGACTTCATTGTTCTCATAATTTCACCTAAACTTTTGGTTGTTTTTCCTTTACCGCGCTTTTCAATAAACGTATTTTTTGTAAATTCTGATTTATTAGTGCTTTACGTGTTTCACTATCAGTAATCAATAATAATTCTGTATATACTTTTTCTGCATCATCATATATTTCAGCAAGGATTAATGCATTACCTGCTTTAAAACGTGCGGACTGCGCCCATAAATCATTATTAGCATCCGTAACTGCACGTCCAGATTCCAGGTAATACAGAGCAGCATAATCATATTTCTCTAATGAAAAGTATGACTCCGCTTTCCAGAAATATATTTCACGTTTTAAGTTTTCATCTAAACCAGCAATATATAACAGATCAAATAATTTAATTGCCTGTTGATGTTGCTGCACCGTCTGAAAATCAAAAACCACCTGAATATATCTATCCAGTTCTTGTCGGGTTATTTTAGGTCTTTCATAAAAAGTCCTGCGTATTAAATCCACACTCTGGTCATACTCGCCTTGCAATATTAATACGCGTGCCTTACGCATACGCCAGTCAAATATTGTTTTACCTTCAGGTGGCTCCTTAAGGCTTTTCATTATTACTGCCGCATCGGAGTAATCACCTTCTGACAGGGCATAATCGACCAGTCGATAACGGACTTCATCCGGCAGTACATTCACATCATTAATTTTATTGCTGTGCAGGTAAAGTTCGTTTATTAGCTCTAATCCGTTTTTACGTTTTTCAATTATCTCTACGATAGTTTTGTGTTGCTGTTGTTTGGTTGCAAAATTCCCTGTTTGCAATACCAGCGCGACATTAAGTTCTAATGCTTTTTCTGGTTCGACTTTAATTAACTTATTCGATAATTTCTGCCACTGCTCGTCATTACCAAACAACAAACCATAATTATTTGCGGTAGCCAAACCTTGCTGATTGTATAGATCCCATAAATCATCTGCTGTCACCTGATAACTTTCATCGAATACTGGGGATTTAATGCCTAAAGACAGCATCGACTCCAAATTTACAATCTGCGCAGGCCTGTCAGCTAAAACATTTGACGCCATGTAGGCAACATAGGAATAAGCCCAGCGTGCCGGACGACTTAGTATTTTCCCATCCAGTTTCTCACGCATTTTTTTATTGATTTCTTTGGCGCTTTTCGGATCAATTTGTAATTGCGCTATCAATAATAACGCCTGGACATCTACCGCATCTTCAGTGGCAATTTTGTTTAATAGCTCAACCGCCTGTTTAGGCCGACTGGTTCTCAGCAATATCTGCGCCTGTAATAATATCCAGTCGACATTTGTTTCTTCTGTTTTATATTCCCGTTCATATTTAATCAGTGCCTTTCGTGCGTCATCATCTTTCTGCATCTGTAAATACACACGGATAACCAGTTGTCGCCAAATAGCGGGCAATGACGGATCTCGATATTCAGCATCGGTAGCCCACAACAAATGCTGCAACTGACCCAGTGCTAACTCGCTGTTTTTTAATTGTATATTGGCCATCACCTGTTGCGTTTCAAACCATAAACCAATCTTGCGCGTGATTTGTTTATTTGGAATGGCGGTATCAAACAACCATTGGGTTCTCTCAATTATTTGCGGCCATCGTTCAAGCGCAGATAATAAAAGGATACGTTTATACTCAAAGGCGTACCAGTCTGCTGTGAACTGCTGGCGTTTTTCCTGTTCACCGTCTAATAGGCTTAGCGCAAGCGCAGGCACACCGAGCTCAATAAGCTTATTCATCTGTGCTAACGATTCAAACGTGACCGTGGACTTACTTTTAGGCTGAGGATCAGATGGGGTAGCTGGGGGAACGGTTGGTCGAGTGGTAACCGGGTTATTTTGTTCTGCCCAGCTATTGGCACAGATACCAATCACCAGTAAAACAGAAAATAGAATACGCATTAAAACAACCTACAATAAAATTTAATCAGAGGCCCTTAATATAAGCGAAAAAAAAGAGCGGTACAATGTACCACTCTTTCCTGATAAAACTTTAACCTTATTCTGACTATTTATTTTTTGTCAGCCAGTTTAAGTTTTTCAGTAATACGTGCAGCCTTACCTGTTCTACCACGTAAGTAGTAAAGTTTCGCACGACGTACTTTACCACTACGTTTAACGGCAATTTCTGCTATTGCATTACTGTAAGTCTGGAAGACACGTTCAACACCTTCACCATGAGATATCTTACGTACCGTAAAGGCAGAGTGTAAACCACGATTACGTTTTGCAATAACGACGCCTTCGAAAGCCTGTAAACGCTCGCGTTCGCCTTCCTTTACACGTACCTGAACAGTTACGGTATCACCAGGGTAGAATGCTGGTACTTCACGTGTCATTTGTTCAGCTTCAAGCTGTTGAATTATGTTGCTCATATCTTTACTCCGCTTTCGCGCCTTAAATCTAATTAATATGTTTTTATCTAAACAATAAGTCGAAATACTTCATAACTTATTGCTGGTATTCATCTTTAAACTCAGCAAGCAATTTTGCTTTCTCTTCATCCCAGCGCGAATCATCTATTTTTATCGCGTCTAACAGGTCCGGTCTTCTCAACCAGGTGCGACCCAAAGCCTGCTTTAAACGCCAGTCTTGTATCGCTTTATGGTCGCCGCTCAATAAAACCTGCGGCACTATCTGACCATTAATTGTTTCTGGTCTGGTGTAATGCGGATAATCCAGTAAACCCTGCATGAATGAGTCTTGCAAGGCTGACTCATCATCACCTAAAACACCGGGGATCAACCGGGTGATGGCATCGACCACCACCAGTGCGGAAAATTCACCGCCACTGATCACATAATCACCTATCGACCATTCTTCATCGACCAGTAATTCAATGATTCGCTCATCGATACCTTCGTAACGACCAGCAATCAGAATCAGGTCATCGCCAGCTGCTGCAATGTTAACTAATAACTTCTGGTTTACCAGTTTCCCCTGCGGACTCAGATAAACTACTTTAACCTTATTACCTGCAATTTCCTTTGCCGCCATTATTGCTTTATATAATGGCTCGACTTTCATCAACATGCCGGGGCCACCACCATAAGGTCGGTCGTCTACCGTGCGATGCTTATCTTCCGTGTAGTCTCTAGGATTAAAACATTTCAGCGTTAGCTGCTGCTGTTTTATCGCTCGACCCAACACGCCAAAACTAGTGGCCTGCTGTATTAATTCTGGAAACAGACTAATGAGATAAATATTCACAACGCTGCTTCTGTTTTTAATTCTATTTTTAAATAAATCTGACTAAAAATCCGGATCCCAGTCAACCTCGATGACTCCCTGCTCCAGATCAACCGCAATAATTGCGATGTGCATGGTCCATGGAATCAGCCGTTCTTTGTATTCCTTCTCAGCGCCTTCTGCGTCAGAAACGGCCTGCTCAGAAGCGACCACCAGCACATCATTAGCACCAGTTTCCATCAATTTTTTTACCACGCCCAGCTCTATGCCCTGCTGGTTAATTACTCGCAGACCAATCAGGTCATGCCAGTAAAACTCATCACTACCTCTCAACTCTTCGAGCTGATTTAATTCGATAGCAATTTCCGACCCGACGTAAGCCTGCGCTTCATCACGATCATTACAATGTTCCAGTTTTGCGACCACTGTTTTAGCATGGCGTTTGCCTGCTTCTATGCTCACCTTTGTCCATGGTGACTTTTTCCGATTTTCAGGTCTGATATACCAGGGCCTGTAATCGACGATGGATTCCATCGGATCGGTATAAGAAAATATCTTAACCCAGCCTTTGACACCGTAAACCCCGGTAATTCGTCCTAATATGACTTTTTCCGAAGCACTGCTCTCTTCTTTATGCTCAACCGACTTAACCATGTTCAATCAACAAGGTTTTTGACAGGACAAAAATACTAGGCAGCAGCTTTAGTAGCCTGTTTGATCAAACTAGATACACGATCAGATGTTTGTGCACCAACAGATTTCCAGTGAGATATGCGGTCCATATCAACAACCAGACGTTGTTCGCCACCGGTAGCACCAGGATTAAAATAGCCTAAACGCTCGATGTAACGACCATCACGGGATCTGCGTGAATCTTTAACATCGATATGATAAAAAGGCTTTTTCTTAGCGCCGCCTCTGGATAAACGTATTGTTACCATTACTTAACTCTCAAATTTTGTAACTAAAAAAGCCTTTCGGCCACAGGAAACCGCGCATTTTACGTGATTATTTCGTCAGATGGAAGCCTGTTTTACGGATAAAAACAAGATTGATTCACCGCAGGGTCTCGGTGTCACGATGAGAGCCATAAAATAGCCCCCGATAAACGCAAAATAACATAAAAACTTTCCACCGCAGAGGCGAAGGGGCGCGGTTAAAACTTCTTGTATCTCTACTTTTAAAACCCCATACCCGGTGGCATGCCACCACCGCCCTTCATCGCGCGCATCATTTTTGCCATGCCGCCTTTGGACATTTTTTTCATCATTTTTTTCATCTGCATCTGCTGCTTGATGAGCCGATTCACATCCTGCACCTGCAGGCCGCAACCTGCAGCAATCCGGCGTTTTCGTGAACCTTTGATGATATCCGGAAAAGCTCTTTCTTTGGCAGTCATAGAGTTAATAATGCCAACCATACGACTCATTTCTTTATCGTTGACTTTATCTTTTAGCTTATCAGCCATACCCGGCATACCGGGTAATTTATCCATCAGACCAGCCATGCCGCCCATATTCTGCATCTGTTCAAACTGCTCTTTCAGGTCATTAAAATTAAAACTTTTTCCCTTCTGGATTTTTTTCGCTAGTGTGGCTGCTTTTTTATGATCAACTTTCTGTTGAACTTCTTCAACCAGAGACAGGACATCGCCCATACCCAGGATACGTGAAGCCACACGATCCGGATAGAATGCTTCAAGCGCCTCTACTTTTTCACCTGAACCCATGAACTTAATGGGTTTTCCGGTAATCTGACGAATGGATAAAGCTGCACCACCACGCGCATCACCGTCCGTTTTAGTCAGGATAATACCGGTTAAAGGCAAGGCTTCATTGAATGCCTGCGCGGTATTGGCAGCATCCTGACCGGTCATGCTATCTACCACAAATAGAGTTTCTACCGGATTGACGGTGGCATGGATAGACTTTATTTCATCCATCATTTCCGTATCAATATGTAAGCGCCCGGCTGTATCTACCAACACCACGTCGATGTAATGCTTGCGTGCATAATCGATTGCCGCTTTAGCTATATCGGTTGGTTTCTGATCAGTGCTGCTAGGGAAAAATTCAGCGCCTATCTGCGAAGCCAGGGTCTTTAACTGTTCTATCGCCGCTGGACGGTAGATATCGCAGCTCACTAACAAGGATTTTTTATTCTCTTTATCTTTTAGCAGTTTCGCCAGTTTGGCCACGGTGGTGGTTTTACCCGCGCCCTGTAAACCAGCCATTAACACGACCGCCGGTGGCTGCGCACTTAAATCAAGCTGTTCATTCTGCGCCCCCATCACCTTGATCAGCTCGTCCTGAACGATATTGACAAAGACGTGGCCCGGTTTCAGGCTAGTTAAAACTTCCTCACCCAGAGCGCGTTGTTTTACCTCTGCAATAAAGTCACGAACAACAGATAATGCGACATCTGCTTCCAGCAATGCCATACGCACATCACGCAAAGCATCTTGAATATTGTCTTCGGTTAATCGGCCTTCACCGCGCAATTTTTGCGCAGTACTGGCAAGACGGTCACTTAATCCATCAAACATGGCATACCTTATATATTTTGGATGTTAATTCACAAGCGCGAATTATAGCGAATTCGCGTGGTGACTTCTTTAGATATTTGCTAAAAAATATTATGACTTTACCGCAGAGGCGCGGAGGCGCAGAGTTTTTTTAGCGGTACCTAGGGTACATTAATGTTAAAAAATCTTTCTCCGCGCCTCTGCGGTAAAAAACTTTTGAGTAAGGAACAATCTATGCTAAAGCTGGAAAACATCGCCACTTTTTAGCTGGTGAATATCCCAGTCTGGCAAAGCAGCTTTACACTGTTCGATAATTTCCTGCTCATCTCCCGGTTTCAGATGCGAGATACAGACTTTGGTTTTATGTTTTAACTTAGGCAGATCTTCTGCCAGCAATCGTGGGCAATAATGGAAGGCTATTTTTGCCAGTTCAATATCTTTATTAGCAAATGCGGATTCAACAAATAATAGATCCAGGGAATCATGTCTATTAAGGCTAACCCACAGATTTTCATTACTGGTGGTGTCGCCACTAAAAGCAAAGGCTTTTCCTTCAGCGGCAACACGATAGCCAACAGCCGGCACCGAGTGATTAACACCGATCATCTCAATCTGACGACCTGCCAGCTCGACGACTGAACCCGGCGTCATCGGTTCAAGCTTGATCACTGTATTGGTTTTATCCGGCAGCCGGGTAAAATCTGGCCAGATAGTCCAGTTAAATATATGTTCCTGCAGAGCCTTTATGGTTTCAGGAAGCGCATGAACCACAAGCGGTTGGCCAATTAAATTTTCAAATAGTGTGTCGACTAATAATGGAATTGAAACGATGTGATCCAGGTGAGAATGGGTAATAAAGATGTGCTTTATATGACGCATCTCACCCAGCGGTAAAGTGCCAACGCCTGTGCCGGCATCAATCAGAATATCCTCATCCACTAAAAATGAGGTAGTTGCCATATCCTGATTCACCCCCCCACTACATCCTAATACACGTACTTTCATTTTATATTCCGCAGCTAAACCGCTTGATCATTTAAGTTTTTATTATTGATAATTTTATTATGGGCTATTCTAGTGCTAACATGCCATGGTATAAGAAAAGTATTCGGTGACTGATTAGATAGAATGTGATTAAGCTCACACTTTATTACAAAAACTCGGCATTAACTTTCATCTTTAAAATGATTAATTCGCTCAAAACTCAATATAGACCAGCACAATAAGTCAGCATGGAAAATTACATCTTTATATATAGCGCCATTATCCTGTATTTCGCCTGCTCAGCTTTATTGTTTTTTCAGATAAAACAACCGGTTAAAGACACCGTTAGCCTGTCAAAAAAACACATTGTTTTGATTGGCCTGGGCGGCCTGTGCCTGCATGGCTTTGCATTATATAACGGCATGATTACCCCACTGGGCATCAATCTTGGTTTTTACAATGCCGTCGCATTAGTGAGCGCATTTATTACCTTATTTATCCTGATAGCAGTCTGGCGCTATCCGGTTGAGATCCTGGCAGTAATCCTGCTGCCTATTGCCGCCATCACACTGATATTTAACATCAATAGTGATACCAGCCATCTACTTCCCGAGGAAAGTTCAAAGGCACTGATCTTCCATATCTTAACTTCTATCATCGCATACAGCATTCTCGCACTGGCGGCACTACAGGCAATTTTTTTATCTATTCAGAACAAATTTCTTCACGCACACCAGCCCGGTGGAATAATCAAACTGATGCCGCCGTTAAGAAACATGGAGGTATTATTATTTGAGATTATTGTTGTTGGCTTTATAGCGTTAACTATATCGTTAGGCAGTGGGTTAATTTTTCTGGAAAACATGTTTGCACAACATCTGGTGCACAAAACTGTCTTATCCATTCTGGCCTGGTTTGTATTTCTGATCTTATTAATTGGCCACTGGAAACTTGGCTGGCGTGGACGTACTGCTATTCGCTGGACGTTAACGGGTTTTGTAAGTCTGATGCTAGCTTATTTCGGTAGTAAATTTGTACTGGAAATTGTGCTGGCGTAAATTACTGGTATAAACAAACGATACCTCTTGACTCCAAAACCAGTACGCACATAATTAAATCATTCTTTTTATAAGAGACCTTTCTTCTTGAACGAATTTTCGACAGCATCGCTGTTTATCACCCTCGCAATTTTAATCTTACTTTCCGGTTTCTTTTCAGGATCTGAAACTGCACTGATGACGCTCAACCGTTATCGCGTAAAAAGCCTTGCTGACAAAGGTCATAAAGGCGCAAAACTTGCCATCAAACTTCTCAACCGACCAGACCGCTTACTCGGTTTAATACTGCTGGGCAATAATATTGTTAATATTTTTGCAGCAACCCTAGCAACCATCATCGCATTACGGCTCTATGGCGAAATCGGCCTTGCCATCGCACCTTTCGTGCTGGCTTTTGTGATTTTAGTTTTTGCCGAAGTCACCCCGAAGACACTGGCAGCATTAAAACCCGAAAGGCTCGCCTTTCCTTCAGCATTCATATATAGCGTTATCGCAACACCCCTGTATCCGTTTGTCTGGTTGGTCAATATATTTTCAAATGCACTATTGCGCTTGATCGGCATCCACCCCGACAAACAGACAGGGCATGAACTCAGTGCCGATGAACTGCGTGCGGTAGTAGTAGAAGCAGAACATTTCATGCCACAGGCGCATTCAGATATGCTGCTTGGCATCCTCGATCTGGAACAGGTCAGCGTGGAAGATATTATGATTCCGCGAAATGAGATTACCGGCATCGACCTAAACGATGACTGGAATGACATCGTACATCAGATTACTCATAGTCAACGTACCCGGGTTCCGGTATTTCATGACAGCATCGATAATACCATCGGCGTTTTGCATCTGCGCAAAGTGCTCAACCTGTTTTCACGCGACGAACTGAACATGAAAACACTAAAGGGACTGATCGTGCCTGCCTATTTTATTCCTGCAGGAACTTCTCTCACTCGCCAGTTATTAAAATTTCAGGAAAATCGACGCCGCTCAGGGCTGGTCGTCGATGAATATGGCAGCATCCAGGGGCTGGTAACACTGGAAGATATTCTGGAAGAGATTGTCGGCCAATTTACCACCGATTCACCGACGCGTAATCTTGGCATACACAAACGTAACGACAATAGTTACCAGATTGACGGCAATACCCACATTCGGGATATTAACCGTGCCCTGGGCTGGTCATTACCGGTAAGTGGCCCAAAAACACTTAACGGTTTAATTCTTGAACACATGGAAATCATTCCGCAAACCGGAACCAGTCTGATGATCGATAATTACACTATCGAAATTACCCGTTCCTCAAACAATGCGGTACAGACCGCAAGAGTTCAGGACACAAACCAGATAAAAGATGCAAAAAAAGAAGATATTGGAACCAGCACTTCTTCAGATGCATAAATTACAATAACGAGAGTTAATAAAGTCTGTGGCCAAAGCAAAAATACAATATGCCTGCAATGCCTGTGGTGCCAGCCATTCAAAATGGGCCGGTCAGTGTGGTGACTGTGGTGAATGGAATACCATGAGTGAAACCATCACTTCCATCACCACAAATAATCGCCAGGGTTTTGCCGGTAAAAAAGCCAACGCAAAAATTCAGGCATTAGAAGACATCCAGATGCACGCAGAAATGCGCACACCAACCAACATCAGTGAACTTGACCGGGTGCTTGGCGGTGGTCTGGTGCATGGTTCTGTGACCTTAATCGGCGGTGATCCCGGTATCGGTAAATCCACCTTATTAACACAGACACTGGCAAGCTTAAGTCAGTCTCTACCCTGTCTGTATGTCACCGGTGAAGAATCCCTGCAACAGATAAGCATGCGCGCGCATCGACTTGGACTGGAAGACAGGGGTCTAAAATTATTGTCCGAGACCTGTGTGGAAAATATCATCACCCTGGCCGGTGAACAAAACCCAAAAGTTATCGTTATCGATTCCATTCAGACCATCTACACCGAGGCCTTACAATCTGCGCCTGGAGGAGTAGCCCAGGTACGAGAAAGTGCCGCACAACTGGTGCGTTTTGCCAAACAGACCGGCACCGCCTTATTCCTGGTCGGACACGTCACCAAAGAAGGCACACTGGCTGGTCCACGCGTGCTCGAACATATGGTTGATACCGTGCTCTATTTTGAAGGTGACCCGGGCGAACGTTACCGTATGATCCGTGCTATTAAAAATCGTTTTGGCGCAGTCAATGAACTTGGCATCTTTGCCATGACCGAGCAAGGTTTAAAAACCGTCAGCAACCCGTCGGCTATTTTTCTATCGCGCCATGAAAAACCCGTTGCCGGCAGTATCATTACCGTCACCCGTGAAGGCAGCCGGCCATTACTCATCGAGTTACAGGCACTGGTGGACGAAAGCCACAGCAACAATCCAAGACGGGTCTGCCTCGGTCTCGACCCGAATCGCCTGAATATGTTGCTCGCTGTCATGCATCGCCATGCGGGTATCGCCATGTTCGACCAGGACGTATTTATCAACATTGTTGGTGGTGTGCGCCTGACCGAAACCTCAGCGGATACCGCGCTGATCCTTGCCGCTCTGTCTAGTTTTCGTGACAAACCATTGCCTAACGATATTTTTACCTTCGGTGAAGTCGGCCTGGCCGGTGAGATTCGCCCGGTAACCAACGGTCAGGAACGTTTACGCGAAGCCGCCAAACACGGTTTTAAACAGGCCATTATTCCCAAAGCCAACCTGCCGAGAAAAGGTGAACCGATCGAAGGCCTTAATATCATCGCGGTACAGCGTGTTAGTGAACTGATTGACACTGCGATTACATTCTAAAAACTTTTTGCCGCGAAGAGCGCAAAGAGCGCAAAGAATCATAAGATTAAAAAAGCTTTTCCTTCGCGGCCTTTGCGTTTTTCGCGGCAAAAATTGTTTTTTGTTTCTCATATCCACATAACCATCTCAAGTCTCAAATAGTTTGCTAAAATGCGCCATGGCTAAAAAGACCCCCAATTTTGAAAAAGCATTAACCGAGCTCGAAACCCTGGTCGACGATATGGAACAGGGCAATCTCAGCCTGGAAGAATCTCTCAAACGTTTTGAAAAAGGTATCGCCTTAAGTACTGAGTGCCAGCAGGCATTACAAAATGCGGAATTAAAAATCAAACAGTTGGTCGAAAAAAACGGCAAATTACTCGAACAAGATATTGAGTTAAATGACTGATGCCAAAGTCTCATATATTCCTATCGCGTCTGGAGCATTACCAGAAACGTGTTGATGCAGCGCTAGATAAATACCTGCCATCAGACGATCCACCTGAACATAATCTCGCCGAAGCTATCCGTTATTCCGTTGTTGGCGGCGGTAAGCGTATCCGCCCGGCGATGGTTTACGCCGCCGGTGAAGCCATGGGTGTATCAACAGATCTGCTCGATATCCCTGCCTGTGCAGTTGAAATGATCCACGCTTATTCATTGATCCATGATGACCTGCCAGCAATGGACGATGATGACCTGCGACGTGGTCGTGCCACCTGTCACAAGGCTTTTGATGAAGCCACCGCGATATTAGCCGGTGATGCGCTTCAGGCGCTGGCCTACGAGATCCTGGCGAAAGACGACCATAAAGAGCTAACCCCCGAGCATAGAATAAATATGTTAAGCCTGTTGACCGAAGCCAGTGGCGCACACGGCATGGCCGGTGGTCAGGCTGTCGATCTGGCTGCCGTTGGCAAACAGCTAAATCTGGCTCAGCTGGAACACATGCATCAGCTTAAGACCGGTGCGCTTATCCGTGCCAGCATCTTGCTTGGCGGCATGTGTAAACAGGATATCAGTAACGACGAAATGACTATGCTCAGCAACTACGCTTTATGTATCGGCCTGTCTTTTCAGATTCAGGACGATATCCTTGATGTTGTTAGCGACACGGAAACCCTGGGTAAACCACAGGGCTCCGATGAAGCACAGAAAAAACCCACGTTTCCAGCTATCATCGGGCTGGAAAAATCCAGACAGCTTGCGATGGAGCAACATGCGCTTGCGCTAAAACACCTTGAACCTTTAGACGAAAAGGCAGATAGTCTACGTCAACTATCTGCCTATATCGTCGAACGTCAGTTTTAGTGGACCGAACCAATAACCATGCCATTTTCTAAATCCAACTGGTCACTGCTCGAGTCAATCAACTCACCTGCCGACGTTCGCAAGCTCAATAACCTGCAGCTAAAAGAACTGGCACGTCAGCTACGTGAGTTTTTACTGGCAAGCGTTGCTTCTACCGGCGGTCACTTATCGGCAGGCCTTGGCACGATCGAACTCACAATCGCTCTACATCATGTGTTTAATACACCTTACGACCGACTGGTCTGGGATGTTGGCCATCAGACCTATCCGCATAAAATACTCACTGGCCGCCGTGAAAAGATGACCTCGCTACGACAGAAAGGCGGCATTGCTGGTTTCCCAAAACGTGAAGAAAGTGAATATGACTGTTTTGGTACTGGCCATTCCAGCACATCGATTGCCGCCGCTTTAGGCATGAGTTTTGCCGCCAAACAGAACAATGAAAACCGTCATTGCGTT
>CAJXZZ010000029.1 GCA_913065105.1 uncultured Gammaproteobacteria bacterium | reverse complement strand
AAACTCCACGAGGAGCACCTAAAAATAACTATGGCCCAATCACACCATGTGCGGACCAAACACAGCGGAACGGCACTTCGTAAAGCGTTTTGCCATTCGGTGCGACAATCCCCGCATAATCAATAGAACCCTGACTACCGTTTCCCTTGTAATAGTCTTCTGTTACCGGATCTTCCAGGTCAAAGGTATTACCGCTGGGACAGTACTTATCATTCCAGGCGACCAGAATCTTGTTACCCTCAGCCATCATGGTGGGTTTATGAGAGTGACCATTATAGTCTATGGGTGTACCATCCCATGATACTTTGATGGAACTTTTACCGGCAGTTTCACCAACAGCAACCTTTTTCCAGGTAGCGCCATTGTCCAGCGAAAGCGAGGCAAATATATCGTCCAGAGTATAGGGGTCACCGATATCGGCACTGCCGTCGCCCAGCTCATAAGGTCCCACCACCTGCTCGGCATAGCTCACGAGCAGAGGACGCACTTCACTAATTAGAGTAACGAGATCTTCTTCGTAAGCTTCAGTTCCATCAGCCCTCTGACCAGGAACAACTACAGCCAGGCGTTTGAGGTTATTACCCGCGTTTGGTCTTTCTTCAGATGCGTTAAGCTCATCTTTTGAGGCGTTGATTGCTTGAATGGCATCAGGTGTTTCCTCTGCCAGTGTTGAGGCAATAACAGAAACTCCCTTTACATTATTCACCGCATCACATGCCAGGCTGCTACCCTTCACAACTATGGCTGCTGGTTCAGTAGGTATGGGCGTAGGAACGACCGCAGCGGAATCATTACTACTGCTACAACCGACCATTAATGCACTAGTGACTGCCATCGTAATAGCAGCTAATGCAAACGTCCGACCCTTATGCCGGGATCGAAAATATTTCGTACTTGAAGTATTCATCACTTAATTATCCTCTCATTAATATAACTATATTTAAAACATAACTTAAATTTAACCTTGTATGGTAAATATACTCATTAGAGTATAGCAATGTATTGATATTCGTCAATTTTATAAAATAAACAATGTAGTCACCTGAATATTAGGGATTTCCCTGATGTTAACTACATTTACATGTATATCTTGTCGACTTACAGAAACAATCATTTCCTGTTGTGGTGACACTATAATCCGATGTAATCAGAAGTTGTCTTTCAGGTAAATCATGTTCTGTACTTCGATTATGATGCAGCCATTTCATTTCAATTCGGCTCCGTTAATATTTTTAATATCGAAATATTAAGTCAACCGCGACCTGGAGAATTGACTAACTACGCCAATCGTTTAACCGGGATACTTACGAACGTTTAGACTAAATCTACGAACATAGTTACGAAATAAAATAATCTGTTTCAAATTACTCTTTTATATGGCATAACTTGCATTTCTTTTTTAGCGGTCCAGCGCTGTGTCCACCAGCTACCGTATATTCATGACACCCTGTGCAACGGTTATGAAAAGCTGTTTTTGCTTTTGGCGGTACCTTAGATTTATGCTGATGGCATTCATGACAGGGTTTCATCACGGTATCAGCTGGTTCATGTTTATGATGACAGGTGGTACATTGTGTGATACTCAGGTCAGCATGCATTCGATGCGCAAAAGTCACCACGCCAATTTTGGTTTCAAACTGGATAACTGTTTTGTCTTCAGGGATGATTAATTCCCCCGCCATTATATTGCTACCGAACAATGACAATAAAACCATAATAAAAATTGTTAAACGCACAATGTCACACCCTAATAATATTTTCTTAAATATAGCAGTTGGATGTATACACGTCTTGATACTTATCAATTATTTTTGCTGATTCAGATATCATTAGTG
This sequence comes from uncultured Gammaproteobacteria bacterium, assembly GCA_913065105.1. Taxonomy (GTDB): domain Bacteria; phylum Pseudomonadota; class Gammaproteobacteria; order SZUA-229; family SZUA-229. Next base: position 31,783 of record CAJXZZ010000029.1, on the reverse strand, counting down.
ATACATGACTGGCCTGCAAAAAACTGGCCTGTCAGATGACAGGACTGTTTAACAACAAGCATATCTACATATATAAACAGGATGTACTATTTTAAGGCCATTGCTTTTTAACATAACCTTTTATTGATTGCTGCCTGTTTTGATTACAGCCAGTTCTTTACATAGTTCCAATTAATCAGATTTTAAAAACCCAGGAAGTGATAAACGCTAGATACCTGATGTCACAGTTAACAAAAAAAGGCCCCGCAGTGCGGAGCCTTTTAATATTAACATCAACTTTAAATGTTAGAAAGTTTTTAACCACATCACGTGAATGATAACGCCATGTTTCAGTATTGACTAATTGGTTTCAATATCTGCATTTATAATTGCGTCATACACTTCTTGTGATAGATGCAACGGTTGGTAATCAACCCCTTGTTTGGCCAGGTTATCAACAAACGCTCGCAGATGGTTTCGAGAGCCTTTCATCAGGCTTTCATAAACAAGAGCTATGTCCTCGTTACCCTCTAAGGCATCCACCAGATTCTGGATATCAATAATATCGATCTCTTCGATTTCAGCACCAACATACAATGCATTAATTAATGAAGGTGAACCTTGTAGAATCAAAGCATCATATAGAGCCTGTAAATCTGTGTTTACAAATACACCTTCAGGATTATTTCCCACAGGGTCTAGAATGTCATATCTATCTAACAATGCCAATATTGCATCGGTATGTGTCTGCTCACTTTTAGATATATTATCAAATACCTGTGAGTATCCAAGCTCAAACATAGCGACATAAACATCATGCGCAAGCTTCTCTTCTTCTCTCATAAAAAGAAGACCCTCTGATTCTGCAACGCTAAGATCGTCAAGTGGTAAAGAGGCCAACACCTCGGTTAAAGTTGCATCATCGACTGATGTCGAACCATCTGCGTCCGTTGTAGTGATGCCAGGTAATACGTCTTCAGAATCAGTACTACAACCAACAATAAGAACCGGCAAAACCAGCAGTAATAAAAACACTGGTTTCGTTATTTGTTTTAAAAATTCCATAATGTTTGCCTCTAATTGAGAATCAATTTATGTTATAAAAAAATGTTAAATCCGTCTAAAAAAACCCGAATCAGATAATAAACATTGTCCAACCCGGGTTTAACTTCACACTTACTGCTTCTTACTTGCTGGTGAGTCTTCGCTCAGTTGCATCATTCTTGAGGGGAAAAGATAACAACTGAAACCAGCATTAAGTCTTTAGCGGCGACCACCCGCAGAGCGGTTAGCAGTGCTCTGACGATTCATAGAACCTGCAGCAGAACTACCCTGCATGTACCTATTGGTTGTGTTCATACGATCCATACTGCTGGCCGTATTACTGCCTTGCCAAATATTGCCTTCTCTGTTCATACTCTTCATTGATGAATCAGCAGAACTTGAGCCATCATTTTGATACTTGTTTTGGTGCTGATACTTGTACTGGTATTTATTCTGATTTTGGTTTTCATTCATAACCGTATGTTCTTCACGGTTCTGTGCCTGTCCAAAATCAGCATTAGGTGTTTGCAGATTAAAATCCAACTGTGTACGTTCCTGTGTACGTATCTGCGTTACATCACCTTGCTCTGCTCTAGCAACGCCTATAGATGCTGCCAATAGAACTGTAACCCCAAATACTGATAATTTATTAAATGTTCTCATCTTCTTTATCCTCTAATTATCAAATGTGGGATTATTTCCCACTCACAGTAATTATGCGTGGTAAATTTTCCCACGTCAAGAAAATATCGCACGAAAAAAACACTCCTGACGCTATATAGTGCTCAAAGTTGATAGAGATCAATTTATTAACACTTTTTTGAAAAAGCATAAAAAAGCAGGATGCTCAACATGAACACCCTGCCTTTTTCAGTACCAGATAAATATGCTTATTTACATATTTACTCCTTCTCCATTCCACACGAAGCTACCCATTAGCAAGTTACCACCGATGTGCATTTTACTTACTTCCCAGCTATCCAGATCTATCCTGAAAAAATCACCATCGTGGCTGGCTGCACTATAGAAATATTTCATATCAAGACTTACGCCCGAAGTATGTGCCTGTGACTTGTAATCCGGGGAAGCATCTTTCGCAACTTCAACATTTCTCACAAAGTTATGGTTAACCGTATCGATCACAGTCATATAGGTTGAGTTATGATTGGTTATGATGGCCTGATCACGCATTGGCAGAAAGGTCGTATGCCCTGCCCCTGCACCCGCATCGACCATTTCGATCACTTCCATCGTAGCGCTATCGATCACGAATACATGTCCTTCGGCAGAACCCATATAGATAACCTGGCCGTCTGGATGAAATGTAGCATGGTGCGAACCCATCGTACTTATGTCTAAATTTTCAGGGTCAAAACCATGCAGATCGACCTGAGCTGTTTGCTTTAAAGAATTATGAACGATGCTGAAGCGAATAATTCCCGGAGAAACCTGTTCATCCTGGTTGCCTTCTATAACTGCGTAAAACACATTCCTCTCACCGAACTCCGTGGTTGATGCAGGCGGCTGAAAGATATGGTGGGTAGAAGTCACTGTATCCAGTGATGACAACATATCACCATCTCGATTCCACAGCTGTATCTGACGACCGGCACGATCTATCATGAAGAAGTGATGGTCGCTTACCCACAATGGATGTCCTGTTGATAAAGTTCCACCAAAATCATGAGGTGTGGTCAGAACATCTTCACCGACAACCTTTGTTACTTTGTCCATATCGGTACGGATGATACTGGTCATGGCTTTGTCACCACCTGAAACCAGCGATAACAATGTGTTTGCATTAAAGTTGGTTGAGCGGGGCTTGTGCTGTAGATCGATCAAACCATCATAATCCAGTGTGTAGTTATCGACCACGGTCATCGACTCAGTCCTGCGAGTAAGCGCATAGGCCTTGTTTGGCCCCTGCTGATCGATACCATAGGGGCCATCACCCGTACTTACTGTCCTCAACAATTTCATATTATCGATATCGATGATCTGAACAACATTGTTATCCCAGTCACCGTAGTAGGCCAGGTTTTCAACGCCTTCCACATTTTCGGTTATGTAGGCATCCTGATTCACATAACCCGGTTGACGGTAACCGTATGGACCATGGTTCTCATCTACCGTCTGCAGTTGCGCCAGATCAGTAGGATTAAATAAAGCCGAGATCTCAGCACTTTCTACAGTTTCATCACTGGCTGTTTCCTCATTACAGGCACTAAGCCCCATAACCAGTACGCCACCTAAACAAATGGCTGCTATATGCCTCTGGTTTTTACTTGTCAGGCACTTAACCGTCCTGCTCAAATTCAAATTTTTCATAAATAACTCTTTTGTTTAATTGTTACTAGATGATATTTAACTATGTGGGATTAATTCCCACGAGCAATATTATGTGGTAATATTTCCCACGTCAAGCTATAATCGTGCAAAGACTTGATCTGGATCATCAAGAAGTGAATCCAGGTATCAATCCCATACAGAACATAAAGAGCAGTAATATAAATGAGCAAAAACGGATACAACAAAACTCAGCTAGCCCTGGTCAAAGCAATAAATATGCTGTGCAAGCCTTTAATTCGCCTGTTGATAGAGAAAGGCATTACCTTCCCCCAGTTTCGTGAATTGATGAAAGAACTCTATATAGAAGTGGCAGATGAACAGTTTTCACTGGATGATAAAAAACCCAGTGACAGCCGGATTTTCGTCCTTACCGGAATACACCGAAAAGATATAAAACGCATACGGCAACTGGGCGAGCAGGATAATCAGCAGATAACCAGCTCTGCATCGCTCAGTGGTGAAATCATCGCAAGGTGGAGCAGCATGCCAGAATATCTTGATGATAAAGGTAAACCGAGACAGTTATTAAAAAGCGGAAAAGGCAACGACGCCGGATTTGATCAACTGGTATCTAGCGTCAGCAAAGATGTCAGGTCTCGTGTCATCCTCGAAGAGTGGTTACGTCTTAATATCATACGTCTGAAAGATGACTACGTGGTACTTAACAAATCCGCTTTTGTCACCAACAAAGAATTTAAAGAAATGGCTTATTACCTGGGTCACAATGTTCACGATCACATGGCAAGCTGTGTCAACAATATACTCGAAGAAGATGAACCTATGCTGGAGCGCAGTGTTTATTACTCGTGCCTCACCGAAAACTCCGTAAATAAATTAAATGCCATTGCCAGTAAACAAGGCGATGAATTACTACAGTATTTAAACAAACAAGCTATCAAACTCTATGATGCAGATAAACATAAAAACGATGCGACCTATCGGATGCGTCTAGGTGTTTATTGGTACCAAACACAACTTGAAGACAGCTCAGATTCAAGCAAGGAAACTAAACAATGAACAACATTTTCCGAAAAATAACGCTTTTTCTAATTCTCAGTCTTTCTGCCTGCGTATCTAGCCAGTCGAACATGGCTACAGCAAACGATGAAGATAAAGATATAGGTCTAGGTGGCACCGGCATGTTAGCTAATTCCGGTAATGGTCTGGGTGGTACAGGTATCGTCGGCGAAATAACCGGTTATGGAAGCATATTCGTTAACGGTACTGAAGTTGAATATGACAGTGAGACGGCTTTCACAATAAATGGAGAGACCTCAACGTCTCAACAACTGGAAATTGGTGATATTGTTGAAGTACTTACCGTTGACGCCAAACAACACACACAGGCTGTAGTGATTAACCTGCGCCATGAAGTCATTGGTGTAGTTGAATCGGTTGAACCACAGACGTCTAGTTTTACCGTTCATGGACAACGTGTTATTCAATCAATAGGTAAATCAACATTCCCTGAAGTTGGAACAACGGTCGCGGTATCTGGTTTCCGTATGAATGAACAGACTATTTTCTCTACCAGGGTAACACCTGCTAAAACTGGGCAGGTTTTATTACAGACACGTACAGAGTTACCGTTTAATAATAAAGCTGATAAGTGGCTGATACAGACGCACATACAAGATGGCAAGGCAACTTTCAAACACGATGGTACAACGCATGTTTTCACCCTGACGGAGAAAACAGATAAATCATCTAAAGATCCTTTGGTAATAAAAATTCTGCAACTACAGAAATCTGCACAAGAGAAGATTGAACTTAACCGAGTGATTGATCCGTTGAGCATACCCCGTGGTCAGATCACACCAAGCCCCGTTCGACAGAGCGGTGGCAGCATGATGCAAAGACAGATGCCGCGTTCAGGTGCGACACCAACCAGAGTCAGATCGCACCACAGATAAAAATGCTGAGATATGTATTATAAAAATTTATTTATTGCAGCATCTGCTGTTGCCGCTTATTAGCTATACCGGTCCGTGTGACTTTATTTTTTCCATTTAGTAACAATTCAAACGGTGCTTTCTCAGCGGTACGATTATAATCTGCCTGCATCGCTTCAAACAATACAGTCTCATCAATATCATCTCTTACCTTCAAGCTTTCAAAAATTAATACAAACTGACGTTTTAATGATATTTTCCAGGTACTGCCAACTGTTTGATATATATCGTCACTTAACTGCATAAAACTATCAAACGCTAAACCATTTAAAATTATTTTCAGCGTGTTTTTAAAACGGCCTGAGTTTGCGATCATATCCCAGTAACGTGCAAAACGATTAACACGCTGCATGGTGGCAAAATCAATATCTCGCGTAGATAAAATATTGTAGGGCGCTTGCGGGTTATAACGTAATTGATATTCTTCGTTGTGACGATTGAGCGGAACACCACGCAGACGTTTCAAAATTCCGAGTTGAATTTCATGCGGATTCAGCTCAACTAACTGATCAAAACTTTTGGCAAAATTACCCAGGGTGTCTGAAGGTAGACCAAAAATTAAATCTGCATGGACATAAGCATGCGTACTTTCTCTTAACCAGCGTAAATTTTCACAGGTTTTTATATTATTCTGTTTTCTGCTGATCAACGCCTGAATATTTTCATCAAAGGTTTGCACGCCGACTTCAAACTGCAAGGTATGATACGGAAACTTTTCTATTACTATTTTTAATTTATCAGGTAAATTATCGGGCACTACTTCGAAATGCAGGTATAAGTCATCGCTCATCCTCTCGAGAAAAAATTCAAGAATAGCAATACTGCTGCTAACTTTTAGATTGAAGGTTCTATCAATAAATTTAAAGTTACGGGCGCCGCGTTGATGCAGCTTATCCATTTCATCAAGAAATTTTCCCAACTCAAAAGGTTTTGAGGTTTTGTCCAGCGATGACAGGCAGAACTCGCATTTGAACGGACAGCCACGTGACGCTTCAACGTAGATCAAACGATTTTTTATATCATCGTCGGTGTAATATTCATAGGGCAACTGCAGTTGATCCAGCGCTAACTCATCGCTTTGTTTTATTCGTTCGAGGGGTTTATTGCCAGAGAGAATCAACTGACACAATTCACGGAAGCTTTTTTCCGCTGCGCCCATAACTACGTAATCTGCAATATCAACAACAGCAGGTTTATCGGGTAGATGACTGACTTCAGGGCCACCTAGAACAATGACCGTTTCTGGTGATATCTGTTTTATTAGTTCAACGGTTTTTGTGACTTCTGAAACGTTCCAGATATAAACACCAAAACCAATTATTTTTGGCTGATAGTTTAATAATTTTTCTACGATGTCGATGGGGCGTTGCTGAATGGTAAATTCTTCGATACAAGCAGACGACTGTAAATCAGCAAGATTTGCATACAGATAACGCAGGCCAAATGCAGCGTGCATGTAACGCGCATTGAGTGTAGTTAATACGATTTGGTTAGTTTCTGCCTTTTCCATAGCCGCCTATTATAACAGGCTGAAAAATGGCGAAACGATCAAACGATGAATTTACCCTTTTCACGCAATTGATTTTCCATCAGCTCGATTTCGTGCGCACCTGAATAATAGATGTCTGAATCAACGGTGTAGTCCAGACTCATATTGCGGTTGGCATAATCAACCTTATTTAATATGCTTTTAACTGCATTCATGTGTGCTCGATGTTTCTCATTACTGCGGATGACTGCCCACGGACTGGTATGGCTATGCGTCTGTTTCAGCATCTGATATTTCATCTCAGTAAATTCATCCCACCTTTCCTGCATCTGCACATCTATTTCTGACAACTTCCATTTCTTCAACTGATTAGTCTCTCTATCATTAAATCGTTTTGCCTGAACTTCTTTAGACACTGAGAAATAAATTTTATGGAAAATGATACCGTGCTCGACTAAATCATCTTCAAACTGAGACACGGTTTTCATAAAGGTACTGTATTGCTTCTGCGTACAAAAATCGAATATGGGTTCGACCATAGCTCGGTTATACCAGCTTCTATCAAACAACACGATTTCACCACCACGTGGAAACTGCTCTACATAACGCTGAAAATACCACTGGCTCAGCTGCACATTTGACGGTTTACCTAAAGCCACTACTCGATAATGTTTTTCATTCATATAACGTGTAATACGGCGCAGACTACCACCCTTACCGGCTGCATCTCGCCCTTCGACCAGAATAATCATCTTCTGCTGCTCACTTTCCAGATGATCCTGTAATTTGATCAGTTCTGCCTGATAAGGTCTTAGCGAGATATCATCGAGATATCTGCAATACCGTCTATAGATCAGCTGTTTGAAATCATCATCACCTTGTTCTAATTCTTCTAAAAATGCCTGATATTCCATTTCTACCCTTTAATATTTTTGATTGATATGTTCATCATAATACAGCTAAAAGTAAGAAATTTACTGATACAGAACAAATTCAACACTATTCGTGGGTATAGAAGACGATTTAATTGCTTTCAGTGGCCGAAAAAAGGAAAATACGCGCCTGAATTTTTAGCGCATGCAGCCTTTATCGCATGCAACCCTATTATTAATCATTCTTAACAATTCGAGGATAGCCATGAAATTAATTCTATTAGGCGCACCAGGTGCCGGTAAAGGTACTGTTGCAAAATTACTGACAAAACTGGACGGTTCTGTTCAGATCTCTACTGGTGACATCTTACGTAGCGCAGTTGCTGCTGGCACCGAATTAGGTAAACAGGCACAAGCTGCAATGAAAGCCGGTGACCTGGTTTCTGACGATCTGATCATGGGTATCATGGGTGAACGCCTTAAAGAAGACGATTGCAAAGCCGGCTACTTACTCGATGGTTTCCCACGCACCATTCCACAGGCAGAAGCTTTAAAAGTTTTACTTGCTGAGATGGGCGAAACGTTAGATTGCGCCGTAGAAATCGACGTGCCACGTGACGTTATCCTTGATCGTTTGACTACACGTCGTACCTGTACTGGTTGCGGAGAGATCTACAACGTAAAATCAAACCCACCAGCAGTGGAAGGCAAATGCGACAAATGTGGCGAGCCTGTTGTACAACGTGATGACGAAACTGAAGAAGCTATCAGCAACCGCCTGAACGTATACAATGACCAGACTGCTCCCTTAGTTGGTTTTTACAAAAACGAAGGTCTGTTGCTTTCTGTAGAAGCAACATCTTCTGATGCAGTAATCGAAGCGATTAAAGCAAAAATAGCGTAGTCCGCTTAATTTTAAATTGTTTTAAATTAAAAAAAGCCCGGATGTGAAAACATCCGGGCTTTTTTATTACCTGGATAATATGCTTACATCAAACTAACAATATAGGGAAGGTATAAGTATGGAGGTATGTTATCGGAGACAGACTCAGCTGGGTAAAATGATCAGCTATGAATAACAGATGTTGACTTCAAGCCCTTTACAATTCTCCGAGACATATTACTCATAGAATCAAGAATTCTTCTAACTTCATCCATATTATGCTTCACTAGCGCAAATTCGAGCTCGCCAGCAGCCTCTGTCATTTGTGGATAACCCATTGCACCACCCAGACCTTTTAGTTGATGTATCTCCGACTTGAACTCGTCTATGTAGTTGTCCTGAAGCAGATCCTCACATTTTTTCACAAGATCAGGTAACCCCTGCGCATATTCCACAGATAAAACTTTTAATCTAGATTCACAGTCCTCTAATTCTGAATATATCTCATCTTCACACTCAACCAGGGTAACTACCTTCAGGTACTGAGTAATCACTTGTCTCAACTGATTCCTGTCAACCGGTTTTGTCAAAAAACCATCGCAACCTACTTGCTGGCATTGCAGCATGTCCTCCTTCATCGCATTAGCTGTTAATGCGACAATCGCACCTTTATAACCATTTTCCCTCAGCGTTTTAATCGCTTCCAGCCCACCGATAACAGGCATCTGCATATCCATAAACACCAGGTCATATGATCCTGTCATCGTTTTCCCTATTGCTTTTTTACCATCATCAACGATGTCAACTTCCGCGCCTGTTTCACCGATAAAGAGTTTTAACAGCATCTGATTGATTAAGTTATCTTCTGCCAGCAGTACTTTACCTTTCACTTTCTCATGTCGTATCGTTTCATTACGGTCTTCTTTATCTGCTATCCCCTCTGCATACACCAGCACTTCATTGCTGGATGGGTAATACGGAAAACTAAAGAAAAATTTACTTCCCACGCCGATCAAGCTACTAACTTCGATAGCCCCTCCCATTTTTTCAGCAAGCTGTTTTGAGAGTGACAGACCTAAACCAGTACCGCCGTATTTACGCGTAGTCGATGAATCGGCCTGTTGAAATTCCTCAAAAATTTTCTCACTTTGTTCTTTCGTCATACCGATACCAGTATCAGATACCTCCATAACTATTAAGGCTTCAGATGCATCGTATGATAATCGGATTGATATTTTTCCATCTTCAGTAAATTTTATAGCATTACTGAATAGATTGATTAACACCTGTTTTATTCTCAGCGGATCACCCAGCATCGTCGTTGGAAATGGGAAGTCATAGCGAGCAGTAAACGCAATATTTTTTTCTATGATCTGAGGATAAATAATAGATTTGATATCAGTAATCAGGTGAAAAATATTAAATTCTATACTTTCCAGTTCGATTTTATTTTCTTCTATCTTTGATATATCTAGAATATCGTTAATAATACTTAATAGATGTTTACCGCTTTTGCTAATCAACGATATACATTCTGCCCTTTCTGCCATTTTTAAATTACCATCTCGTAATATTTCTGAAAACCCTAAAATTCCTGTTAAGGGTGTTCGTATTTCATGACTCATGTTAGCCAGGAAATGACTTTTAGCTTCATTAGCACTATCAGCTTTTACAACCGCATCTTCCAGCTTGAGTAACAATTTCAATATGTATAAAGGCAATAACACTAACCACAACATCAAGCCCACACCCATCACACTTCGTTGCTGCCAAAATTCACTGAAGACGAGGACTATTGCAAAAAAAATAATACTGATAATGGTTGCAAAATATAGATAATAACGTCCAAAGCGCAGGCCGTTGGCAATCGCCACCCATAGATAACCTCCGTACATTGCCGCCGTTACCAGTCCACCAATAATAAGAAAATAGGTTAGCGCAATAGTGTCGAGAAATATGCTGATTACGCGTTGAGTTTTTTTTCCTCTGTCGAGAAAAAATGATGAAATAACGAGACTTACTGCCCCCGCCACATAAATATTGGCGCCATAAATAGCATCAACGGATATACCTCCCATCCATCCACTGTAGTGAATATAATAGATGTAGATTGTAGCCAGCACGCCGAGCATAACCCGCACCAACGCTTGCTCTTGATCTGAAGTTAAATGACCAAATACTCCTTTAAGGAACAAGGAGGAAGATGATTTAGGCATCCTTACTAATCCTCACTAATAACATAACCATTAACACAATTACCCGTATATCGTAATATCGATACTGATGCACCATACGATGACGCATTTAATAACAACCAACACTGACAACATCAGAAATTTTTATTATTGTTTGACTGGACTGATAAACACCGACCACACCAGATATGTGTATTAATAGCATAATAATCATAAAATACGCTTTAATAGTGACTTGACCGCTTTTAGAAAAAGTCTTGAAAACATAACAAGTCGATTGAATAAGATCAATTATCTAAGTGCAGGAAGTGCAGCATTTTTGATCATCTGTGACTCCGTTGACATTCCATAATTCCTGATAGATTACCTGCCAGGTTTGAGAGCGAACAACACTGTGAGACAATAAATTTACGTTATACATGGGAATAAACAAGCGCTGTTCTTCTGATAGTTAAGGAATTTCGGTGACTACTGAATGGCTATTATGAGCAAAGCCATCCTTAAGTATTAGCTCATTTTTAATTTCTCAGCACCTGCTTTTCGTGTAATAATGACCACCTCTGGTACAACCTGTTTTAATAATCCATATAGAGGATAAAAAATGAAAGTATTTAGTGTTATTGGAGTTTTTGCCGGCCTTGTTATCATGGGAAGCCTGCTGGCGGCGCATTTTATGGGACAAGTAAACCTGATGGCAATGAGCTGGTTATGGCTCACCTTCTTTGTCGGTGCTAACCTGTTCCAGATGGGTTTTACCGGGTTCTGTCCAGCGACCAAACTGCTTTATGCTATTGGTTTTAAGGATAAACAGTCTGGCTGTAAATTATAAACATACGAACAACTGTATGTATCAGGCCGGTCTTTGACCGGCCTTTTTTATGCTCAGGGATAAACTATATATCTCAAGGAGCCAGGAAGACAGTGCAATCATGCACTAAAGATGAACTTAATCTGCAGAATTTTTTTCCAGCCACTGCGCGACTGTTTCCAGCAGAGCATCATCATGTCCATCAAAAAAGTGATTGCCTGTTATCTGGATCTGAGTGTAATTTTTATTACCGGCTTTTTTGGCGGCGGCTACCCGTGAATCTGCGGATGCAATGACAGTATCCAGATCCTCAGTGCCATACAGGTCCAGCACCGGAATATGAATTTTTTCCAGCGATAACACAGCGTTCATGCGTGGGTCTTTGCCAAAGGCGGACATACCGATAGCAACAAAACCGTTGACTGGCTCTTTGCTAGCGGAAAGATAATAAGCACTCATCGTAGAACCCTTGCTATGGCCGATCAATATTATTTCTTTCATAGCCTCGCCTCTTAAATACTTAAGGGCTGCATTTATGCGGGGGGCTACTTCATCATACAGAGGCGCATAATCCACATATTCAGCATCGTTAGCCAGTACCGGCATCTGAATCGATAATGTGTTCCAGTTGTGTTCGGTCAGACCAACGCGCAGTGGTTGTATCACCTGCTGCCAGTCGGGATGTACGCCGGTTCCATGCATCACGATAACCGCGCGGTTTTTATTTTCTTCCGCTTCGGTATAGATCCCCAGAAAGTCTCTTTTGCCATCATTTAACCAGACAGCGTCACCATCTATGATTGCTTCGACCACCTGATCGGCCCAGCGTTTTTCTTTTGCCAGATCAGATGCATGACTGTTAAATGCCAGAATAAAAAGGCTGAAAATGAATAAACGGAAAATTGATCGCATGATTTACTCCAGGAAAGTCTATTAGCAAAATCTTACTCTTTTTTTGACATAAAAAAAGCCCCTTATATGGATGGGACTTTAATGCGGTAAAATCACTAAAAGTCTTTATAAATGATAGTTAACCACCAGCATAGTATGACCACAACAAACAACAGGCATAAAACATAAGGAATAAATGCATTTTAGATAAAGCGGGTTTTTAATCTGTCAGGCTCTGCCAAGTACGTATTCGATCTCGGCGGTCTTTCTCTGTACGCACTTCTTGCCTTCTGCTATAGCTTCGTCGGCACGATACAACTCCAAAAGACCGATATCTGATAATTTTGGCGAAAAAATTATATCCGCAGGATCACCCGCCATACGGCTTCTGGTTATTCTGTCCTGAGTTATATTGACGGAGGCTGCGATGGCATTCAGCAAGCTCGGTGGCTGTTCCTCATCTTCTTCATCATCAAAAAAAGACAAGCTAGTATATTCTCTTACCAGCTCGGTTAGTTTCCCACTCACACTTTCTTTTTGGTTTTTTCCCGTTTTAGATTTATCAGTAGATTTAATAAAATGTTTACCGACGATATCACCATTTAGATTTACCGCGATTACGATGTCAGCACCTAATGCACGACAAACGGAAACGGGTACCGGATTGACCAATCCACCATCTACCAGCCACCGATTATCATGTCTGATTGCAGGAAAAAGCCCTGGCATTGACATAGATGCCCATACCGCCTGTACCAGGGAACCCTCTCTTAACCAGACCTCTCTCCCTGTTTCCAGATCTGTTGAGACAGCCGCATAAACTTTTGGAAGATCTTCAATGAGATCATCATCACCAGCTATGTTCTCATTTAAGAAATGGTGAAACCTTTCTGTGTTAACAAAACCTGTCATCGAGGTATTGATATCAAGAAATCTCGCAACATCAAATTTTGTTAAAGAACAGGCCCATGTTTCCAGTTTTTCAATATTACCCGTTACGTAAGCAGCACCGACCATAGCGCCGACAGACGTTCCACATACGATATTGGGTTTAATGCCAAGCTTTGACAGCTCATTGATAATACCTATGTGTGACCAGCCCCTTGACGAGCCACTACCCAGCGCTAAACCGATATTTAATTTTGTATTCATCGATTATCATTATCCATTTTTTAACGATAGATCTTGACTGTTATAATTACTTAACCGTTAAGAGATCGTGACAAAAAAATTAATACCCTTAGCCATCTCTACCATCAACCCTCGCACTCAACAGCATCGGTGCATAGACAAAAACAAAGATAGCAAATGCCATTATCCATAACAGCTGCGATATGCCGATCCAGTAAACATATAGATCCATGTTAATTAATGGAAACGCCACGCGTACTACAACGCCAAGTAATAATATCGCAAAACTCCAGAAAACGATGGCGGGCGGTTCAAAAACACTGCGACCGGTGTGCCCAAGAGAAACACGTGACATCATACCGATGGTCAGCAAACCGATGCCGCCCATAGTAAAAGCATGTACTGATAAAAAAGGTGAGATACCCGATATTATCGATAATGCTTTTAGCAAAAAGCCTAGAATAAAAAATGCGTAAGCCGCCACCAAAATCCATACCAGCGATTTACTCCAGATTTTATTGCTATACCAACCATGCAGCCTTAACGCATGTAATAAAGTTAACATCACTGCGAAAATTGCAGTCAAAGTATCATAGCCAGTAAATACATCACTGATCCATAAACACACCAGTAGTACCAAACTTGCATGATCCACCCAGGCACGATTTTTTAACGCTACCTCACCATCGACACCGTTTTGAATAAACATCGGCATAACACGACGCAACATAACAAAGATTAAAGCGATGATCATATACAGCGCTGAATACAATCCCCACTGCACACCTTCTGCAAGAATACCGGTAACACCTAGATAAAAAGTAATGTTACACAACATCAATAAAAATATTTTTGAAACGATACCTACCTGCTTATATTGTTTGACCTTCAGCACGGGGCGTAAACAAACTATCGCCAGCAAGAATAAAAACGCGACATCCACAACAGCAATAACTTCTATCGGTATCATCAAACCAGTTAACGGCAATAGACGTGCAACTAACCAGAGCGAGAACAAAAAGCCTAACGATTTACCACGCAGCACTTCTACCCCGGTCCAGTTTTTTATCGCCGTGAGTAAAAAACCAGCTACCACCGCCATAACATAACCAAACATCATCTCATGGGCATGCCATAAGTTTGGTGATAGTCCTGAAAAAGTAAACTCGACAGAAAACACATAAGAAGCCATCCAGATGGCCATTGCGATGATGGAAAAAACCCCTGCCGAGAGAAAAAACGGCCTGAAACCTAAACGTAATATCGGTGGACCAAAATCATCTGGTTTTGAATCTACAACTTCACCTTCAATATTTAACATGAACTTATAACTCTATAAATTAATTAAATTACTGGTTTTCTGGCTAGCGCGAAACATAATCAGCGATAGCAAGAATACCCTTTATATTTACTAACACGAATGATACACATCAATCGGCAATGAAAACCCTGGCTGAAGCTGGGTTATCGCCTTTATGCCCGCTTATTTCACCACTCTTTGACTTACATCATGGACAGATAAGCTCTAGCTTACGAATATGTCCGTTTCTCCACCTTTATTATTTCGCCGTTGAAATAATCCAACCGAACAAAGAGCTGCAATGAAAAATAATAACAATGAAAGTACGCCTTATGCAAACGACGACTTTAAGGTAAAAGTTGGCCTCGCCGAAATGCTCAAAGGCGGCACGATTATGGATGTGACCAATGCCGAGCAGGCAAAGATTGCCGAGGATGCTGGCGCCTGCGCAGTAATGGCACTAGAGCGTATCCCGTCCGATATTCGTCGTGATGGCGGCGTGGCCCGTATGTCAGATCCTGACATGATCCAGCAGATTAAGGACACTGTTTCCATTCCGGTAATGGCCAAATGCCGCATCGGTCACTTTGCTGAAGCACAGATAATACAGGCACTGGAAGTTGATTTTATTGATGAATCCGAAGTACTGACACCCGCCGATGAAGCGAACCATATCTACAAACACGACTTCAAAGTACCTTTCGTCTGCGGCGCCACCAACCTTGGTGAAGCCCTGCGGCGTATCGGCGAAGGCGCAGCCATGATACGTACCAAGGGTGAAGCCGGCAGCGGCAACATCGTTGAAGCGGTTCGCCACATGCGCGCCCTGCAAAATGAAATGCAACGCCTGACCACACTTGGCAGAGAACAACTGATGAGTGTGGCCAAAGACATGGGCGCGCCTTACGACCTGGTCTGTTATGTCGCAGAACACGGTGAGCTGCCCGTACCTAACTTTTCAGCCGGTGGCATTGCCACACCCGCAGACGCCGCACTGGTTCGTCAATTAGGCGCACAGGCGGTATTTGTCGGTTCCGGTATCTTTAAATCTGAGGATCCCGCCGCTCGTGCAGTAGCCATCGTTAAGGCAACGACACACTTTGATGATGCTACCGTATTACTGGAAGTCAGCCGTGGATTACAACCCGGTATGAAAGGTTTAGAAATGTCAGAAATACCCGAGGAAGAACGTCTGGCGGCCAGAGGCTGGTAAGCCCTGCTAGATAAAACAGATGACTATTACCGTGGGTGTGCTGGCGTTACAGGGAGCTTACCAAAAACATGTAAAGAGCCTTTCCAGGCTTGGTGTCGAATCACGCCTGATACGCAAACCAGGCGAACTGCAAGCATGTTCTGCGCTAATTATACCGGGCGGTGAATCGACCACCATCAGTTTACTGATGCAGGAATACGGTTTCTATCCAGCGATCAAATCGTTTGCTGAGAACCATCCTGTTTTGGGGGTATGCGCTGGTTTAATTTTGATGGCAGATGAAGTCGACGATAAACGTGTAACACCGCTTAAATTAATCGCTTTCAAGGCCAGACGTAATTTTTACGGACGGCAGGTACATAGTTTTACTGCAGATGTAACACTAAACTTTGATCACCGGCCTTTTCATGCGCAGTTTATTCGTGCACCCGGCATCGAAGAACTGTCACCAGAGGTCGAAGTGTTAGCTAGCCATAACGATGAAGTCGTAATGATAGGCGCGGGAAAACATATCGCCTTATCATTTCATCCGGAATTAAATGACGATACGCGGATACATAATTACTGGTTGAGCCGCTGCAAACAAACTGCTTCAAACTAAAAATAGTAAACAGGCGAAGTCACATGAAAATATCCACTAAAAAAGAGAAGTCACATCCGCTATTGCCTGCAGCACTGTCATTACCACTAAAAATTCTGCCTGCTTTTGTACATAATAAGGTATTAGTATCAACACTGAACAGGATGTTTAGCAATGAATTAAAACAAGGTGAACTGGATTTCATGCAAGGAAAAATAATACATATCTCTATTGAAGACGCTGGTTTTGAATACCGATTTACTCTAGATAAAAATAGATTAGCCGCTGCAGATAAAAATCATTCCCCCGACCTTACTTTGCAAGGAACCGTATATAACTACCTGTTGCTGGCAAGCCGCCAGGAAGATACAGATACTTTATTTTTCAGCCGGCGTTTGCATATGCAGGGCGATACTGAGCTAGGGTTATATGTAAAAAACTTTCTCGATGGCCTCGATATGGATTCACATAAAGTGCCGGCTTACTTCGAATCTTTGTTAAAGAAAGGTCTGCCGGTATATGAACGTTTATTCAGGTAACAAACTTCAATTGCACTTTAACCATGAGTAAAAAGACCTAAAAACCGAAAAACGATAACTTTACAGCCAATATTTTATTATTATTCTATAATTGGGATTGGTTGAAGTGAATCAACGTCTTATTACCACTTCTAAGATATCTCGCTGTTTTATATACAAGGATAAGGATGCAAGGAATTTGAAATCAGTCATTTTTAGAAGTTTTATCCCCCCCCTTCTGGCGGTACTGTTCCTGGCATTTATTCGTTGGCAGTACAGTGTGATCCTGTTCCACACACTGGCGGAGCTGTTTTCTGTCGCTGTCGGCATTCTCATGATGGTAATCGCATGGAACACACGTCGCTTTACCCATAATGATTTCCTGGTTTACCTTGGTATAGGCTATTTCTGGATTGCTGTACTCGACACCTGGCACACCTTTACTTTAAAAGAGATGCCATTTTTTGCCGTAGCGGATGCCGGAGTAACATTACACTTCTGGATCTATACTCGCCTTTTTGAAGCGCTACTGCTGTTAACGGCATTGTTTTTTTTAAAACGAAAACTAAATGCCCAATTAATGACTTTTTTTTGTGCAGGTCTGGCCTTCCTGGTCATGTGGGCATCGCTCACATTAAAAGAGCCCTTAATGATTACCCCTGAAGGGTTAACAGCATTCAAGGTCAATACTGAATACCTGATCATCGGTCTGCTCGCGGTTGCCGTCTTTGCCTACATCAGGTTAAGAGAATATCTGGCTGCCAGAGTGCTCTATTACATGCTCACATCACTAGTGTTAACCATTTTTGCCGAACTCTCTTTCACGCTGTACACAGACTTTGATGGCTTAGCATTTGTCATCGGACATCTTTTTAAATTTCTCTCTTTCTGGATGATATACCAGGCAATAGTACAAACAACGCTAATAGAACCCTTTAGTGTTCTAGCAAAAAGTTCGAGCAGTTATGTTGCCATCCCCCATCCAGCGATAGTGGTTGATAACCATGGAGTGATCTCACAGGTCAACAGGGCTGCTGAAGAACACAGCGGAAAACAGGCACACCAGCTCATACATAAACCAGTGCATGATTTTTTTCACCCCAGCACACTATCTGAGAAAAATTGCGAATTGTGCACCGCAATTAAGCAGGGCTATTCGTTAGAAAATCATATTGTGCTGTTCCCGGAAAAACAACAGTGGTTTCTTGCATCACTGGCGCCGATCCGAGTGGGCGATAAAAACAGTGGCATGGTGCAATCATTAACCGACATCACAGAGCGTAAAAAAATAGAAAAAGAACTGACCTTACTGAAAGAGAAAACTGAAGCCAATGAACGCAAGTTTAAAGCCATAACAAACCAGTCTACTGAAGGTATAACCGTTGCAGACCCTGAAGGAAACTACACTTTTGTCAATGAAACCTTTTGTAAAATGATGGGATATTCTGAAGAAGAACTTCTGCAGATGACCGTTTTTGACATGAAAGCACCCGAGCAGGACACATCATCATTTGCCCGCTCAAAAAGCAGTAAAGAAGGTCTACCGGTTCAGGTGCTACTGCAGCGCAAAGACGGAACAACGTTTACCTCTGAAATCATCGGCAAACGGATTGAAATTAATGGCCAGGATCAAGTCTTAGGTACGATCCGTGATATCACCGATCAGCTTCAAGCCAAACTTGCATTAATAGCGAATGAAGAAAAATTTCGCTCAATATTTCAATCTGCAGTAGTAGGTATTATTCTGGTCACAGGGGAAGAAGGCACTATCTCGGAATGGAACACTGGTGCTGAACATATATTTGGTTACTCATCCGATGAGGTTATCGGTAAATCGCTGACCATGTTGATTCCTGAACAGCATTTACACTCCCATAATAAAGGTTTCAAGCTGGCAATAGAAAATGAAGCAATTTCTGGCAATGGCGAGACACATGAAGTTTACGGTTTACGAAAAAACAATGAGGTGTTTCCAATACAGTTAACGCTCAGCAGCTGGAAGAGCAATGGCAAACTTTATTTCAGTGCTACCATCCTTGATATTACCGAACGTAAAAAACAGGATGAACGTATCCTGCATCAGGCACATTTTGATACCTTAACAGACCTGCCCAATCGCTTCCTGGCACTTGACCGGCTAACGCAGCTTATAAACGAAGCAAAGCGTAAGGATGAAAAGGTGGCGGTATTATTTCTGGATCTGGATGACTTCAAAAAAGTCAATGATACCCTTGGGCATGAGACTGGCGACAAACTGTTGATTGAGGCCGCTGAACGATTACGCAAGATCACACGCAGCGGCGATACCGTCGGACGACTCGGCGGCGATGAATTCATCATTCTTCTCAGTGGGCTAACTAATGCGACCGATGTTCTCCCAGTTGCAGAGAACTTGCTTAATCGCTTAAGAGATACGTTCAGAATAGATGAGCGTGAATTAATGCTTACCGCCAGTCTCGGTATTTCGGTGTTCCCTGAAGATGGTGATAATGCATCAGATCTTCTGCGCAACGCAGACTCAGCCATGTATCACTCAAAAGACCTCGGGCGCAACACCTATTCATTTTATACCGATGCCATGAACCAGGCGGTCTCCAGACGTCTGGCACTGGAAGAACAGATTCATGATGCACTAGAGCGAAATGAGTTTACCGTCGTATACCAGCCTCAAGTCGAGATTAGCAGCGGCAGGATAATCGGCGCCGAAGCCCTGCTTCGCTGGCAAAACCCGGTACTCGGTCAGGTCTCGCCACATGAGTTCATTCCCGTAAGTGAGCAAACCGGTCTGATCGTGTCTCTCGGTGAATTTGTATTAAAAGAAGCACTTGCCGAGGTAGCAAAATGGCAACGGGACTGTGACCCTGAAATTCGTGTCGCCGTAAATCTGTCACCACGCCAGTTTCGTGATCCTGAGCTGGTCAACTTTGTTGAAAGTGCGCTCGAACAGGCGAACGTCGCGGGCAAATCTCTGGAGCTAGAAATTACTGAAGGAGTGTTAATGAGTGGACACGCCTATATTGCTAGTGCATTAACCGAATTAAATGATCTAGATGTAAGTATTGCCATGGACGACTTTGGCACCGGTTACTCTTCACTCAGCTATCTGCGTAATTATCCCTTTGATGTACTAAAAATTGACCGCAGTTTTATCCGTGACATAACGAGTGACCCCGCCGATCGCGAACTAATAAACGCTACCATTGCCATGGCGCATAGCCTAAAACTCAAAGTTGTCGCTGAGGGTATTGAAACAGAAGAACAGCTGGCCTATTTAAAACACCTGGGTTGTGATTTTGGCCAGGGTTATTACTTTGGTAAGCCGGCAGATGCAGAAAAAATAACAGAGCTCTTAAAGAGTCAGAAATCGTAATGTTTAACAGAATAACTTTTATGTTTTATTAAACGGAGAAATACATCCACACACTCATAAATAGTATAAACATAAGAAACGTCAGCAGACCTATAACAAGATGACTCGGCGCTTTGTCACTTTTGTTTTCAGTCTTTTTCATAAATCCACCTTAGCGTCTGGTTTTACTCCGGCCTGGCAATCTCCCCAGAACGAAACAGGTTTGTTAATGTAGCCTGACCGGGTTTTTTTAATGTTTCGAGCGAGTTCATAGAAAAACAGGCCAGCGCACAGGTGGTCATCAGCTTGCCACTAGCAGTTAGTGGCGGTGATGTACTGGCAAGATAACTCACCAGGTAATCCATACCGGGATTATGCGCCAGGATCAGTAATCGTTGATTATCACTCGCATAAAGTTCAACGGTATCACACAGCGTATCAGTATCAGCCAGATAAAGCGCTTTATCGACGATAATATCCTCTTCAGCCAGTGGAAGGCTTTCTAATAACAGTCTGGCTGTTTCCTGTGTACGTTGCGCTGAA
The DNA here is from genome assembly GCA_913065105.1 of uncultured Gammaproteobacteria bacterium. Taxonomy (GTDB): domain Bacteria; phylum Pseudomonadota; class Gammaproteobacteria; order SZUA-229; family SZUA-229. The sequence continues at coordinate 10,687 of CAJXZZ010000029.1, read as the reverse complement.
GAGACGACCATCCTGTCAGGCACAATCCCCACTTGCTTCAGATGTTCGCCCATACGGAATGCATCCTGACGTCCTCTTTCGTTCAAAGGTCTATCGATATCAGCCGTATGACTATGCCAGTCTGACTTGGCATGACGCATTAACATTAATTCAAACATTTAGATCCTGCACTCTGACCCATAAATCATAAAAAAAACCATGTTAGTATTGACTTTATTTAAAACTCAGGGAATTATATAACTTAACCATGACATAAAATGTAGTTTTTAGGTCGCAAATGTAAAAAAACGGAGACAATGAAATGAACACAACAACACAATCAGTAGGAAATTTCTGTACCGGCTGCGTTGCAATCGCCGTAGTAGCCATCGCAATTGCAACACTGGCAACAGTTACATGGGCATTATTCCTTTAAATCAATAACTTTATATCTGCATCCTGTAGTCAGTGGCCGTACGATAGCAGGTAGTTAACAAACGACTTCAAGTACCTGCGATACGCTGAAAATAACGCATCCTGTACAACAGACGTTTATGATCTTCATCTTCTTCAAAACCTGAACGGTCATGCAGAACATTATTACAGATCAGGCCCTGACCCGATTGCAGTGTGCCTCTATAGATATAGGGTGAATCTGTATGCAGATAGTCCTGCATGAGTGCAACAGCCTCAAGAACAAGCGGATCCTGTTTCCATTCGATACTACGGGTTCGTGCTGTGTAACGCATATGGAGGTCGCCAACATCCGAAACAGAAAATACCGGACCATATCGATCGGGACGGATCATTTCACCCTGTTTATTTATGTTAGCGGGAATCATCATCACATCCGGCTGCATTAGAGCGCGGATATAATCAGGATTATGCTGCCGCAGACGGATGTATATTATCTCATGATCAAGCAATGCATTTTCACCTCCGCTCGCTGCCGGTGAAACGCAATGCAATAACAGAGAGTTAATCTGCTGATCCAGCGTATTGTAATAACCATCAGTATGCCAGTGGATAGACTTATTTGTGTATGGAATATATTCACCACGCCATTCATCACTGGCTACCCTGAGTGCGGTAATGCCGTCGTCAGCGCCCATATTGTCATCAGGTCGAAACAGCTCAAACTGCTGGGCCAGTTTATCGGGTATATCTTTATCAGGATCATCGCCTGTGTTCCCCGCATAGATTGCCATATTGGTTTTTTTGATCAGGTCACGGATGACTTTATATTCAGCTGTACTTAACTTTCGTGGATCATTAACTTCTACGATAATATCGCTGATATCCTGCGGATAATCGTCCATCTTGTTTTCAAGCCAGGCATGATACGCCGCTTCATTATCAAGATCGAAAGGACTACCCAATTTGTACTTATCACTAAAATGACTTGTCGTTTGAGATAAATCCATTAGGCATAACCTTGTTCTTCATTCATTTTTGTACTATCCATACCCGCTTCGCCATGCCAGTAACCGTTGCATTCGCCCGACATGATATACGGCTGAAGTGATTTTTCTGCTTCATCACTGCTTACTCTTCCATGCAGGCAGTCATCAAAAATCTCAATAATCTGTTGCGTGTTTTTTGACTGCGGACTGATGCGTAATACATCGATCTCAAGATTAATAAAATCATCGATATCCCTGATCAGATTTTGTGTTTTAGCTGATTGCGTTTGAATACCGTTAAGCACAAGAAATGATTCATCTTCACGAGTGCGTAACATCAAGCCATCAGCATCATCGAGACAACGGAACTGACAATCATCTTTTGGCAGATTATGTGAACGTGCGGTAAAACATCTGGCGGAATAAGCCAGTGGCAGCCGACCGAAAACAAACACTTCTGTTTCCACACCTGGCGGTTTGTCCTGGTGCATTATAGTCAGCGTGTCTTTTGATAACTCGACTGGCAACGTCCAGCGTTTCAGACCAGAACGTGCCAGCACTTCAAGTGTGCGGGAGTTATAGATATTAACCGCAGGTCCGGTAACAAAAGGCTTTTTCCCGGACATCAGATGAACCGCTGTCATATCATTGGCTTCAACCATGTATTGTGCATTGTCACAGATCTTCCGCAGCGAGCTCAATTCGGAATTCGCTTCCAGCAAAGTTAATGTAGATAACACCACTTCCTTGCCAGCATCCTCAAGCATGACCGCCAGTTGTAACCAGGCATCCGGTTTCAGTAAACGGCGTTTAGAACAAACCGTCTCGCCCAGGTAAACAATATCTACCGCAGTATCGGCAATAGCCTCGTAGAACTTAAAAACATCCTCACGCGGCCAGTAATATAAAAGCGGCCCGAGTGATAACTTTGGTGCAAATGTATTTTGTAGCATCTGTTTCATATTCACTCTCATTCTCTTATAAAGATACCGCTTTTAAATGAAAAGTGAAAAATGAAAATTTTTTAAAATCATAAAACAGAAATGTTTTTGCATTGCTTCACTCTTCCATTATTCACTATTCATTATTCATTATTCACTGCTTTCTATTGCCAGGGCCGATGATAAGCACCCAGTGTGGTCTGCGAACCTTCGGACACTTTCTCCAGCGCTTCCATCCAGTCTGACTGTGGTCGATAAGCCTGAGGGTTTTTCGTACAGTGATCGATGGCATCTCGCCATACTTTTGTTACCTGCGCCACATAGGCCGGGCTGCGTTGCCGGCCTTCGATCTTGATCGCCGCCACACCGACAGACTGTAATTCAGGCAGCAATTCTAAAGTGTTCAGACTGGTCGGTTCTTCGATAGCGTAATAGGTATTACCGCTAACATTAAAACGGCCTTTACATAAGGTGGGATAACCGGCCGACTCGCCTTCGCCATGTCGGTCGATAAGAATATTGTTAAGCCTGGTTTCAAGACCGTCAGGCGTCTCATTCCAGCTCACGGCATTAGCCGGTGAGCAGGCACCAAAAGTATTGGGTGATCGGCCAGTAACATACGAAGACAGCATACAACGGCCTTCAACCATCACACAGAGACTGCCAAAACCAAATACTTCGATCGGTACCGGACTGCTTTCTGCCACCTGTTTTACCTGTTTAAGCGACAACACACGTGGCAGAACAACACGCTGAATGCCAAAATTTTTAAAATAAAAATTAATCGCTTCGGCATTCGTTGCCGAGGCCTGCACCGATAGATGCAGACGCAGATCTGGCCAGCGTTCACGGGCATAATCCATGACACCTATATCGGCAAGGATCAAAGCATCAACGCCCAGTTCAGCCGCATGGTCAACCGACTTCTTCCAGCGTGACCAGCCGGAGGGTTGCGGGTAAGTATTGATAGCAACAAATACTTTTGTACCACGATCATGGGCATAAACAATCCCTTCCTGTGCGCGTTTATCGTCAAAATTAAGCCCGGCAAAATGACGTGCATTGGTGTCATCCTTAAAACCCATGTACACCGCATCAGCGCCATTATCAACGGCTGCTTTCAGTGAAGGTAAATTACCCGCAGGACAGACAAGTTCCATAGTAGTTATTACACTCTTTTAAATCGACAATAAACGAAACTCTGTGAAGCCTCAGTCGGCGTGGTATGCACTTCAGTGCTGGTTTCAACCAGTTGAAAATTTTCACCCAGTACGGCCGACATGGTTTCAGGGCTGTAACGCACCACGTCGAGACCACTGCATTTTTCGGGCCCATCAAGGCCAAAGGTAGCAATGATCACATCTGCACCTGGGTTTAATGCATTAGTCAGTGTAGACACATAACTTAAGAGATCATCTTCATCGCTAAGAAAATGAAATACCGCACGGTCATGCCAAAGATCAAAGGCTAACGCCGGTGAAAATTTTGTTATATCAGACTCAAGCCATTCAACTTTATCAGCACGATCACCAAGCCGAGATTTCGCCTGTTCGATTGCACTATGAGCGATATCAAGTACCGATAAATTTTGATAACCAGCATCCAGCAGAAAATCGACCAGCGTGGATGCCCCGCCACCAATATCAATGATACGGGCGGTTTTATCGATGCCTGTCGCCCTGATCAGATCAAGCGAACACTCCGGGTGCTGTTGATACCAGCTTACTTCGGTAGATTTCTTATCTGAATAGACACGCTCCCAGTGATCTTTTCTATCAAAATCTGCTTCATTAGCATTGGTATTATCAGTTTTTTTATTCATCATGATTAGCACTCGCTTTCATACTGGTACAAAAGCTAAATCTGCGGCTAACAGCAGATCAGAACTTTCATCTTTATTGCTGGCAATGTGTTTCACGTGTTTAGCCTGTTTGGCAAGCTCTGTCGTTATGCTATTGAGCACCTGCCATTTTTTCGAACACCACTGCGGCGCAAGCAAAACATTTGATGACGCTGTGCCGGTCAGACGATGAAAGATAACCTCATCAGGTGTGCGATTAATCAGCTCAACAACATCAAGAACATATTCATCCATGGTCAGCGGCTGATACTCACCACGTCGCCACTCATTAGCAAGCTGCGTGCCTTTAACAACATGTAACGGATGAAACTTAAGACCATCAACACCAAGGTCAAGCACACGCTCAAGTGACGTTATATGATGTTCGGTAGATTCACCCGGTAACCCCAGGATAAGATGCGTGCATACTTTGATTCCGCGACTGCGAGCTTTTAACGTTGCCTCTTTATATTCAGCAAAACCGTGGCCTCTGTTGACATGTTTTAGCGTGGCATCAAAAGCGGACTGCAGACCGAGATCCAGCCAGACCTCGTATCCCTGTTGTTGATAATCAACCAGTAGATCGAGCACATCATCCGGCACACAATCAGGTCGGGTGCCTATATCCAGTCCAATAACATCAGGTTCTCTCAAGGCCTCATCATATAATCGAGTGAGCTCACGAACATCAGCATAGGTATTGGTATAAGCCTGAAAATAAGCGATATATTTTTTTGCACCGGTGCGTTTTCTTATGACCTGTCGACCCGCTTCGATCTGATCAGCAATCTGATTGGGTCTTCGCCCGTTGGGACTGAATGAAACATTGTTACAAAATGTGCAACCACCACGACCGATGGTGCCATCACGATTGGGACAGGTAAGCCCGGCATCAATGGCAATCTTATGTACACGTTCTCCATAACGCGCCAGCATCGCCTGACCGAAAGTATTTACATATTGTGCTAGGTTCATTTAAAACACTGTCAACAAAAGAATGACCATTTTGTATTAATACAGTTGAAAATAAATGATCTACATCAAAGCGGGGAGTTTTTGTTAGTTTCAAGGAGTCTGCGCCTTGATTTTTATCAATTGTTATATCGTAATTTTCGTCCTGCCTGGCCACTATCACTGGCAATCATTATGCTCCTTCCACATTTTACTGTCATGGCCTTTAGGTGGGTTATCACAGGCATCATCAGATCCATAACCTCTCAGTTGATTATACTTATGTATTTGTTCAGCCGTGAGAATTGTTGGTGTGACCAGATGAGTTTGAAGATGTACGTAGCGAAGGTTTTTACGCACTTCAGAAATAGAACTTAATTGCTGATCTAAAAGTTCACTTGTTATTGTTCTATTTGCAAATGATTCATTAAGCTTTCTCTCTAATCCAATCAATTCATTTCCTAACGGAATCGCTTTGGATTTCATGTCCTCAAACAGTGAGCGAATCTTTTCTTCCTGTTCTTTCGAAAGTGATATCTCATCTTTCATCTGTAAGATATGTGAAGGTCCCGGCATACCATTTAATTCAGCGGCTTTAGCTAAACCCCAGCCTTTACCATTTTTGAGCTGCTCGATATCATCTTTAGAAAGGCTTTTAATCAGCCGCTTTTCCTGGCCAACATACTTGGACTGATATTGCTGAGATGCAATAACGACATTTGTGAAAGATATGCATAATATTGAAAATATAATAATACTGTAACGTAACATAATAGTGCTCTTGTTTATTGAATTAATAACAGCGTATCTATACGCCAGGAAATCTAGCAGACCAAATGATTATAATCATAGGTGTAAAATTATTATATTTTCATCTCTTATAATGATGAGTCCGATGACTTTTATTGTTGATTAATTATAAATTTAGATACCGGGCCAGGTGAATTCTATCCGGATGCCACTTGGTTCATAACATATCATGTGTTTCGCAGGCCCTGGCCCCAATAACTCTGGTGAAAACTCAATTTTCACACCGCTATTTACTAGCTTTTCATAAAGGTTGTTTAAATCCGCTTCACTTTCAACGTGAAACGCAACATGGTGCAACCCAACGTTTTTGTTTTTATCAAACTGGTTTGACGGTTCTTCCTTTGTTTCCCAAAGAGTAACCATAATACTGCCATCGCTTACAAATATAGCGGGATATTCCTTGTTCCTGCGCACCTCATTCCAACCTAATAAAGAGATAAAAAATTTCGCACTTTCTTCAAGTTTAGAAACGGTTAAACCGATGTGATGAATACCTTTTGTAAGTGGTGCATCCATATTTTGTCCTTTGAATATAATGTTTTAATAATTGTTAAAAGTTTTTTATGAATTGACTAGAGATAAGCGACTATTCTTTGTTTCTGTAGAAAGTCTGCGCCAGTTTTTGGATGCATAGCGATGTGCTTGCTTTAAAGAGAACCATAAAGCAATTGTACTAAATACAGGTATGTGTATTACACCTCTAAATTCAGTAATGCGTTTTACTTTGGTTTTATTATCATCGATAGCTTCTAAGATAAATGAGTCTTGTAAAAAACTAACCCAGTTTTTACACCAGACATTGCTATCATTCATTTGATAGACAAGTTTAGTGTTCTCAACAAGCTCTATTATATTTTGCTGAATATAGCCTTTGTCAGTAGTACATTGACGAGTGTTGCCTACCTTAGGCTCACCCTCTAAAACTTTGCAGCTTAAAGGTTTTGGTATGCCTAAGCGGAAGGCTATTGGGTACGAGTCATCCATTGTGGAGTAAAAGAAGTGAGGGTAAATATCTTCTGGAAGGCAGTCAAATATCCATGATGATTCTATTTTCATTTTTTAATCCTTATATGCATAACGCCGCAAATCACCGGCGGCAAAAAGCAAAGCAACGAAGGTGCGGCGCTTTTTGGCGTCCGAGTGCATTTGCCTTGTTAGGCAATTACTGAGCATCCCGTAACAATGCAGCAAATGCCCTGGGTTGCTCCAAATTTGGAAAGTGGCCGCAACCATCAAATTCAAGTATTTCACAATGAGGCACATGTTCACGAAAGCTCTCAAATTTTGTATTCTTATGAGACCAGTCTTTATTGCCCCATACCATCGTGGTTGGAACCTCTATACCGTTTAGCTCATTATCATCAACGTTACGGACACCCTGTACGATGCTTGCCAGACAAAAGCAGCCTCCCGAATGAAGAGCAGATAGAGAGAGGTTTACAAAATCTTCTTTGTGCTGACTATCTCTTGGTAGGGCCATGTCGTACCATATTGAAGCCATTTTTTTAGACATAATCGCATTAATAGTTTGACCTATATATGGAAGCTGTATTGGTTTTGGAACATTGCGTTTTGTCCATTGATTTTTCATTTCATGTATTGAGGGTGTTTGAGCAAGGACTAGTCTGGAAACCCGCTCCGGAAAGTATTTTGCCACAGCAATAGCAATATAACTGTTAGAGCAAGAAAAGGAGAGTATTGCTCTTTCGATCTTAAGTGCATCCATCACTGAAATGATAATTTTTGTATTTTGCTCAAGCCCAAAATCATAACTTAATCTAGGATAAGAAAAACCGAGACCGGGCATATCGAAACAGATAACCCTGAAATGAGGCAACAATTCGGTGATCAAAGATTCGAAATGCTCAATGACGCAGGGTCCATCAGGAACCATGACTAAAGCTGGTTTATTGCCTCCAGTATCTTTAATCCTGATCTTACCAACGTCTGTGTCGATGACGTTAGTATCATCGGGCCAGGACGCGATTACTTCGTTAGATGGACTACGAAGAATGTACCTAATGCCGTCTAAAATATGACCGTGACTCATGTGTGTCTCTTCAAGGTTGATGCATAACGCTTGCGTTCACTGGCATTCAAAAGGTGCAGTGCGAAGCGGCGCAGCATTTGAATGTCCGGTGGAACCCATTGTTAGGGCTTGCCTATATTCCTTCATATAATCCATAATACTGCCAGCAGTTAATTTAAAGGTAGGAGATATATCCATTCCTGCGCTTTTTAGTCCTTTAGCCGTCCATTTATTGCATGTGTTCATGAAATAAAAATTACCTACCCCTTTATAAAACTGACTATTTCCATATATTCCACCCTTAAGCTCTAATATTTCACCATGCTCATCTTTATAAAAACTTTCTGAAATAAATCGTAATAGAGAAGAGTACTCTCTTCCACTAAGGCATAATACCTCGACTATACTATTTGCGAAATACTTATCAGCTTTCTTAGGCACAGCCACTGCATGGATAACCGACTCCGTTGGCCAAAGTATTGCGTTTAGAGTTAGGCCTGTTGTTATTTCTTTAGCTTGATAGTAATCCTTATCACCCCACCCGAATTCTATATAAGGTATATCCCCAAACCTTTTCCTTAACTTAGGAAGTTGATTTTGAATTTTTTTGGCAGGGACAACAATTCCAGTATGCCAACCATGGTTCACTATATATATTTCTTCTTGTCCAGCCACAGTAGGAATTTCAGTGTATTTAACCGCATATGGCTTTGACGAGCACGCTGTCAACAGAAATAAAATGACGATTAATAATACAACCTTCATAGCATAATTGACTGTGAGCCCTAACGTTTGAAATAACGCGACGCGCTTTTTGCGGTCGCAGTTAATTGACTTGTTATGCTGATATTCCTAGTAAAGATTTTTGATATGTAAGAATTCAAAGTCTTGATACCAGAACGCTGACAGAGTATGTAATGACGATTACGGCTATAACTGCCATAATTATATAACTCGAAAAAAATAATTTTTTCTGCTTTTCTGTGCCGACTTTAATACCTTCATGGCGAAAGCTAATATTTTTTGCCGCCTCTCTACCTGAGGTATCTAAATATATTGCACCGCCAATCAGTGACATTATTGGCCACCATTCATGATTGATAATCATAAGAACGCCGGCTAAGGGTAACCACCCAAGTGTAAGTAAATCCCAATAAGCAGTGTATCGCTCTGACCTTTGTAATATTTGATCCGTAAATTCAGATTTCTCTTGAATACCCAATCGCTGTGCTAACTGGAAATTGACGGATGAAATGACTTGGGCAAGATATAGCGCACCTCCCATAATCAATAATCCCCATCCTATAATTTCTTGCACAGTTCCTCCTTATTTTTTAAGCATAACGTTTGAGTTAACTTGAACGCAAAAGTAGAGTGTAGCGAAGCGTAACGGCGCTTATGTGGGTCAAGTTGGACGATTTTTTATACCTGATATTAGCACGTAGCTTAGTGAAACAGCCATGCCCAGAGCAAACCCCATTGGGAAAACAAATAAGAACTGTGAGAATTCAAAACCCCCATGACCTGGCATAAATAATATGTCTAGAGATAATAATATAGTGCCACCACAAAGACTGCATAATAATATAAGAATGAAGGGGGATGTATGTTTTCCTTTTTTTAAAATTTTTTCAATAGGCAATACTATTAGAAACAAACCTGCATAACCTACAGGTAAAGAAATAATCGCTATAAATAGTATTGTCTCGATAAAATCTAAAAATGATTCAGGATGTGAACCATTTATAATTACTACGCCAATATATGATAATGGCATAACAATTAATGGGGCTATTATTTTTGCACTTTTATTTTTATTCATGGGTATCGCGATTTAGCTCAGCTGACTCCAAAAGCAAGTGAAACACCGCTTTTGGTGGTCAACTGGAGTGCCTTGTTAGAAACTGTTTTTTACAAATTATTGACGAATAATATTTCTATAAGCAAACGTTGCAATTAATGCCCAAATGACAGTTCGTAAACTCATAGCCGCTACTGTACGGAATTCGTACATTCCTTCATTTAGTATGTGTAATCCAAAAAGTGCAAATATGACAATGGTTGCGACAACAATAAAAACGGACATCCACGCAGCCCAGAGTTTTTGCATGAACAAGCCAGCTCCAGCTATAAGATAAGCAAAACCTGCGAGAAAATTAAACCAGATAACAAATGGCACAAAGTTACCGGCTTCTTCTCTAGCGACACCATCAACAAACAAAACCGATCCGCCAGACTTGATGGTAAGCAAACCAAATATAACTGCGATGATAGTAATAATCCAAATCCAAATGGATCGTTCTGCTTTCATAGATACCATAAAGTTTTTCCTTTTTAATTTCTAACGTTTAAGCTCAGCCGAGGCGGCGCGTTAGCGACGACGTCGGCTGGAGCGAATTGTTAGGAGATTGATGTGCTCCTGATGTAAATATATGAAACACATAACTAGTTCCTAACTGATCTGGGACATCCAGCAATCAACTCTCTCAGTATATCCCAGGAATCAACCGATAGCGCACGCGTCGTGCATAGTCTCGATAGCCCGGCAACTCTTCCTGTAAAGTCTGGTCTTCAAGTACGGTTCTAATCACCGTGATGATTGATGCCACCGCCGCAGGAATCAGTGTCCATACCGAGCCCAGAGCAAGAACAATACCGAACAGTGCAAGAATATTTCCGGCATAACCCGGATGCCGCACAAACCGGTACGGGCCACTGTCACACACCACATGCC
>CAJXZZ010000028.1 GCA_913065105.1 uncultured Gammaproteobacteria bacterium | reverse complement strand
CTGGCCCTACTACTGGTTCATTAATGTTTAGGGCTATCTGTGTATCTTCACCGTTTACTATGTCGCGTAAACAATGTGCAATGTATTGCTGTACGATCCCGTCTATTTCTTCGCCTGCAAGCACCGTGTCTACGAACTGTTCTAATAAAGCAGTTCCAGCTCTAACGTCACCCTTTCTAGCCCGCTCTATTAGTTCCTTCTTAAAGCTTCTCATTGAACATTACCGTATTCATTATTGCCACTATTGTAATTGATTGGAGTAGCTACCTTCCCTGAATTTATTTGTTAAGGAATGGTGACTATTTGCACTATTCCTCGACGATAAGTGAGAAAGTTCCTTCTATATCTGTATCGGTATCGGTTATCGCATTTTGAGATATCTAAAATGTGCAAGATCGATAAGAATAATGGTAGTTTAAATAATCTAAAAGGCTATTAAATAGACGTCTGTCGCTCTCATCTCTCCTATGAGATAAATGTGAATGCATGAACAAATACTCATCACTTCGGAGCCTGTTGTTTCGCCATTTTTTTATCCAGGAAAAAATAGTAGGAGACAAATTTGGAGAAGGGTTATTACTCGTATGGGATGATTTTATAGAATATAAGTTAACGTCCGCGATTGGCCCCATATTCGCGGTCGAGATACTAAGCTAATAAGGCGTTGTCGACCTATAACACCCATTCGCCCTTTCTGAATATTAATTCTGAAAATTAAAATATATGTCATTTTAATAACGGTTTATGACTGAAATCAGACGCTTTTATTAACAGCCCATTGCATATGTTCAAACAGATGGCACAAAAATCAACAATAGTAACCAATCGTTAAAATCCACTGAAACTCCGATACGAATCGCTTTTAAGAGCTTTGATCTACACCTTTACTTAAAAGGTATCAATGAAATTATTTTTTGGCATATGTTTTGCTTATGTTCTATTAACACTCAACAATTAAAGATGCGAAATGATAGTACTGACTCAGAAAGTAGGCGAAACAATTATTTTAGATGATCGCATTGAAATAACCGTAATGGACATTCAAGACAATCATGCAAAGATAGGCATATATGCGCCTGAAGAAGTAAAGGTTGACCGCGAGGAAAATTATGAAAGTCTGCCAGACTACTATGCGCCACCCTATGGATAGCAGATTCTTTTTTATGTCCGCCACCTAAAGCGGGCTTTTACAAATATTTATTTGAGCCTATACATCCCTTGTATTGGTACTTATTAGATCAAAAGCATCATTGCTTATCGCTATTATTGGCTGTATAACTCGCTATATACTGGAGTTATACGGAACTGTATATCTCTGTTAGCCAAGCTTCCGACTATCTACCTGAAATCAGGAGTTTTGCGGCGCTGTATATTTAACTGTTAGGCGCATAAAATTAACGAATGATAAAGTTACCCTCAGAGCCCTTTAAAGTAACCTATGTTGATGACAACGACCCATTCGTTTCAAATGCGGTTAAAGAAAGAAAGCACTTTGAACCATGCTGGTGTGGCTCTGGGAAAAAGTATAAAAAATGTCACATGTTAAGGGAGCAAGAAAAACCCTACTCGATTGGAAAGATTCAGAATCTTCAGGGAAAGATTTTTTGGAAAAAACGTGGTTGTATGCACCCATCAGCATCACCAGAGGTATGCAGAGGAAAAGTTATTGACTCACACACTATCCAGAGAAAAGGGCCTTTAGAACGCATAATAAATACAACTAATCATGTAATGCATTTTGAAGCAAATTCAACTGATGGTGGAGTCAATGTAGCTGAAATTGGCTGGAGAAAAGCTTCAGTTTTCCCCGGCTTTTGCTCATACCATGATTCAACCTTATTTGACCCAATAGAACAAGGTGGTTTTTCTGGTGAACATGAACATTGTGTTTTACATGCATTTCGAAATATTTGTAATGAATATTATAGAAAAAAAGCACTAATAGAATCCTTTGAGTTTCAACGTACATGCCTTGATCGCGGTTTAAATTTAGATCGGCAGATAAGCACGCAAAATTCATGTATTAAAAGTATTGCAGGACAAAATAAATCTCTAGATGAGATGAGCAATATAAGAAACAAATTTGAAGCAGCCATCGCCCAGGATAACTATGATGCATTCGAAAGCAAATGCTATTTTTTTAAAGGTAGGCTAGATGTCGTAAGCTCGAGTGTTTTTCAATGCGAGTTCGATTTTCTTGGTAATAAACTAATTGACATGTGGGACCTAAGTCTAGACGCAGATATGCTCTCGCATTCAGTTGTTGATACTGATGATGGAGGTGCAATCGTATTTGTATGGTTAAAAGGCGCAAAAGACGCCAATACTGTAATCGATAGTTTTGATAATCTACCTGATGTTGAGAAATGTGATATTTTTATTCAATACTGTTTTGTTAATTGTGAAAACACTTTCTTCTCTGAGCAATGGTGGACTGGCCTTAGTCAAAAACAACAAGCACTTATCCAACAGTATGCAAATACATTATATTATGAAGGTGGAAAATATTCGGCAAACAAGGATAAGCTTGTTAATTGGGTAATTATCTAAATGTTGATATCAGTTCATTTTAAAAATTACGTCCATCTAGAATCGCCTAACAAGCGGGTCAAGTGCGACGCGAAAAAGCGTCGCGCGCCTTACCCAAATCGTTAACGTCTGCTTTTGATCAGAATTTTACAGTCAGAAAAAACCGTTTAAAGTCGCCTTATCATTGGCAGCCGAAGTTCAAAGAAAAAAGTTGAACCCGCCATCTGCAGCAGACTCTCGTTACATTCTAAAACTCATTGAGTTGTTTATAATTTTAAATTTCTATTGGTTTGGTAGTAAACACCAGCTGACCTGCTTTAGCTGTTAAAGCTCTACTTAGGGCTGCGCAATTATGTTTAATGGCATTCATATGAATGCCATTTTTTTATCCGCTTACGTCTGCTGTGCCCTATTATCTTTTTGCCAATACAGGCCGCCTGCAGCGGTTGCGGCTAACGCAAGTATAAACACAACGATACCGGTTGTGGTTAAGCTGTAATTTTCCATAGCAGAATACATCATGCCGCCGGCGGTAATAAAACCGACAGCAAGACAATGTGGTATGACTCTCTCACTGGCGATATATGCAGTGATATAACCGCCGACAAACATAACAGCGACAAAAACAGGTATGCCGATTAGATATCTAAACGAACCACTAATATCATTTAAAAATGGGTAATCTTTTGCCAGCGCGTTATAACCTACTGCCACAAAAATATAAACCAGCTGTAGTAAAAGGATAACAAAAATCACAAACACACAACCTGCGATAATAGCTTTTATACTTCTCACCAATAAACCTCTAATTTTCTCTGAGTGACTGAACAGAACTACTGCAATAAACCCTGCCCTGCTCTACACTGCTTCTCTGTCGATCCATGCAAACACGCCACTCTGGCATTGGCGAAATCTGTACCGATACTTCATCGAAATGGATCAGGTAGAAATTTAATATTTTATTGGGTGTTGAGGCATGGCCAAATTCAAAAAATTGTAGATCACTTTTTATGCAGCGACTTTCGATCACCGGGATTTCTGACGCTTTAAAAACACCTTCAAGCATTAATGCTTTTTGCTGACAAAGCTCGAGTGTTTCAGTATTAACAAAGGCGGCGTTGATATCACCGGCTCCATTTTGTGTGAGCATTATCAGTAGAAAGAATGTTTGCATCATTGCGCCTATAAAGATTTAAACACCTTACAAGCATGCTGATAACCGGCGTCTATTTCACGCCTTTACCAATAAGATAACTGCTGTACTCTTTATCGGTGCCGTTGATGTGGTTGATCAACCAGTCTTTAAGATAATTCACTGCATTCGTCATTGCCGTATCCTGATCCTGTTCGTACTCAGACAGCACTTCCCGGACTTTTTCAAACATCTTTTCGTGTTGCAGCTTGTGTGGCTCAAAATCAGGATAATCATTATCTCTCATCAGGCCTTCTTCATAGGTGAAATGTGTTTTTGTATAATCCACCAGTTCATCCAGCGCTTCGCGCTCGAACTGCTCACCGGTTGAATAATCTATCGCCGTCTGCAGCTGGTTAATCAGGTTGAGTAATCTTTTGTGTTGCTGGTCGATGGAATCGATGCCGACACTGTATTCATCTTTCCATTCAACGAACTGGTTTGATGACATTTTTTTATGGATAAAAGGAATGACCACCAATACAGCGATCAGTGCCCATGTGACTGGACTAGTAGGGCTAGCCAGTAGCCCCAGTATCGCCGCCACGACCAACGTCAGAATAAGCAACGATACACCGAACATACACATTTTTTTATTCTGGCACAGATTATTTTTCATGCTAGTTAGTCCTTAATAAACCATTAGTTAAAAGCAATATCTTAGCTATTCACAACACACAGTAATACGCTGTAAAAATCAATGACTCGCACATTGTAGTCGCAAGCAGGCATTAACAAAAATGATCTGTGTCAAATCAACAACATATTATCTAATAACGCCTGCATATCAGCCTCTGCTGGCGCTCCAACGGCTAAAATTACGCGTTAATACATGTTACGTTATCCAGGACCTTTCTTGTAGTGTTACTGAATGCTCAGGAGTAACTTTACTATAGCTTGACCTAAATCAATGACATATAGCCCCAATCAATCCAATATCATCTCTACCTGAGCCTTTTTGATAATAATCAATATTTTCCACAAGGCAATTGCAACGAGGACGTATATAGATGAGTAATAAAGGCTTTGTATCACTGGTTGGCGCTGGCCCAGGCGACGCCGACCTGATGACTGTTAAAGCAGTCCGTTTACTCCAGCAGGCAGACGTGGTGGTTTATGACCGACTGGTATCTGCCGATATTCTCAATCTTATCCCTACGGATACCAGCCGTATTTCTGTCGGTAAAGAAGTCGGTAAACATTGTGTGCCGCAGGAACAGATAAACGAAATCATTGTTAGCCTGGCAAATGCCGGGAATAAGATCGTACGCCTTAAAGGCGGTGACCCTTACATGTTCGGTCGTGGCGGAGAAGAAGTCCTGGCACTAAAAAAACACGATATCGCTTTCGAAGTTGTACCCGGCATTACCGCGGCATCTGGCTGCAGCTCCTACAGCGGTATCCCATTAACACATCGCGGTTTGAGCCGTAGAGTACAGTTTATCACCGGACATTTTAATGATAACGAACCTCTGGATCTTAACTGGCAATCTATCGCTGATCCAGATTCAACCCTGGTCATTTATATGGGGCTATCTAACCTGCCGCTGGCCGTACACTCATTAATCGATGCAGGACTGCCTGCTTCAACACCTGCCGCCGCTATTCAAAACGGTACAACGCTGTCTCAGCAACGGGTGATAACAACACTAGATCAACTGGACGATGCAATTCGTCAGAAAAAATTGCAAGCGCCAGTGATGATCATCATCGGAAAAGTGGTATCGTTAGCCGATGAACTTGACTGGTTTCAGTGCTCTCTCGAAGATGCTTATTATGAAAAAAACGTTATTCATATTTAGTCTTCTAGCAACACAAACAGCTGTCGCCGAACTTGCTGCTGCCCGCCAAAATGAGCTGCTGTATTTCATCAAACACGACTGCGGATCGTGTCATGGCATGACCTTAAAAGGTGGCCTGGGCCCTGCTTTACTGCCTGAGACACTGTCAGCCAAACCAACAGACTATCTGGTGACCACGATTTTAGAAGGCCGTCCAAATACCGCTATGCCACCCTGGAAAACCATGCTCAGCCACGGTGATGCCGTCTGGATAACCGAGCAGCTACAAAATGGAACCGTACAACAAACAGAACTGGCCCAAAATAAGAAAGCCGGGGATAAAGTAGAATGATCCGATCGATTTTACTTTCTGTGGCATTGCTTTGGTCGCTAGATTCGACGGCGCGTGGTACCGGTGATCTTGGCATTGTTATCGAACGTGCTGACGGTAGCGTACAGGTTATAGAAACCAGCACCAACTCCAGTCTGGGTCGTATCGAAGGTCTCGGTGATCTATCTCACGCCTCTGCAGTCTATTCGCGCGATGAGCAATATGCCTACATCTTCGGTCGTGATGGCGGTCTGTCAAAGATTGATATCATCAATAAAAAACTGGTTAAACGCGTCATGCAATCAGGTAACAGTATCGGTGGCGCTATCTCACAGGACGGTCGTCTGGTTGCGGTATCTAATTACACCCCTGGTGGGGTAAAAGTTTTTGATGCAGAAACATTAGAACTGGTGGCCGATATCCCGGCAACTTACGGCAGTCAGGATCAACAATCGAAAGTCATCGGACTGGTCGATGCACCGGGACAGAAATTTGTTTTCAGTCTTTGGGATGCCGGTGAGATCTGGGTGGCTGATATGTCTGATACCAGCAAACCAAAAATTACCAAATTCAAAGATATTGGCCTCAATCCCTACGATGCACTCATCACCCCTGATGGCCGCTATTATATTGCCGGTCTCTTTGGTGAAGACGGCATGGCTATGCTCGATCTATGGAACCTCGATGCCGGCGTTAAACGTATTCTTGATGGTTATGGCAAAGGCGAACAGAAACTGCCGGTTTATAAGATGCCCCACCTTGAAGGCTGGGCGATCGCCGGCAACTATGCTTTTGTCCCCGCAGTCGGTCACCACGAAGTACTGGTTATCAACACGCTGGACTGGTCTGAAGCAGGACGCATCAAGGTACATGGTCAACCCGTATTTGTCATGGCCCGCCCTGATGGTCGTAACATCTGGGTGAACTTCGCGGTACCAAATAATGATACTTTGCAGGTTATCGATACCCAGTCATTAAAAATCATAAAAACACTAACACCCGGCAAAGGTGTGTTACACATGGAATTCGAACCACGTGGTGGACAGGTCTGGGCATCTGTCCGTGATGAAGACCGCATTGCTGTATTTGATACTGAAACCTTCGAACAGCTAACAAGTTTTGCAGCTAAAAAACCCAGTGGTATCTTCTTTACCGCACGCGCGCACCGCACAGGTTTATAATTTGCTTTCAGAGTAGATAAAATATTATGACTAATTCAATCAACGATTACACACCACTGGAACAGCATCTGCTCAATGACTTTCAACGCGACATGTCGTTATCGGCAACCCCCTATGCCGACATGGCAAAACAGCTGAACGTCAGTGAAGAAGAAGTATTGCAGTCGATACAGTCATTACAGGATCGTGGTGTTATCAGTCGTGTTGGTCCGGTATTTCGACCCAACAGAATTGGTGTTAGTACCCTGGCCGCGATGGCCGTAGCAGAGCAGGATCTGGAGTGCGTGGCGCGTATTGTCAGCGCATTCCCTGAAGTTAATCATAACTACGAACGCGAACACGAATACAACTTGTGGTTCGTCGTCACCGCATCAAGTGAAGAACATCTGGACATCGTACTGCATGAGATCGAACAGCATGCCGAGTACCCGCTGATGTCACTGCCTATGCTGGAAGACTACTTTATTGATCTTGGTTTTACACTGAAAACGAGCGCACAGAAATGAGCACAGCAGAATTAAACAAACAGGTGATGCAGATAAGCACCGAAGATAGAGCCCTGATCAAAGCTGTGGAACACGGCCTGCCGATCGCCAGTCGCCCTTATGCCGAGATCGCAAAAAATCTGGGCACCACAGAGCAGGATGTGATCTCACGCCTGCAGCAGCTGATGGATAACGGCGCCATCAAACGTTACGGTGTCGTCGTACGCCACAAAGAACTAGGTTATACCGCCAACGGCATGGTGGTATGGGACGTACCGGATGACAAAGTCGAAGAAATGGGCATGTGTATTGGCAAGTATGACTGCGTCACTCTCAGTTATCGCCGTCCCCGCTGCTTACCCGACTGGTCATACAATCTGTTTACCATGGTGCATGGCAGTAACCGCGATGAAGTGACACAGAAAGTTGAAGACATCGTTGAGCAATGCGGCTTGCAGAATATTAAACATACTATTCTATTTAGTACCCGACGTTTCAAACAACGCGGCGCCAGCTATACCCAAAAAGATACCGCAGCAGTAAACAACAAAACTGCGAAACTTCATCTGGTCAGATAAACGATTTTATGCAACACTCAGACATGCAACTATCACAGCTGGAACGCGATTTTATCAATAACTTTCAGGGCGGTTTTCCTCTGCAGGAACATCCCTTTGAGTCCATCGCGACACAGCTTAACTGTTCTGAAGATGAATTAATCGAGACCGTTAAGCGCTTAAAAGATCAAAAACTACTTACCCGTTTTGGACCACTGTATGATGCCGCGCGCCTTGGCGGCGGTTTAACACTGGCAGCCATTTCTGTGCCGGAAGACAGATATGAAATCGTCACCGAGCTGGTTAACGTCTACCCCGAAGTCGCACACAATTACCGGCGTGATCATGAGCTCAATATGTGGTTTGTGCTAGCGACAGAAACCCCTGCCGAACTTCTCCAGGTGCTATCTTCTATAGAAAAAACCACCGGTCTCACGGTATATAACTTTCCTAAACAAGAAGAATTTTATATTGGTCTGTGGTTGCATCTATCCGCCGATGGCAAACACACCACGGTTCCTGTACCCAATAAAACAGAGCCCCCGGTGGGTGACATCAAGCTTGATGATATAGACAGAAAACTGATCAGTGTCACACAGAGCGGTTTTGCTATCGAACGCTCGCCCTATCAGACTGTTGCAAATAATATGGGCACAACACAGCAAGATGTTATACAACGATTAACCCGGATGTTATCTAGCGGTATTATTCGTCGCATCGGTGCGGTACCCAATCACTATAAACTCGGCCTGACGGCTAACGGCATGACCGTGTGGGATGTTGAGGATGACCAGCTTATAAAATTGGGAAATATTATCGGCCAGCTGGATTTTGTCAGCCACTGTTATCAGCGACCACGACACCTGCCCATGTGGCGTTATAATCTGTTCGCTATGGTGCACGGTCATAACAAAGATGAAGTGAATGAAAAAGTAAAACAGATAGAAATGCTATTAGGCAAAGACTGCAAGGCGCACGACACGCTGTTCAGTTCTGCCATCCTGAAAAAAACCGGACTGCGACTAGCCGCATAATCAATTAGAATAACTACTATGTTTCGATTAAGCCAATACATGCATGCACTAAAAGCAGACCCCCGGGTTAAACCATCACGACCGATTGGTTCTGCAGTGCGCAAACCGACCGGTCCTGTGGTCATCTGGAATCTTATACGACGTTGCAATTTAACCTGCAAACATTGTTACGCCACCTCTGCTGACAAAGATTTTCCCGGCGAATTAGATACAGATAAAGTATTTAGTGTGATGGATGACCTGAAAGATTTTGGTGTACCGGTACTTATTCTGTCAGGTGGAGAACCGTTGATGCGTCCGGATATCTTCGAGATATCACATCATGCCAAAGACATGGGTTTTTATGTTGGCCTGTCTTCAAACGGCACGTTGATCACAGAAGACAACATCAAAGACATCGTCGATGTTGGTTACAACTATGTCGGTGTCAGCATTGATGGCACACGCGAGACCCACGATAAATTCCGCCGTAAACAGGGTTCCTATGATGAAGCCTTGCGCGGTATACGCCTGTGCCGCGATGCCGGCATTAAAGTCGGTCTGCGTTTTACCCTAACCCAGGATAACAAACAGGACTTACCCGCTTTGCTGCAATTGATGGACGATGAAGATATCGACAAATTCTATCTGTCACATTTAAATTATGCCGGTCGCGGCAATAAAAACCGGGGTGATGACCTGCATCATCAGATGACCCGTGAAGCCATGAACCTGTTATTCCAGACTTGCTGGAATGATGCCTTAACTGGCAAACAGCGTGAGTTTGTAACTGGCAACAACGATGCCGATGGGGTTTACCTGTTGTTATGGGCAAGAGAAAATCTTCCCGAGTACGCCGAACAGATCGAAGCCATGTTAAATAACTGGGGCGGTAATTCTTCAGGGGTAAACATTTCAAATATCGATAATATCGGTAACGTACATCCGGATACCATGTGGTGGGATTACACCATCGGCAATGTCAAAGAAGGTAAATTCTCCGACATATGGATGGACACGTCTGATCCCTTGATGGCCGGTCTCAAACTTAAATCGCGCCCCGTCGAAGGCCGTTGTGCAAGCTGTCAGTACATCAATATCTGCGGCGGCAACTCGCGTACACGCGCCTGGTCGTTAAGTGGTAATTTCTGGGCCGAAGATCCGGGCTGTTACCTGAGCAACAGCGAGATCGGTGTCGATGATGATCAGGAACGTTTACAGGTAACACCGTGGTCACGTAAGAAAACACAAACAGTCGCCACGCCAGAAACCAAAACCACAATTTGAAATGTAAACCTGTTTACCGTTATTCACTGCTCACTATTAACTATTCACTTTAGTCAGTATAATTCCGCATCATCCAAAAACCATAACAAGTACTGACTACCGTGACTCTAGACGAAATAATCCCCTACCTGCCGCACTTTCAGGCAATACTGAATACATGCGCTGCGCTGTTGCTGGCAACAGGTTATTACTATATAAAAAACAATAATCGAAATGCACATCAAAAATGCATGATTACTGCACTGGTGATATCAACAGTATTCATGGTTTCATATCTGACCTACCACGCAGAAGTTGGCTACACACCATTTACCGGAGAGGGAATCATCCGTCCGTTTTATTTCACCCTGCTTGCTTCCCACGTTATTCTTGCCGCCATCATCGTACCGATGGTACTAACAACGGCATATTTTGCAGTCACCGGCAACTTCAATAAACACCCGCGCATTGCACGCTGGACATTGCCACTGTGGTTTTATGTATCGGTATCCGGGGTAATTATTTACGTTCTCGGCTTTCACATCTATACACCAGAAATATAAAGGTTAAAACTTATGGCATATCTCTACTACACCGTTACCGCTGTTCTGCTCTACCTGCTTTCAGACTGGATACTCAACAAAATCGAAACCCACTATGGCAAACGTTTTGAGTACCGATCAGTTATATTTTTTGTGATCATCATGGTGCTTGCCGTTGGTTCGTTTGAAATGATTGACCGTATAGTTGGTGAACCACCTCAAACGTCATCATTACCGCAAGACACACCAGCTACGAATTAGGACGCCGTCATCAGTGCGGCATCGACCTCAGGTGCTAGTTGCGTCTGGTATGACACAAAGATCACCTTCACATACATTCACTTCGATTGTAGTATGAGATAGTTTATGGAAGTCATTCAATAAACCTTTGTAATATTCAGTAGATTTTGGATAGCGTGTGACTAAGGAAATTATTGCTGCATAATGATTTGCACCAACTTTCCATATATGGATGTCAGAAACACGATTATCAGAATCTTCCTCTATCGTTTTCGTAATCGCTGATTGATACTCTTCCTCAATGCTTCCATCTAAAAGAATTGGACTCGTTTGCTTCAACAGACCATAAGACCAACGTGTAATAATAATTGCACCAACTATTCCCATTACAGGGTCCAGCCAATTCCAGCCAAAATATTTCCCTGATACTAACGCAATTATAGCGAGCAGCGATGTCAGAGCATCAGCTAACACATGCATATAAGCTGCTCTCAAATTATGGTCATGATGGTGGTGTTCATGACTGTGCTCATGATGATGGTGGTGATCATCTTTTAACAGGAATGCGCTAACGATATTAATAAACAAACCAAGACTAGCAACGGCAATGGCCTCATTAAAATGAATAGTATGAGGGTCAACAATCCTTTGCATCGATTCGATTAACATGACCAGAGCGACGACAGCTAAGGCGATAGCGCTAGCAAAACCTCCCAACACACTGACCTTGCCAGTACCAAATGCATATGCCGGATTATCTGCATGTTTACGCGCATAACGATATGCAAAGATCGTAATCATGAATGCCGCTACATGTGTGCCCATGTGCCAGCCATCTGCAAGCAAGGCCATAGACCCGAAGATGCTTCCTGCAATTATCTCCACAATCATTGTTATAGCCGTGAGAATCAGGACATATTTTGTCCGTCGCTCACCTTTATCATTCCTGACTGAAAAGTCATGGTTATGCTGCCAATTCTCTAGTGTATGTATATGCATTCCAGATTCCATAAATTTAGTGCCGTGTTTAAGCGACGACTGTAATCACGACGCATTATCTATATCCAGTATTTAGTGTAAACAGGCCTTTTTTTTCAACCTATCTGGATTACAATTGTAGCGTATGTACAAAACATCCAATACAAATACAGATAACAATCTAATTTTATCTCATGGTTAATGAAGTGATTGAGACAGATATTCAGCACCAATATATTGGCAACACAGTAGGTGTTCATGGGCCGGTTGTTATCATTGCCTGTAACAGACTGCCTCCATTACATCAGGCCCTAACAGCTCGCATAAATCATGAAAACTATCTGTTTGAAGTACATCAGCATCTTGATGAGCGCCATGTTCGAGCCATAACCTTACATACCTCCTCTGGTCTCAGACGGGGTATGCCGGTTTATGATACCGGCGCTCCAGTCCAGGTACCGGTTTCCCCTGATTGTCTGGGTCGTTTGCTGAATATTTTCGGTGAGCCCCTGGATGATGGCCCGCCCTTACCCCAGGATAACTACCGGCATATTCATGGCCAGCCTGTCTCACTGAGTGAGGCCGTGGGTATGAGCGATGTGCTTGAAACAGGTATCAAGGTTATCGATTTGCTCTGTCCGTTTGTTAAGGGAGGAAAGACCGGACTTTTTGGCGGAGCCGGCGTCGGCAAGACTGTGTTGATTATGGAATTTATGCATGCGGTGGCGACCCTGCATAAGGGGGTATCTGTTTTTGCGGGTGTGGGTGAGCGCATCAGGGAAGGCCATGAATTATGGCATGAACTGAAAAAAACCGGTGTGTTACCACAGACGCTGATGGTCTTCGGCCAGATGGATGAGTCGCCGGGAGTACGCTTCAGGGTAGGTCTCGCCGCACTCACCTACGCAGAATATTTGCGTGACTCATTACAGAAAGAAGTGCTGTTCGTGATGGATAACGTATTTCGCTTCGTACAGGCCGGCAGTGAAGTCTCCAGCCTGCTCGGCCGTATGCCGGCCATCGTCGGCTACCAGCCGACCTTAACCACCGAAGTAGCAGAAATGCAGGATCGAATTCTTTCCACACGGAAAGGCAATATTACTTCGGTACAGGCGGTTTATGTGCCCGCAGATGATATGACCGACCCCGCCGTCAATGCCATTCTTAGTCACCTTGATACCAATGTCATTTTGTCCCGGACACAGGCCGGTAAAGGCATTTACCCCGCCGTAGACCCATTGCAGTCGAGTAGCTCATTGATGGATCGTCATACCCTGGGTGCAAGACATTATGCGATTGCCGAAGGCGTGCGTGAACATCTGGCCCGTTATAAGGAACTGGAAGATATTATTACTATGCTGGGTATCGAAGAATTATCGGCTAAAGATAATAAAATTGTTTTACGGGCGCGTAAGTTACAGCACTATCTGACCCAGCCTTTCTGGTCCACCGCTTCGCACTCAGGTATAGCGGGAGTATCCGTACCATTGCAACAGACACTCACCGACTGTGAAGCTTTTTTACAGGGCCAGTATGATCATCTGCCTGAAGAACGGTGTTATATGCGGGGCAGCATGGAGGGCGTGGCGTGAAAAAAACCTTTGACCTAATAATTCAAGATGCGACCCATGCAGAAAAAATCGACGGCATATCATCTTTTGTTGGTGAAGATATGTCTGGCTCATTCGGTATTCTCGCCGACCACGCACGTTTGATGACGACACTGGTGATGGGGCTGGCGCGCTATCGTATAGCTAATGAACCCTGGCAATACCTGGCTCAGCCCGGTGCTGTATTGTATTTTCACAATAACCTTCTCACCATCAGCACCCGTCACTATTTTCACGATGAAGACTATATGCGCATCAGCAGTGATTTACAGCAAAAACTGCTGGCCGAGGAAGAAGAGTTACATGCGGTAAAACACAGTCTGCAACATATGGAAAAAGAAATTCTCAAACACCTGTGGGAATTGCGTAGCCACGAAGGGTAATATGATGAATCAGCAACAGCAACTTCGAAAACAGGTCGAGCAACAGGCCCGACGCATGAAGCAGGCGGAACAGGACCGGCCCACCCTGATCGGACAAACGATTTATATCGGTACACTGGGATTGATGTTTGTGCTGCCAGTGGTGGGCGGTGCTTATTTAGGCCGCTGGTTTGATGCTATGGCATCCGGTTATTCGATTCGCTGGACGATTAGTCTGATCCTGCTTGGGGTGTTCATCGGCATGTTTAACGTTTATTACATTATTAAGGAATAACGCAATGGGTGAAGACAGTCTGTTTATTCGCCCCATATTTGAACTGGGGCCAGTGCAGCTAACCAATACGGTGATTACTACCTGGGTTGTGATGGCCATCATTGGCTGTTTTGCCTGGCTGGTCACGCGGCGACTGCAAATGCGTCCCGGTCGATTACAAACCCTGGTCGAAGCGATGGTGTCGGTTATTGAAGAATCGATACGCGACATTGCTCCTCAGCATGTTCAGCAGATCATGCCCTTCATTGGCACCCTGTGGGTGTTTATTGTGATTGCCAATTTGATTGGGATCATCCCCGGTATGCATTCACCCACACGGGATCTGTCCGCCACCGCAGCCATAGCGTTTCTGGTTTTTCTGTCAGTACACTGGTACGGGATCCGTATCCAGGGCTTAAAAAATTATCTACTGCATTATCTAAAACCCAGCCCGCTGCTGTTGCCATTTAACTTAATCAGTGAAGTAACGCGCACCATCGCTCTGGCGGTACGCCTGTTCGGTAATATGATGAGTCTGGAAATGGTGGCGCTGCTCATTTTAATAGTAGCCGGTTTTCTGGTCCCGGTGCCGATACTCATGCTGCATATTGTAGAAGCACTGGTACAGGCTTATATCTTTGGCATGCTGGCACTCATCTATGTCGCCGGCGGCCTGCAATCTCAACAACTACGACAACAAAAACAAGGAGAAAACCATGCCTGACTTAACTGTCTTTGTGCAAACCTCTACGCTGGCGGCCATTATTGGTATTGCAGTGGGTGTCAGTGTGCCGGCCATTGCAATGGGCTGGGCCATCAGTCGTGCCATGGATGCACTGGCGCGTCAACCGGAAGCAGAGAAATCTATTATGCGCACTCTGTTTATCGGTCTGGCGATGATTGAATCGCTGGCCATCTATGTGCTGGTCATCGTGCTGATTGTGCTGTTCCGCAATCCGTTACTTGAATACCTTACGCAATAACCAGCTGCAATAATTATGGTAAGTAAAATCAACAAAAGGAGTTTTGACATTGGAACTTAACTGGTCCACCTTTCTGTTAGAAATTTTCAATTTTCTGGTTCTGGTCTGGATCCTGAAACGGTTTTTATATCAGCCGGTACTGGATGTCATATCGCGACGTCGTGCCGCTATTGAAAACCAGCTGGCAGAAGCTGAGCAACATCACGTCGATGCCGATGCCTTAAAAGAACAGTATGAACATCGTCTGGCCGACTGGGAGCAGGAACGTCAGAAAGCCATGGATAAATTACTGCATGAAATTGAAGAAAACCGACTTCAACAACTGGAAAACCTGAAGACAGAACTTGCTCAGGAAGAAGAAAAAAACCGTGTCGCCAGTTCACGACGAGATAAACAGGTCATACGGGAAATTGAACAGCGCGCATTGCAACAGGGTGCAGAATTTGCCTCCCGACTGCTTGCCGAGGCAGCGGGGCCGGAACTCGAAAACCGTTTATTTGATTTATTGTTAGATGGCCTGAGCGTGATGTCTGCTGATCAAATCAGTGTGCTCGCTAATAAATGGGGCGAGTCACCTGAACGTATCCTGGTCACCAGTGCTTACCCGCTGGCAGACGATAAACGCCATCGGCTAGAAGACACTTTATCCAGAGTAATCGGTTTGACAGTCCCTGTGCACTATGAACAGGATGCCGAATTACTGGCCGGGTTGAACATCACCATCGGTGCCTGGGTGCTGCAATTGAACGTGCGTGATGAATTGCAGGGCTTCATGGAGTGTGCCCATGTTGAACACTG
The DNA here is from genome assembly GCA_913065105.1 of uncultured Gammaproteobacteria bacterium. Lineage (GTDB taxonomy): Bacteria > Pseudomonadota > Gammaproteobacteria > SZUA-229 > SZUA-229. The sequence continues at coordinate 18,070 of CAJXZZ010000028.1, read as the reverse complement.
ATCTCAAAACAGCCGAGTTAATTAACCGACAGGCCGACTGGCTAAAAGACTATCGTCCATCAATACGCATCAAAGAACAGGGCAAAGTGATTTCAATCGGTGATGGCATTACCTGGATCAGCGGCCTGCCCATGGCGGCAATCGATGACATACTGGCTTTTGAGGATGGCAGTCGGGCCATGGTGTTTGACCTGACGGAGAACCAGGTCGGTGCCGTGCTCCTGCACCAGACAAACCAGTTAACCGCTGGTACCACGGTCTGTCTTACCGGTAAGCTGTTAAGTGTGCCAGTCGGTGATAGCCTGCTAGGCAGGGTGATTGATCCGCAGGGCATCCCTCTTGATGATCAATCCTTACCACCCCACCTGCCATGGCAGCGCCTGGAGGCGAAATCACCTGTCATCATGGCGCGTGATTTTGTGCGTAAGCCCATCTACACCGGCATTAAAATTATCGATACATTAATCCCCATCGGTAAGGGGCAGCGTCAGTTACTTATCGGTGATGAAGGCCTTGGCCGCAGTTCGATTGCGCTAGATACGGTGATTAACCAGCAGGGTCAGAATGTTCGCTGTGTCTATGTGCTGATAGGTCAGAAGCGCAGCAAGGTGGTGAATATTATTAATACGCTGCGTGATTACAATGCGCTGGACTACACCACGGTGGTGGTCGCCGAAGCCAGTGGACTACCCGGCCTGCAACATTTAGCCCCTTTCGCCGGCTGTGCCATCGCCGAATTCTGGATGCAGCAGGGGCATGATACTTTGGTGGTTTATGATGACCTGACGACACACGCCAAAACCTACCGCGAACTTTCATTACTGTTACGCCGACCGCCCGGACGGGAAGCATTTCCCGGTGATATTTTTTCCGTTCATGCCAGATTACTTGAACGTGCCACCTGTCTTAATGCTGCACATGGCGGTGGCAGTATGACCGCACTGCCTATTGTCGAAACAAACCAGGGAGAAATAGCCGCTTATATTCCCACTAACCTGATCTCCATTACCGATGGCCAGATTTATCTCGACCACACACTTTTTGTCAGCGGTTTTCGCCCGGCGATAGATATAGCCCGCTCTGTCTCCCGTATCGGCGGTGATGCACAACATCGTCGCATCAAAGAAGAAGCCGGGCGTTTAAAACTAGACTATCTGCAGTTTCTTGAACTGGAAGTTTTCACACGTTTCGGTGCACGCCTTGAAGCGTCTATGGAAGCAACCATTAAACGTGGCCGGGTGTTACGAGAAATTTTTAAGCAGGACCGATTGATGCCCCTGCCAGTAACCGTTCAGCTGGCCTGGTTAGTGGCCTTCAATGACGGTTGTTTTGACGGCGTAGATCCCGAAGACGTAGCGAAACAATTCGATATCCTGGTCCAGCATACACGGCACACTGGCCTGACACTTGATAGCCCCAGAGAAAAGTGGTCAGAGCTGATCGCCAGTTGCTTGAGCTGTCGTGAAGAGAAAAATCAAGCATGACCCGCCGCCGCGACATTGAAAAACATGGTCGCAGTCTCGATGAAATTCGCAACATCATGAATGCGATGAAAAACCTGTCTTATATGGAAACGCGCAAGATTAGCGATTTTCTTGATGTACAACATGCCGTGGTCAAACACATTGAAACAGTCGCTGCAGATTTCCTCAGCTTCTATCCCGAGACGCTAACAGAAAATACAGACACGCCTGTTGACGATGATATTAATGTGTATCTTTTGATCGGTGCCGAACGTGGGTTTTGCGGTGATTTTAATCATGCTTTGTTACGCCACTTTGAAACCATGCAAATAACACATACCATGGATAAACTGCGTCTCATCACTGTAGGTCATAAACTAGAAACGCTTCTGGAGAATGATGAACAGGCAATAATATTTATCGATGGCGCCAGTGTCGCGGAAGAAGTTGGAGATGTCCTCAATCAGATTGTTAATCAACTGGCTTCTATACAGGAACACTATGGCACAATGAATTTATATGTGCTTTATCATGATGATGAACATCAGCTTATTAATCTGCAGCTGCTGCCTCCTTTTCAAAACCTGCTCAACCATCAGCCAAAACAACCGCATGCTCCAGAGTTGAATATTGAACCTAAAAAATTTTTACTTGATCTGAGTTATCACTATCTGTTCGTTGTGTTATATGAGGTTCTGTACACCTCTCTTATGGCAGAAAGCCATCAGCGCGTAGCGCATCTTGAAGGCGCAGTTCAACACCTGGATGAACAATCTGAAGAACTGCATCGCCAGGGCAATATTTTACGCCAGGAAGAAATCATAGAAGAAATTGAAGTTATACTGCTAAGTACTATCAGTCTTGACGAGTAATCATTTCAGGGATAGCGAATAAAAAACAAGAATAAATAAACAGCTTTTATTATATCAATCAGTGTGAAAATTTGGGTCAGAGTAAAAACTATCGACCGGCTGTTTCAGGTCGACAAGAGACCCTCAGAACGTAAAGCCAGGCTAAATCACTCGACTGACTGCTGTCGGCCAATAACGGACGTTCAGGCAAACAAAACCCCGCGATTGCGGGGCTTAATTTAGATAACTATTATGAGAAATATACAAGAATCTTGCAGAGCTTCCTGCATACGGCTCATACGTTGAAAGTCGGTTAGATTATGGATATACCGGATTATCTGTCATTTGTTGAATCTGAGTTTGCGTCAAGATGTCGACTAACATTGTGAGCACATGAATACTTACAAGTGTTTCCGTGGGCGAGAGAGCTGCACCTTTTTTGGGGTCCAAACTGTCAAATTTTGCATTCATATGTTGCGTCAAATCACGGACGGTAGTAAGAAACTCTTGCCTTGCTTTCGCAGCCTTTGATGCGTCAGAATTGCATGTACCACAAAACTCGAGATACAGTTTATCAAGCTTTTTCATCTTGTCTTCTGTGAATTCTGTATACGCTGACGCATCATAGACAGGAAGGTCCATAGATTTATCCGCGGCATGGGCAGTCGCTCCTAGAAAAGTGCTTGCTCCAAACATCAACCCAACCATAATTGAAACTATTTGCTTTAGACTCATTATAATTCTCCAAAGTGGAATAATCGCTAGAAGTGGCAGTCTTACTTTTGCCGTCTTCATCAGTGGAGCACACAAAAGCATGTGGTTGCATTGACCTATCTCAAGAATTATGACTAATTAAGAATATTTGGGGCCAGAGTAAAAACTTATGACAGTCCGTTCAGGGTCGGTTTCACCCTGTCGAATCACTATATTGTTCGAGAAAATACGGCTAATAACCTACCTTCTCTCTAATTAAATTCAATTGATTCCTGCTTTAGCAATATATATGCTTGACCATATATATGTTTATACGTATATTTAGCCACATGTTAAATGATACCGATACTTTTTTTAAAATGCTGGCAGACAGTACGCGATTGCGCTGCCTGTTGTTAATGCAGGCTGAAGGTGAATTATGTGTATGTGAACTCACTCATGCACTAAATCTGTCCCAGCCAAAAATTTCACGTCACCTCGCACATCTGCGTGAAGCGGGTGTACTGGTCGCCAGACGCAACGGTACCTGGATGAACTACCGTATTAATCCAGATTTACAGGGCTGGGCACTTGATATTCTGCAGGCCACACTCGATGGTGTGCGTAAAACAGAACCTTTTATTTCTGATAGAAAAATACTCGATACTATGGCGGATAGACCTGGGCAAGTCTGCTGTGCCTGAATACATTTTCCCCAGATAATTCATCATGAACAAACCATTTAATGTTTTATTTCTATGCACCGGTAATTCCTGCCGCTCACAGATGGCTGAAGGCTGGGCCAAATGGTATGGCAGATCATTATTTGAAATCCATTCTGCCGGCATTGAAACTCATGGCAAGAACCCACGGGCGATAGCCGTAATGAAAGAAGCTGGTGTAGATATCTCTGATCAGGAATCAACCAAAGTAAGCGATGATATGCTCGCGCAAGCTGACCTTGTAGTGACAGTGTGTGGTCACGCCGATGAGCATTGTCCGGTACTACCGCCAGGGACTAAAAAAGAACATTGGCCACTGGATGACCCAGCCAAAGCACAAGGTACTGAAGAAGAAATTATGCAACAGTTTCGCGCAAGCCGTGATGACATCGAAGCACGTGTAAAAGAATTACTGCAACGTTTGAATAATTCAAAAAGCACTTAACCAGTATGTCTATTCAATGTGAAACCACAGCCAAAAAATCAGCAGGTATAGCGATGGGATTTTTTGAACGCTACCTGACATTGTGGGTAGCACTTTGCATTGTCGCCGGCATTGGATTAGGTCATCTGATACCACAAGTTTTTCAAAATGTCGGACGCCTCGAAATAGCACAGATCAATCTGCCAGTGGCGATTTTACTCTGGATGATGATCGTACCGATGCTACTCAAGATTGATTTGAAAGCGCTTAAAGGTGTAGGCAAGCACTGGCGTGGTATCGGCGTTACGCTGTTTGTTAACTGGGGCGTTAAACCTTTTTCCATGGCGGTATTAGGCTGGTTCTTTATTGGTTACCTGTTTCGCGGGTGGCTACCCGAAGAACAGATAGACAGTTATATTGCCGGTCTTATTTTACTGGCAGCAGCACCCTGCACTGCGATGGTTTTTGTCTGGAGCAATCTCTCGCGTGGCGAACCACACTTCACTCTTTCACAGGTGGCGCTTAATGACATCATCATGGTTTTTGCGTTTGCACCGATAGTTGCATTATTGCTTGGATTGTCATCCATTATCGTTCCATGGAACACTTTATTATTGTCAGTTTTGCTCTACATTGTTGTGCCATTGTTCATTGCCAGTTTATGGCGCAGATTCTTGCTAAGCCGCAATAATGGCCAGCAAAAACTGGAACGCACCCTAAAAACATTACACCCCTTGTCGCTCAGCGCATTACTGGCAACATTAATATTACTGTTTGGTTTTCAGGGTGAGCAGATATTAAAACAACCACTGGTTATAGTATTATTAGCAGTGCCTATTCTGATACAGGTGGTATTTAATTCAGGTCTTGCTTACCTACTCAACCGCGCAGTGAAATCACCACACTGTGTCGCTGGGCCTTCCGCGCTTATCGGTGCAAGTAATTTTTTTGAATTAGCTGTAGCGACTGCCATTGCTTTATTTGGTTTTGAATCCGGCGCAGCACTAGCGACGGTTGTTGGCGTACTAATCGAAGTTCCAGTGATGTTACTGGTTGTTCGCGTGGTTAATTCAACCGTTGGCTGGTATGAAAAACCTGAAGGTATAAAAAATTACGATGAGTGTTGTCCATCAAGATAAATATGATTTGTAGTAATACCTGAGTGTCCATTATGGATGGCGGAAGTTGAGCTAAAAATTACCTGCGTCTGCTTATTAGCAAGTTTGAACCATTGCCAACTGTCAGGACATTTCGAATTCAGTATTTCAATTTGTCAGGTCGCGTTTGAGTCATTACAGCTGAGTCGTTAGCAAAGCAGTTTCACGCAAACTAATTTTTTGATTTCTCTCTAAACGCTTTAATCAAATCTTCAGCTTCTACCTCAAACGATCACCCGCCGACAAATAAAGTCGAGGGCTGTATTTGTTATGTGCTTTCCTTATTAACAAAATTTATTTGATCCTCTTCTGTAGCAACTTCCTCACATTCACCCCTCATTTGTAACTTCCCTCCTCCTAAGTAACTATCAAGTTCGATATAGCCTTCCCGGCAGTAACCTGAGCTTTTTAGTTTTGCTTCTAGCATTTCATTAAAATATTGTTTCATACTGGAACCGCTGTCAGATTTACCACCACCTATGCCACCATGACCACTACCTTTGCCACCACCTTTACCTCCGCGACCGCCATGACTTCCAGAGCCTTTCCCACCATTGCTGTTTTTATCACTGCGGCCAGCTTGAGGTGTGTTTCTTGTCAGGCTGTAATTAAATGTTTTAAGCCCACTAGATTTAATATCTGTAACAAATACCTCAGCCACTTCTGAAGATTCCCACGGGTTACTTGCGCAAGCTGTCAAAAACAAAGACAAGACTAAAAAATAATTCTTATGCCTCATAAGATGCTCATTTATTCAGGATGTATACAGGAGGAAAATCACATTAGATAATACAATGCGATGATTTATCTCAAAGCTTGCCATAGAAATGTTCCTGAAATTTTTTACGGAAGCTCTGGTGACACATCAAACAGGTATTTTGCAGCGTTGCGAAATCTGAGATTATCGCATAACCATCTTCACGTGCAGCAGATTCGCCAAGCACACCTGCCGCCTCATGTGTTTTTCTATCATAGCCTTTGAATTTGCTTGCATCGGTGCCGACATATGCAAGGATTTTCACCTTCTCAACCACTGGCGGTTGTGGATGGTCGGCAATCAGTGGTGCGGTTTTTTCGACCAGCTTCCAATCCTCTCGAGAAATACCATCAGCAATAACCTGCATGTTTTTACCCATATCTTTCATGATTTTTTGTAGTACCAATGGTTCAGAATTGGTTTCGGCAAATGCCTGGCTGCTAGCAATGATGGCCGCAATTCCTGCAATCAGAGTTTTTCTATTGATGTAAATCATTTTCATACCTACTGTTTACCAAATTTAAATATTAGAAATAAATGAAGCATAGCTTCGTGATCTATTAAGCAATGACGTTATTAAAAGCTGTATTGAATTTCAGCAAACAAACGGTCGTTGTCTTCGATCGCTCTGTAAAAAGGAATGATGCCATCGCCGCCTATGTAATCGACGATGCCCGTATTTAAAGATATTGCATCGGTGTATTTATAATCCAGCCACAGGCGTTGAAAGCCACCGTCAAAACTGTCACCGGGACCATTGCCTCCTGCCAGTGATAACAGGTAGGTGACTGTGGCATTGTCATGATCGAAACTATAGGACGTGCGAAATGCAATTTGTATGCTATCTTCTCGCACAAAATCGGGGAATGTGCCTTGTGCGACAGCTTCAGGCAGCGTTGTTGTCAGCATCTTTTCTTCATAATCAAAAATGTGGCGATCCGCCAGCTCTAATGAGATCACCGTGTCTTTGATGCCCATGTAATCAAAACCGATGAGCGCATCAAGACGGTTTTTCCTGTCTGTGCTGCGGTAATTGATATCATTGATAAAAGCTGACTCTGCTTTAAATAACCAGCTGCCAGAAACGACATTTCCTGCGACGCCGATCATATTTATCTTGTCGTAGTAACGGATGGGCGTGGTATCTACAAATTCTATATCGAAGCGATTGTCGTAAACATGTGCTGCGTAATAAGAGATGTCCCAGCCGCTGAAGCGGCCATCTAAACTCATAGCGTACTGAGTATTATCGATGTTCCAGTCGGGCTCAACCCTGTCCGGGAATTTGTCGTAGGGGATTGGCGGACCAAATATATTGCTGGGGCGATAATCGCTGCCGAACGCAGCTTCTATCTCAAGGCGTGGTTCGTGGATGATGATGCCACTTAATCCCCAGTCGCCAAAGTAATAGTCGAGCCGTGTCATTACTTCGCTCAGACGCAGGTCTTCGATATCGACCATACCCGCTTCGCGATTGTCCAGAGGGTTGATAACATCGGTGATGCGTATGGAGTCCGATTTGCCCCAGATAACAACCTGTCGGCCAAATTTAAGATCCAGGCTTTGTGTCAGTGAGCCCTGAACATAGGCATCTTTAATATCGAAAAAAGATTCATAAACATCGAGAACATCCTGGGTATAGTTTTCTCTGCCGTTTATCGCCCACGATGCGTCATACCAAGCGATAACATCAAATTTAGAGCGCCAGTTATCGCCATGCTTCATCTCCAGTGTTAAGCCACCTTTCGCCCTGGCACGCGACAGACCGCTAAAGTCCATCGGCATATCGCCCGGCGCGACGATGCTTTCACTTTTTTGAGCGTAGTTATAGGCACCTAACAAAGATGTGTAACCGCTGAAGCTATACCAGGCAGGTTCTTGCTCTACTAAAGATATGTCGGAACTATCAACACCTGCAAGGTCTGCAGGCGTTGTATCAAAACCACTTTCATCTAAATCGCCTAGATCATCACCTGCTGTATTAACAGGATTGGTCGTTGACGTTTTATCAAAATCATCAAAGCCGCTAAGCGCGTCTTCAAGTTCATCCGCGACAAGGTTGCCGGTGAGCAGAGTACACAGTGAGAGCGCTAAAACGAACGCTTTCGTTTTCATTTTAGATACCTTTCTCGATACGTCTTACACTAAAGAAAGCGTCATCCAGGTCTTGATTAAACTTCATATTATCAAGTTTGAGAACAGTTCTGTGCAACGTTTTTTTATCTTTAGTGGTTTTCATCTCGATCTCGGTTGCTACCCAGATACCGTCGATCTTTTCCAGTGTTTTTACATCGAGGTATTTTTTCTTGCCGTTTTCTTTGAGTATATGAAGTGCGCGAACGACAACAAAATTATCCTGTCGAACAAACATATAGGACTTGGTATAGCCGGTCTCTTCGATAGTCTTCTCAGTTTTAGGAATGCTCTCCATTACCCATACTTTATGATCGCGAACCTTGCTTTCTTTGGCGATGCGATAGGTATAGTCGTTGATATCACGTGAAGTCATATCCGAATAGGTAAAGTCGGAACCCATGAAGGAGCTGCTCTTATCACTTGAGGCAATGCGTTTCGTTTTCTTAAGCGCAGGCAAGTACAACCACTGGTCATCATCTTTTGATGAGTCATCATAATCGTAGGTCAAGAAAGCCGTGTTTCTAACATCAGCAGGCGACAGAAAAAATATCACTGTTTGTGTGTCTTCACCTTTATCCATAGTGTAATTTTTCATTTTTCGGATACGTTCATTGCCATGTTTGTCGATCAATATCATTTCCATGGTCGAGATTGATTTATCGCCGACGTCACGCTCATCTACCTGTTTGGCAATCTCATCTGCTGTGATGGCAAATAGACTGATCGGAAACAGTAGAGAGCCGATTAATAAAATAAATTTAGTTTTCATGATTAGTCCCGGTGAGAATTTTTCTGGATAATTAATTAAGTAATAGCGAAGCAATAATTGTTTTTGAAATTTGATCAGAAGCAGATTCAATATCTGAATTTTTCAGTTGATTGCATCGGTCAGTTTCAGGCAGTGAATTTCGTAACGGGATGCTCGCCACAAAAAGATTAACCGTCCCGATTATCATGAAGTGAATGATCAACGGGTCGGAGGATTTAAATACCTTCTGTGCTGCGCCAAGTTCCAGTGTTTTATTGAGCAAGAAAAGAATGCGCTGCATCTGCTCGCGCGCGCGTGCGGGCATGTTTGCGCCACCTGATGCCATCTCCCGCATCAGGATGGCAGAAAAATTCGGATTATCGGCGTTGGCTTTGGCAAATGTTTTGATATGAACTTCAAGCTTTTTGACCGGATCTCTTTCAGATTCAACGGCTTCTGTTACAGCATCTGCAATCGGCGTAAAAAGTGCGGTAAGCGCATTCTCATAGAGTGTCGCTTTATCTTTATGGTGATAATAGATGCTGGCTTTATTTACGCCGCATTGCTCTGCAAGGTCGTCCATGATGGTGCCATCATAACCATACGATGCAAACAGGCTTGTCGCGCAGTCTAAAATTTTCTGGGATGTTTTTATCTTAGCCATATTATTAATCTAGCTTTTCTTTGGTCTGATGATGAGTTTCATCATCGCACCCACTAAAACAAGATCAGAAGCCATCGCTACCAGGACGATAACGCCGGTGATTAGGCCAAAGTTGTACAGGTTGGTCATGCTGGCAAACATGAAGATTAAAAAGCCGGAACTGAGCACGATCGAGGTAATGAAGATAGCGCGGCCCGTCGAATTAATGGTTAGCAAGATGGCTTCATCGACATCATTTGTCTGCGAGTAATAGCGGCTAAAGTTGTGCATAAAATGGATAGTGTCATCGACCACCATGCCGATAGCGATAGCACCGATTAAAATGGTGAACATATCAAGCGGCATATCAAACACCACCATGAAAGCGATACCGATCATGATAGGCGTCAGGTTCGGGAACATACTGAGAAGGCCGAGCTTGAAACTGCCTAACAGTATGATCATCAAGATGGCGATTACGCCAAAAGCGATAATGTAACTTTCGATGCTACTCTTTATCGATTTGGTAATGGTGTCTGACAAGATCGGCAGCGTGCCGGTAATAGACACTGTTGCTGTCTCTTTAAACGCCTCACCTAACAGGATTTCCAGGTCGTCCATTAATTGCACGTATTCAACAGAATCGACCCAGGGTGCTTTTATCGATAACCGGGTTTTAGAAAATTGCGAGTCGACGATCTCTTCCAGGTCATCACTGCCACTGTTTTCAAAAAGCAGAAACTCCTGTGCGATTAGATTCTTATCCTGGGGGATGCGATATTCACTCTGTTTGTTTTCATTGAGAGCCTTGTTTATTTCTTTGATAACATCATTGATCGAAATTATTTTATCGATGAAGTAGTTTTCACCTTTGTAAGTGTATATTTCTTCAGTGACCTGTTCGATGGTATTTAAAAATTCGGGTTCGTAAACACCATTCTCTTTTTGTGTATCGAGGATAACTTCGATAGTAATAGAACCCTTTAATTCTCTATCGATGGTTTCAGTATTTATACGTACTTCATTATCAGCCGCGAACCAGTGCAGCGGGTTGTGAGAAAACTGCATGGTCGAAGCCAGTGATACCGATACCACGATGATCAACGCAGCAACACTTACGATTGTTTTTGGGTAAGTGATCGAAAACACGCCAAGGTTGTGTACTAAACGATCAAGCAGCATTGGCTTTTCATCAATTGAATGCTGTTTAGCTTTTACCGGTAAAAAACTAATCAACGCGGGTAAAAAGACCAGTGTCAATATTAATTGATAGCTGACACCTAAAGCTGCAAATATGCCGAGGTAAGCCACCGGCGCGATATCAGAAAAAGAAAACGCTGCAAGTGAAGCTGCCGTTGTTAACGATGTCATCAAGATGGCAAGACCAGAGTGTCCCAATGCATAAGCCATCGCTTCTTTTTTATCTTTCACCTGGTCATACTTTTTATAGAACATCGCCAACAGGTGTACCGAAGCGCCAACACCGACTGCCAGCAATAATGACGGCAAAATCTGTGTCATGGCAGTAATAGGTATACCTGCAAGCGCCATCGAACCAACGGTGGAGAGTAATGTTAAAACGACGACAGATAATGGTAAAACAATGCCGCTTAGTCGTTTAAACATAACCATCAATAAAAAGGCGATGGTTAAAATGACGTATAGAATAAAGGTCGACATATCTTTGATCAGAGAAGCTTGCAGGTTTTTTGTGACGATCGGTGAACCCGCAATATAGATGTCCATATCATCGCTTTCATATTTTTGAAGGATATCTTCAACCGCCTTGATCAATTCATTGGTTTCAAGCACGTTTATGAATTCCAGATTTTCACTGGTCAGGTCTTCGCTGGCAGATTCCTCAAAGCCATCTTCACTTAAGTCGGTTTCATCATTAGCATAATCATCAAAACCACTCTCGAGCATATCGCTTTCACTCTCGACTACTACACCGATAGATGTATACGTCTGTGTGGTAATCATGATAGTGGTAAAAGTCGCATCTTCACTGAGATACAGGTTTTCATAGATGGGGTTAGACAGGGCAAACTGTTTGATTTCCTGCAACTGCCCGGCATCGGTGGGAACGCCATCGTCAAAAAGATCTTCTACGATTAATTCATCTTCATTTCCCGTGGTCTTGCGGGCATTTTTTAAAGAGTTGACCTCTTTGATGTATGGTGCGTTATTCTCAATATCATCATGTAGAGAGAATAAAGTTTTTAGAAATCCTGGTTCAAAGACATCGTTGGTTTTAATGGCAATGATGATCTTTTCATCCCGACCAAACTGGTTTCTAAAATCATTGTAGGCAAGAATTTGCGGGTCATCTTCATATAAAAAACCTTCTGTGGAGGTATCAAAGGTGATTTTTGGCAGGTTAACAGCAAGTGCGACAACCATCACTATAATGGCGAATAACACCTTGAATTTATTGTCAAAAACAGCATCTGAGAAATGCTCGAACTTGCCTTCGGCGCGGGATCGCCAGTCTTTATTTACCATCTTGTTTCGCCTGAAAATATAACTAATTAGTTGAATTTTGAGAAATATTAACTAATTAGTTACATAGTTGTCAATACGAATATTAGATTGCGTTTGTAGCTGGTATCACTGAGAGTGTTGTTATGATCGGGTCGAGTCGTCTCTACCTGGGATATTTTCCCAGGATCGCCTTTATGGTGGTTGATTCTTTAAAGGCCTTATTTCTTAATGGCTACTTTGTGGTGACAACAGAACTTGAGAAAATTTCCATGACCGTCTCTTAAAGGTCATTTTTTCTCGATAGGGCATTCTTCCTGGAGGTCAGCTTTGAGGTGTAAACAGTCTCTAAACACTATTCCTACCAACGGCTGTTATGGGTCGACACCACCATAACATTAATTTTTACGAAGGTCAGACATCCTGGCTACTGACCTTCGAGTCTGCATAACGCAGTAGCATCTGCAGCTAATCTACGGACATTTAAGTTAATTTCATTTAGAAAGACGCTTGTTGATACGGTAGTAAGTATCCTTAAGCTCTTCACTAACTATCTTGGCCTTAGCTATAAATTCTTCAGAAGCTTCTTTAGTATCGTCGGCTATTTCAACGGCTTTGGCTTTCACATGCACCCATTTCTTTTCTGCCTCTTCAAATTCTTCTTTAGCTTCCATTGAAGCCAGGTGCATCTTTAAATTTACTTTATCGCGCTCTACTTTAAGTTTTTCTAATAAATCTTCAAATTCATTTTTAATTGACATAATACACCTCACATTTATTTCTCTTGTTTATTTGTACAGACATCGCAGGGTTAGAGTAATACGGTTACTTAGCAGCAATCTTGATTAAAATCAAAGGCGGATAATGTAAAGATAGATAAGCAATACTCAGGATACTATATAGATTAGTGATCGTCTGAAAAGGTCAGTTACACCTGGTTGATGAATAGAAACGGTTATTAATGTTTAACACTTGTTTTCAGTAAACGGGTGAATTCTTCACTCGTTACCGGATGGCTAAAGTAATAACCCTGTACCTCATCACAATCGAGTTCCTTTAACTTATTCAACTGAGCATCAGTTTCTACACCTTCGGCTATCACAGTAATACCAAGGTTGTGTCCCATCGAAATAATAGCCGATGTAATTGCCTGATCATCGACGTTATTACTGATATCACAAACGAAAGATTTATCTATTTTTAAATGACCTATCGGCAACTGCTTTAAATAGGACAGCGATGAGTAGCCTGTTCCAAAATCATCTAACGATAATGATATACCTGCCTCATTGAACACATCGAAGTTAAGGTTCTTCTTGTCTAAATCTTTCATGATCATACTTTCTGTTATTTCCAGTTCAAGAGATTCTGGAGGCAGGCCGACCTGCTTTAACATTTCAACGATATCTGTCGCCAGAGTTCTTTTCTCCAACTGCCTGGCAGAGAGATTAACGGCGATCCTGAAGTCTTTTGAATATCCTTCAAACCATTCTTTAGCCTGTGTACAGGCTGTTTTTAATACCCACTCACCTATATCCAGGATAAACCCGGTTTTTTCTGCCACAGAAATAAATTCTGCCGGAGGTATGATTCCTTTTTCTGGATGATCCCATCTTATCAGGGCTTCAGCCCCGATAATTCGACCCGTGAGTATATTTATCTTGGGCTGATAGTGGACAACAAATTCATTATTTTTAAGTGCTACTCTTAATCCCTGTTCTAAAAATTTTCGCTTGATGAGATGTTGCTGCATCTCATCTTCATAAAACTGGTAACAATTTTGACACCCTTCCTGCAACAGGTTTTTAGCGGTATGTGCATTTTTTATCAGGCTTTCTGTATCGAGCCCGTCTTGCGGGTATTGGCTTATACCTATACTGGCGGTGATATAAGACTTTTGTAAATTTACCGTAACGGGGTGCTCAAAATTATTAAGTATACCCTCTGTCTTATCTGCGATTTCTTTGCTGGCACCGCTATTCTCGATAAGTTGAACAAATTCGTCTTCATTAAACCTTACCAGGGTATCATGCATGCCAAGATCTGTTTTCAACCGACCACTGATGCTTTTTAAAATCTCATCACCATAGCTATAACCGACCATATCGTTAATATCTTTGAGTTCATTGATACCGATGAACAATAGAGCTAACTTTTTTCCACGAACTTTTGCTTTTTCTATCGCGTATAGCAACTTATTATTAAGATAATTACGGTTGGGTAATTCAGTAAGTTCATCATGAAAAGCAAGGTGAGAAAGTTCTTTGGTGCGGACGTCAATAAAATTGAAAAGCCCCTCAGAGACAAGCTCAAAAAATTCAGGTTCTGGCGTCGTCAACGCTTTGATGGAAGTAGACCGTTTAGCTTTTTTGGTTTCTTTTAAAGCAATAATCGTTGAACTAAAATTGAGGAACCGGTGTTTTTTATCGCTGGTATAGAATTCACCCAGTGTAAAAAAACCGCAGCATGGTGCAAGGTTACTCAGTGATTCTATTTCATACTCGACGACATTACGTGGCAAAAACAGTTTACGGCCTTCACAATAATACGAGAGTATGGCGTCTGGTGTACCGATATTTTCGATAATGCTGCTTGGCAATAAATTATTTTCGAGGATACTTGCAGGGTTACCGTAACCGATATAGACACTGTCACCTTCACGGACATTACCGGAGACTATAAACGATTCACCATCAAGCCCTATTATTCCCCGGGCGAACATAAAATCATCACGTTTTATTATCAGAGGAAACGCTGAACCTATACCAGGTAATGAATCTGCAATATTCTTGCCCAGGTAGTGGCTAAACAGGCTTAGCGGTGTTTGATCTGATATGCTTTCTACAAGATTATCTTTTGATTTTGTAATGGTAAATTCCTGACCTACCGGCTGCCAGCCAAATGAATTATCCCGATAAACCTCCAGCATTTCAGAATTCAGGCTTATCATGACTGCGCCATGTGAAATAATCTTTGTACCGGCAATGACATAAGTATCTGTGAAACTTGGTGTGGCGGCAATCCCCCCTGCTATGAGCAGATTTTCCCTGTATTCAGATACACCATCCAGGAATTTCTCACCATTCATCGATGCCGCGTCACAAAAACTTATCAATAACTGCGTGTCAGGCATAACTACTTTTTTAGCCAGCTGGTTGCCAGCAGCGCTACTATCCACAGAGTCTTCAGTGTAAGCCAGTAGCAGTGTCGTCGTCGTAAAACCGATGATGGATAAAACTATATTCTGATTTGAACGAATGATGGCGGCATCTATTGCCTCATCACTGGATGTACCGATAACAACTGCATCTGGCAGGTATTCAGCAATCTTATCTAAAACTTGCTGAAGATATTCAAGGTCTTCTGTTGCAGAAAACACCTGGATAAGAATGGATGAGAATTGTTCAATATATTCGAAATCTGATTTACGAGGAATTTCATTTCCGCTTAGTGATACAGTATTAACTAACATCTCATGTAATCCGTTTACAATATTGAAGATAAAGAATCATAACTCTATATCATAATAGGCCTAAAAAAAATTAATATGCCACTTTGTCAGCGAAAGACGCATATCGCTTACCTTATGCTGCGACATATTCCTTAATTTGTAGCGGCAAATTAAGGCGGCTAATTACAGTCTCGAAAAATACAAACAAAAAAACGGCAGCCATAAAGACTGCCGCTATCATGTAACGATTAATTACTTTTACTATTTAATAACAAAGCCAGTTAACGGCGTGAACTCAACCAGCAGGATCTGCTGGGGACTAATGGTTACATCCTGTTCGAATTTATAATCGAAGCCTTCTTTACGGACACTGTCATCCATTTTTATTTCAAACTTGTGCGTTCCAGCAGGTACTTTGCTGTTGTAATAAAGATTCACACTGCCGTCATTAAATATACCCGGTGGTAAATATGTCTTACTGTAAATCACCTTTCCGTCCAGTGTCGCTTCGATGATAATGGGTGATCTCTCACGCGGGCAATCATCGAGTTTTCGCATATTTGGCGGCAACTTCATCAGCTCTTCCTGACTGAGCGTGCGACAGGCTTCGCGCGTTTCGCCGGCATGTGCAAAGGCGACGGTTACCATGGCCTGATCTTCTTCGATAACGTGAATCGATGGTGAAGTGGCGAAATACCAGATCAATGCCATAAAAATGGTGTAATTGACTGCCTGCAGACTATAACGCACGAATTTGTTATCAACACCTTCACTCCAGCAAGACATTAGCTGCCCTCCCCTTGTGAAGCTTCTTCCTGTTGGGCGTTTTCTTCGACCTGGGCTTCAGCCTGTTTTTTCTTCAACAGATCAGCCCGGAAGATATTCAGATCATTCTCAATTCTATTTTTGTCAGTCTCTGCACCACCGTGAACACGGATGCGATCACGGTCTGCACGACCACGAAGGATAGGTTTACGCTCACCGGCAAAACGTTGTTTTACCCAGCGGTTACCAAAACGGTAGAAGCAATCATTATGACGACAACCAGTAACCATGACACCATCGGCGCCGTTCTTTAATGCGTACTCTACCAGTGTCGGTGGCAGCATACCGCTACAGATCAGCTTCACACCTTTGGTGTCTTTAGTGTCCAGTCGTTCCACATTCAGACCATGGTTACAACCATAGACGATAATCTTCACATCACCTTCAAGTGAGGCTATCGCTTCATTGGTCTGTGAACGCATCTTATCGACCGGTTGTTGTGGCATATCGATACCGGTTTTTAATTCTTCTTTACGCGAACGGAACGGGTTCGATGATGGACAGGAACCAGCACAGATACCACAAGCAGCACATAGATCCGGATTAACCACTACTTCTTTATCAAACTTGGCACCGTCGGTGCGTGCCTGTACCGTAATAGCATCAAACGGACAGTCATCGAAACAAAGTTCACAACCGTTACAATGATCAAGATCGACCACTGCTTTAGCGCCATCCTTTTGGAACGTCATCCACGGCATTAAGGTTATAAACCAGGTTATACCTAATACCAGAATCCACACCTGGCCTTCTGGCCAGATATCGATCAATGGATAAATATTCAGGTAAAACCAGTCGAGTTCGATCACCTGCGGTACTTTGCTGAGATCAGCAGGTGCATGGCTTAGCGCTGGTTTAATTAACGACAGAACGGTTAGAGCCAGCAGTGTGCCTATAGCAAGACCGCGTGGCGGGTTGATCTTTACATCGGATAAACGTTTCACATGTAACCACAGGAAAAACGCCAGTGCCAGTGGTTGCCCCAGCAGATGAAGGAACTCGATGAGGATGAAAAAGCGGTCGGTCATCTCACCGGCGACAAAGTTACGCGTCATAGCACCGGACAATAACGGAATGGCATCCATCAATCGCGCTGAGCCTACCGCGACATACTGTGCCAGTTCATCCCAGACCAGCCAGTAGCCAGTGATGCCTAGTGTGACGATTGTCCACAGATTGGGTATACCGGTAACCCATGAAAACCAGCGAAAGCCGTGGTAACGGCCAGAAGCAAATTCCTTAAACATATGCAATAAAACGGTAACGACCACCGCATCCGATGCATATCGATGCAGACTGCGCATAATGCCAGCGGCATACCACTGATCATGCGTTATGTACTCGACCGAGGCATGAGCGCCGTCAATGCTGCCGTGAAAAGGGATAAAGAGATAGATACCAGTAACCAGTATTATCCAGAACAGAAAAAATGACAGCGTACCCAGATGGTACATGGGATTCCATTCAGTACCGAATGAAAGATTAAACCAGGATTCCAGAGCCAGATAGGCTCGCTTGACGGGGTTAACTAGCACTGAAAGAAATCCCAAAAGTAGACAGGGTCGAAATTGTATCATTGTTTACTAATAGACCAATTTGATTCATATCAAGCTCGCTTAAATAGTGGTAAGGAATGAACAATCAAAACTAAAAACATTAACCGCAGAGATGCCAAGAACAATAAACCTCTGCGGTTAATATTTTCTTAGTTACCCCTCA
>CAJXZZ010000027.1 GCA_913065105.1 uncultured Gammaproteobacteria bacterium | reverse complement strand
TCAATGGCAGCCCACTGCCAGCGTGCCTTCGTCAGATGCCACACGCCACCCTCTTGCTGCAAGGTTAAATCAAACTCATAAAGATCGGCTTTAAAATCAAGCAATGCCTCAGCGCCTGTCATTGGTGAGCCTGCCATGGCAACGAATATTTTTACCCTCGACTGACCCACCTCTGGAAAATTAATCTCGTCCACCTGACTAAAAAGGTAGATATTTTTGTGGCGTAAAAAATATCCCGTAACCAACCTCAACAAATCTCGCCTCGTCCTGCTAGCATCATCCTTATAGTTATCAGAAACAACTTCTCGAACAGCCAACACATCACGCGCCTCAACGGCTGCCACTACAGTAGCCAAATATTTTCGCACCTGATCTTCCGGAGAGAGGCTCTCACCGCAGCCTGATAAAAAAACCGCGCACAACACAAGCAACGGCATTCCTATAAATCTTACACACGCAGCTTTCCCGGTCATCATTAAATATGCTTTAAAAAGGGGGCTGACCCCTTTAATTTTCATTAATTTCTAAACATCCACAAACTGCAAACCCAAGCCATCACCTACCACTCTTACGATTCTCATTTTCAACACTGGCATCTCACCCTCCCCTCCCTGAACCTGGCCTTCAACAACTTCACCGATTGGCGGCATTTCAGTTGGCTCAACAAGTATAAAAACACCACTATCAGAAACATCCTTAGTTTTAACGATTTTCTCGCCAATAGTCGGGTGGGATATTTTTATATCCGTCGTAAACGGAACCCTTTCATGCTTACGTTTATCATTCATACTTACAACCTTCTACCACTATTATTAAATTGAAAGCTAAACTTCGACAGAGGCTTACAATACCAAGAAAATAGACCCCAATTAATTAATGAGTTGCCTGACATTATCCCAGGCAATTTTTTTGTGCACCTCATCGGGCAAATCTGCCAGCCACGTTTGATGGTACTGGTGCAACTGTTTGTAGTGATCCCAGCCATCATCGGGCTCATCCCAACTCTGAGTGCGCGTCACCTGCCATACCGGGTCGGTACCGGTAATAAAGCGACCCGAAAAATCCAACACTAATCGCTTCCATGCTGGCAACAAAATGCCCTTGCCGTCAGTCAAACCACCATAACGCCAATCATCCCGTGCAGCAAAGTCGACCCAAACATTAGGGCACTGCTCAAGAACAGATCTGATGTGATGCGGCTTAAGATTTCCACCCGCATGAGCGAAGATCATTTTTACCGCCGAGTGGGCTTTGCAGATACCGAGAAAATAGCTTTCATCGGCCGCGTCTACGTGAATAAGCGCCGGCACATTATGTTGCCTGGCCAAGTCCATAAGCTGGAGAAAAACGACATTGTCCGGCCTGGGCAGAAACCCGGCCATAAAATGGATTTCTCCAACGCCAAAATAAAGCCCCTGATCTAATCCTTCCGCCGCTTTTTTAACAACCGACTTATCGAGATACCAATCGCGCTTACCTAACTCATGGATATAGGGGCTAAAAAAGGGAATGACCCAATCGCCTCCGGCCTGCCTAAGCTCAAGCGCCAAATGGCTGGGGGTGCTGGACACCAGAGTAAGACCTACCTTTTCTTTCTTCAGTTTCTCGACGACCGCTTGCACGGAAATGATTTCAGCGTGATCCCAATTGTAATGAATATGAGCATCAGCAAAGGGCATCAACGTATCTGCATTGGCAGAATTAATGCAAAGGCATAGAAAAAACGATGAGAAAAAATAATGTAGTCTGCCAGACATGTCGTTACCGCCTGAAGCGCTTTGTCTCAAATGATCGGGGTATTTCCACATCCACCCAATGGCCGTGAAGTTGAAAAGGGGTCTGACCCCTTTAATCAATACTCGAAGCAGCGCTGGACCTCACTCTGCTCGGGAGCGTTTCACCGTTAACGCCTACTCTTGGGGAAAACATATAATCTATAATCAAAAATCCTACACCCAACATAATTCCAATTAAGACAAAGGACATAAGATAAACTGATAAATACGAGTAGCCAAACATCGCAGTCAGCAATAACATTGTTATGAACACGTAAACAAGGGTCTTAACAAACCGAATTATTTTCGCAATACTTTCAAACAGTTTAATCACTTTATCTTTTCCATTTTAAATAAAGAGGGATCTGAGACCCACTCAATAAAACTAAATTCACAATTCAAGACTTGACCCCGATTTTTATTAACGCACGGATCAAGACCTGCCCACTTTGATTAGATACAAACCTATATTAGAAACAATTGTTCTCTGACCCCAATTAATTTAATCGCTGCTTTTGATAGAATAAATCGACTCTGACCCCAATTATTCTTTAAAAAATCGAGCCTGCCCGCTATTAATTCTACGGCACCGTAAAATCAAATATTGATGATGCATTTTTCCGGCGAATTATCTGGGTAACAGAATTTACTCAACCAGAACCACCTTTATCATGGTGGGAGCGGTTGCTAAGATGGCTGAAGATTAAGCTATCTAATTAAAACAAAAAAATGCCTACATTGAGAATTGCCTATTTATACAGAGGGATGCGCTAAGAAACTGCCTAAGGATCAGTCTGTTGACAAGGTGGTATTAGATATTGCTGCAGATGTTGATGCACAGAGGGATCTATATTTAGTAAATACTTACAAACTTGAAGGGCTTCAAAATTTTGAGTTTTCTAAAGTGCAGTTACCCGTAGAATGATTCGAAGAATGATCACAAAAATTAAATACATAACAAGTCAATCAAGATCGTCCGCAAAGTAAACGGGCAGGGTCCGCCAAAAAGCGGCGACCCCTTATTTTAAATGTTAGGTAAATAAAAATATGAAATATTTTCTTCTACTACTTATATTCATAACGCCAATTTGTTCGGCTGAAATTTACCAGTGGGTAGATAGTAATGGCTCTATAAATTATAGTGATGCCAAACCAGATACTGATAATGTAAAAATAATTAAGCTAAAAGAGCCGATTTTTATTAATAGTACACCTGCCACTAAAACAGACGAGACAAGAATAATATCTTGGGAAGTAACCGAACAAAATGATAGTTACATTACGCTAGCGGTAAAATACTTTTACGACGGGAAATACAATAAAAGCCAAACTTGGTTAAGTGCATATACATTAGATAATGGCGTAAGAAGCATGAGCTATAGTGTGCAGCCTTCAAAAATGGAAACAGGCGAAGGCATTATTAATATCAGGCTTGGCGTAAATCGTCGAGCACCTAAAAGACACTGTACAAATAAAATTGCATTCTCTATGTATGGTAAAGATATACCATCATTTCATGAGGCAACAGTTAATTTCAATAAGTGCTGGACAAACAATTATATTAAACCAACAATATCCAATCCAACTAAAGGCATAAAATAATGCCAAACAAGTACATTAACGCGGATAATTTGTTACGCTTCGCTTAACAAATTCCCGGTTATGCGTGACGTTAGGCACCTTAATGAATAGAAAGCTCAATAGATACTTTGATAAATGAAAATCACCCAGAACATATTGGTAACCGTAGCTGTATTATTTGGTCTTTTAACCATTTTTGCAGGCACTCGTGTCCTTCTCGGGTCAAATCCGGGATACATCGTTTTCCGACCGCTGCTAATCTATAACGCAGCAATGGGTATTGTGTATGTCGCAGCAGGTATCATCGCATGGCGAAACATCAAACAAGGCATGTATGTGGCAGCTGCTATATTCGTTCTCAATCTCATCGTGCTGACAGCAATCTTCTTTCTGTACACAGAAGGTAACTCAATTGCTGTTGACAGTCTTCGCGCTATGTCTTTACGAACCGTAGTATGGTTCGCTCTGTTTGCTGGGTTTTGGTGGTTATGTCGTAGTAATAAATTCGACGGTTTCAAGCCAGATGCCTAACAAGTCATTCAAGTGTGACCTTCGCTTCGCTACGGCCACTTAACTCGAACTTTAGGCAAATTAAGTATTGACACATCTTCATCAATGATCCAGTATTTAAACTATGAAAAGACAAGCAGCCACCTTACAGCAAATTATTATCATTCGAAGAGAGTGGTGGGTTTGCTAGTGTCTGATTAGTATCTAAAACCCGCCCTAGAGGCGGGTTTTTTGTTTCTGCCTCCGGGGTATTTAACCAAAGCCAAAGGAGGCAATATGAACCATCAAGCATTAAAACAAGAAATACATGCAGCTGACCAAGCTATCAATAATAAAGACTTTGATGCAGTGGCAAAGTTTTACACAAATGAGGCTACCTTAGTTGTAAGACCTGGCCTCTTAGCATATGGTCGTAGTGACATTAAAGAGGCGCATAAAAGAATATCTGAGTATTTCAATGGCAGCTTAGAAGTGTCACAAGGGGGAATGGTTATAATCGAAGCTGGTAATACTGCTTTGGTTCTTGCCAAAACATTTGTAAAATCTCCCGAGAAACTTGATTCAGAATATTCAACAGAGCGTGATGCCATCTATGTATATGTCAAAGACGACAACGGAAAATGGCTATGTGCAATTGATAATTCATATGGTGTCGAGCTATTGCAAAAAAATGCCTAACAAGCGGGTCAAGTGCGTCGCGAAAAAGCGTCGCGCGCCTTACCCAAATCGTTATACACATAAATAAAACGAGTACAAAATGAAAAAATTAGTAGTTGCATTATCATTATTTATTTTATTGCCTATTTGTCATGCCGATAATCATAATGTTGGCGTTTCTTCACTATCACCTGAGTTACAACAATTGTTTTCAAAAGAAATGGTTCAACTGAACCTGGGCATGCAAGAAATTATGAATGCATACATATCAGGTCAGTGGGGCAGCATAGTGCCAATAGCAAAAAAAATGGAAAACAGCTATGTACTAAGACAAAACCTGTCCAAGAATCAAATGCATGAACTGCATTCAAAGTTACCTAAGGGTTTTTTAGAACTAGATGAAAAATTTCATTATTATTCAGGCATGCTATCTCATGCATCGGAAATGAAAAAAACTGAGTTAATTGGCTTTTACTTTGCAAAAATGGGCGAAACTTGCGTAAGTTGTCATAGTATATATGCGACAAAAAAATTTCCATCCTTCGCACTCCAAATTAAAAGTGACGAACATCAACACTAAAAAAGCGCATAACAATGCGTTTAAGCGTGACGCGGAAAAAGCGTCGCGCCTCTTAACTTAAACGTTAGGCGTCGGAAGCTATGTTAAAGATGCGTAGACCAGCACAGAAAATACTTCTTATCTTACTTCTCATTTATGGGACGGCAAGCCTTATACATTTTGTCCACAATGCCGAGTTCCTCTCGGATTATCCAAGCCTACCAACATCGTGGACGCGTATAGGTGTATATTTCGCTTGGGTCGGACTGACGATCGTAGGAGTATTCGGGTGGATTCTTGCAAATTCCAGGTATAACATTGTGGGCCTATTGATTTTGGCTATATATGCTGCGCTGGGTGTCGACAGCCTTGGACATTATGTGCTTGCTCCATTATCAGAGCATACGGTAGCAATGAATTCGACGATCCTGTTTGAAGTAGTAACCGCGGCATTCGTTCTAATTGAAATTATGAGGCAGTTGGTGCGACAAATATTACAAAGAGTTTATCTTAAGCATGACGCTTAACAAATCGTTCGAGAGTGACGCAGGCAAAAAACGCGCCAGCGCGCCTCAACTCGAACGTTAAGTGCAATACAACGAGGCTATGAAAACAAATTCACCACCAGGAGGTAGAGTTATGAAAATGTTAAAAAAGTATCGGTATTCAGTTTTACCTGGTCTGCTAGGTAGTTTCTTCATTCTTATATGCTCATTTGCATCAGAAAGCGCCTGGGCAACACATGCTGCCACCATCAATGGCGAAATCGAAAATCGTCCAGCCCCGGTATTTCGTCGTGTGTGCTTGGCCGGTACCAATGCTGGCAATTACTGCAAGCAAAATACCCAATGCCCTGGGTCAACTTGTGCTGACCGCAATGTTTTCAATATCACTGTTGCTATTCTCTACGATGCACCCGCAGCCGATATAACTTCCATACAAAACCTCATCACATCAACGTCTGCCGCCTTGTTTGATGCCTCCGATGGCCAAGCTGAGATTGGTATCGCGACGATTCACAATAATGCGATCAGCAGCAATCAAGCGGATTTAGTTATCCACCCCAGTACTAATTACACATGGTGGCAAGCGAATTCCGGACATTATAGAACCGGCGGTTTTATGGAGGTGTCCATTGATAACATCACTGATCCAGCTAACCAGGGAATTATACTCGCCCACGAATTTACTCATCTGGTATTTGATGCGAGGGACGAGTATGAAGATCGGCAGCCGGGCTGTGGTAATGTTATAAAACAATGCGCAGCGGGGGCAAATGTTGGCAATAACTGCGCAACGGATGCAAATTGCCCTGGATCATTTTGTGATGCCTCAATAGGAAATTGCCCCCACCCGACCACTGGACTCGAATCCAGCCTAATGGATCAAAATGGCACTGAGTTCTGTTGGGGACAAGCTGATTCGACGGATCTAACAGACCTGTCAGGTGGAATTCATGATCCCTTCAATACGACTGAACAATCCTCTTGCCGCTCCAATCGCTCTGTTTGGGATCAGGTCGTATGGTCCTGGCCGACAACATTTCTAAAACCGACTGGTGCTCCGGATCCGGCGGCTAACGGTGCCGTCGTTAATGCCTCAAACTTTATCATTACAAATGATGCTGTGCGCGTTGTGTTGGTGTTGGATGAATCCGGAAGTATGGACTTGGAATCACCGACACGATTGCAGCGACTACAGGTTGCGGCCAGCGATTTTATTGCTACTGCAGAAAACAATACCGAGCTTGGTATTGTCTCTTACTCCACGAATGCTAATCCGGGAAGCGGGCACGCCGATGTTGCGGTCAACCCACTTGGGAATAATCGTAGTAACTGGAACAATGCGGTTACTGGGCTTGGCACCGGTGGGTGGACCAATATTGGAGATGGATTACAAAAGGCTAAGGATATGATCGTAGCGGCAGGAGGTGTAACTGCCAATACCTATATCGTATTAATGACAGACGGACTTAACAACAGGCCTGAACCACAAGCCACTGCAGATGCTGATTTACAGACAAAAGTGGCCGACCTGTTAACGTCTGGCATTCCCGTGTATGTAACATGTACAGGCGGTGATTTCGGCTTGCAATCGCAATGCGCAGAAATAGCCAGTGGTACTGGTGGATTTAATGCCGATTCGGCAGACGCTGCCAAGCTGCCAGAAAACTTCGTCGATTTTCACGAGAGAATGACTGGTTTTCAAAGTATTGATTCGGTTTATGGAAACTTTGCCAAGATTGGCTCCTATAGCCCAAAAACGATCTATGTTGATAAGGGCTCAGAAGCTGTGAGTTTTAGTGTGCTTTGGGAAGATGCCAAGGCTGGGGCGACTGTGATTCTGAAGGATCCAGACGGTAATACATATCAGACTCGACCAATTCCGCAGGGGGCTTATGCACGTATTACTGCGCCCAAAGCCGGTGACTGGCAGATGATTATTGACCCACGAAGCGGCAGCAATACACCTTTTGTGGCACGTGCCTACACTCATAACAGGATCAATAACTTTATCGCATCATTACGCAAACCGAGCGTCAAACCCAATGAGGAGATATACGTTTATGCGATTGGTCGAAGCATCGGCGGTACTGTGACGAAGCAAGGTGAAAAGATTCTCGCTATAGTCACATTGCCAGACGGTTCCAAAGACACAGTAGAATTGTATGACAATGGTCGTGATGCCGGCGGCCATGGCGATGACATGGCTGGCGATGGAATATTCACCGGTGTTTATACCAACACGGCGCAAAAAGGCGCCTACGGATTCCATTTCAAGGTAAATATTGATCAATGGCACCTAGGGGAAGAAGGGCATAGCAGTGACGTAACCCAGAAGAGCCCTCGCTTTATGCGGGAGGTTCGTATATCAGCGGGAGTAAGCGACCCCAACGATAAAGTAACAGAGCCTGAAGACGATCATAAAACAACGCCTGCTGATGACGATCAAGATAAAGACATTCTACTGATTCAATGGTTAGTCATTATTATTCTTATTGTGTTGATAGTGGTTGCATTTCTTATATGGCGTTGTTGCTGTTCTAGAAAGATGCAGCTTATGACCAAACAATAACGACGGACAGGTGTATTAAAAGGTGACGGAGGGATTAAATAATGACCAATACGACGGAAAGGTTAAAAAATAATCCCTTCATCACCTTTTTAAACATCGTCATGCCTGCGGAGGCTGGCATTCAATATCCTGCTTGAACGTTATGGTGATCCAGATCCTGCTTATAATCTTGGGCTCTGGGTGTTATTACATCCCGATCTGAAACGAACAGCACGCGTGCTGGCTGTTCGTGACCATATGACACAAGCCATCAATGAAAAAAAGGATCTGTTTGAGGGTCTTGGTTTGCGTGAAAGCAGTTAGCTGCTCATTATGCTTCCTGTAAAACTTCCCAGCTCACTTCACACTCGCCGAGCTCAGTCGCCACATAGGCAGAGTCACCGGTAATGGTGACGGAAATCTCCATGGTTCGCTGCACCAATGCCGCCAGTGCTTCAATCTCTAACCACTGAAAGCGAAAAATAGATGCCTTCAGCTGATTGATTTTTTGTTTCGCCTGTTGCCACCAGACATCCGATTTTGTATTAAAGCAATAAACCTTAACGGCTCGCGCAAGTCGGCTAGCTTTTTTTATTCTATCGACAGCGGGTTCGCCGATATCAATCCATAGTGAAATTTGATCATCCAGTGTACGCACCCATAGGTCTGGTTCATCGATGGCGCTCAGCCCTTTGGTAAAGCTCAGATGCTCCTGCGCGTTGAGGCAATAGGCTAAAACCCGAACCATCATGCGTTCGACGGTTTCAGAAGGATGCAACGCAAGGGTTAAGTTGAGTGTGTCGTAATAGTTTCTGTTGAGATCGGATAACGAAATCTTCAGTTTATAGATGGTCGGTTTAATTGCCACAGCTACATGCCTTAGTGTTTTAATGCCATGTATGATAAGCGCACTAAGGTGAACTTACCACTGACATGCTCCTTTAAATAAAGACTTTTATCTTTAGTAACGTAGCGAACTTAAGTCCTGTTGTTATGCCTAAGCGTTCATTATTTATTTTCGAAGCTTGATGATGGTCCTAAAAAGAAACCTCTGTTATATCTCTGTACCCTTTGCGGTGATTATATTTCTGCAAACAAACATTTTATTCGCTGCAACACCGGCAGAGGTTATTTCATTACAGGCTGATAATTTCACGCATATTCAGTTTAAAAGAATAAAAGCTAATCGCATCACTTATCAGAAGCAGCAGTTGCAGATCGATGTTGATAACAGTGCGTCAATTTTGATGCAGCCGTTTGAAACTGTACAAGCTATTAACAAGGTGAGTTTTGAGTGGCGCAGTGAAGGTGGGCCATTGATAAGAGATCCACAACATGAACTTCTGCGAAATGGCGATGATGCTGTATTCAAGCTGGGGCTGTTATTGAAATCAGACGATGATTCAATCAATCCGTTCGTGCCGTCCTGGTTGAAACAGGTTAGAGCACTGTTGACGTTTCCTTCGGAAGAGATGATATATCTGGTCGTAGGTGCAAGACATGCACCGGGTGAACGCTGGGTCGGTCCCTACAACAAGCGAATCACTATGATTTCTTTAGCGAGTACGGACGCTGGTTCAGGGTGGCAAAAATCAACTTTTCAGTTCGAACAAGCCCAGGATGTGGTGGCTTTGTGGTTAATGGCCGATGGCGATAATACACACGCAAAATTTAATGTGGCAATCAAAAATATCGTGCTGGAAAAAAGCGATTAGCAGCAAGTGTCAATCCAGTGAAGGGCCCAGTACGAACTCAACGGCTTCGAAACCTCTTTCTTCCAGTAAATCCAAAATATCATCCCAGGTGTAGTCTGACTCTTCTTCCGCTTTCGCGATCAAACCTGTCACGTAACGGTAGGCTTCGTGTTGTTCAAAATCATCGGGTATCCGTATCAGGCGAACATTGGCGGGTTCATTTGCCGGCAGTATCATTAGATCGTTGCTCATTTAATTCTCCGAATTTATCTGTTTTGATGCGGCTAGCATTATTCTATAGTTACTTTGGCATCGTCAATCAATAACTCATAGACATAACCATGACCAAAGTCTTTGTCGAGTAAGACAGTACCTTCGATAACGATCATCTGGTCAACCGTTACGACCTGATCGGTAATTACCGTCAGGTCATTATCACCGCTACCATCTATCATGTGAATCCAGTTTTTCTTCATGACATCACCGGTAAATTTGGTGACCTTGCCGCGCACTTTTACTAGCTTGCCTGAGAGCGCATTTTTGTTGGTGATGATTTCGGCGATGCTGTGACCGCCTTCGGCACGCTCAACAGGCTGGTTTAATGAGATCTCTGTGCTGGGCATGGTACTAATATTACTAATGGGTGCGTGACCGGGCGGCAGGTCAGCTGAAGAAGTAGTAGGCACCACTGCTACGCTCTGTACGGCATCGCCTGTGAAGTGATCGACGAAGTAGACAACAGGGAAGTCACGGTTTAATGCCTTACTGTGAAAGTTTCGCATCGGCGCCCTGGTGTCTACATCGATGGAGTTACCTTGAGTGATCGTGGTTTTTGGGCCAGCCAGCCAGATATTTTCACCATTTAACTCTGCCTGAACATAGGTGTAGACCGAGGCGTCGATGCTTTCGATAACCGTCCCCGTACCTGAAGTAATGCCAGCTGGGCTTTCAGCTGATGGTGCTACTGGTGACTGTGTTACTGATGTTTTTGTAACCGATGCTTGAGGTGCTTCGTCCTGACAGCCGAGTAAGAGATTAAGGCTAATGAACAGGATTGTCAGGATTTTAGTGTGATGATTTAACACAGGGACTCCGGGTGGTTGTTTATATTATGCAGCACTGTTTTGCAGTCGCGATTTCTTTGAAACTGAAGAATACCGCACAAATACTAATAGCTGTAGTTTTGTTTTTTCTTATCGTGATTAGGGGTTCAGGCAATTAGATCTTTTGGCATCAGCTTCGATATCACAGAATAGTGAAACTTTTAGAATAACGGGGCCGATCTTGTCATTAAAACCAGATAGGCCCCGAGGTATAACAGATAACTTTGGTGGAGTGTTTATTCAGTTGCTGGAACTTCTTCAGTACTATTATTGCCAGCTTCAGTCGCGGTTGTTTCTTCTACTACTACTTCTTCTTCTACTACTACTACTTCTTCTATAACCTCAACTTCTTCTACAACCTCTATTACTTCATCACTGACGGTTTCTGCACAAACCCATCCCCAGGATTCAAGTTTGGCAATAAAACCCTGTGCTTTTTCTTCGCAGTAACTGTCATCGCTGGTTGCATTCCAGAGTATCTGGTCCTCAACACCTTCAGTTTGTTTCTTGTAAACAACGTTACATGGTACAGGGGAAGAAGTGGTACGTTCGATGTGGACTTCACGTACGTCGTTGCCATGGCTACAGCTCCATGATTCGGCATAAGCGCTTAGGGGTGTTGCTAACAGTGCTACTGCTAATATTTGTAAAGTTCGATTTATTAGGTTCATCATATTTTCCTCTTTTGTTTTTATTGACGTTGAACTACTTCCAACATGCATCATACTCCAGAAATTGACAATCTTTCTTGTAAAATGGGATTGATCATTAATGGTGTATAAGCAGGTTTATTTGTTGTTTGATTTCGCTGTAGAGCCAGAGATGCCATTGACCAAAGTTGATGCACCTAAAATTGCTGCTGCACCTTCCAAACTACTGCCTTGTCCACTAACCATTACAGTAGGTACCTTTACGATTGCCGGGTTTTGAACGGCGGCATCTAGTGCAAGCGTTAAGGCTTGCAGTTGCAGGGCGCGGTCTTTACCTAAAACATCGGCCTGTTCTTTTTGACCACGAGCAATCTCGGTGAGTTTTAATCTTTCGCCTTCACCTTCCAGTCGCAACTGGTCTTTTCTAAAGCTGGCTGCTTTTTTAGCAATCTCAGCGGCGACCAGAATTTTTTGTTGATCTGCGGTTGCACGTTCACGTTCTACGGAGATACGTTCTTTCTGTGCTTCTTGCTCCTCTTTGTATGTGCTTCTTAATTGTGTAGCTAATTGTTGGCGTAATGTTGCGACTAACAATTCAGGCGGAATCGCTGGTTCACCCATACGCACTTCCTGAATGGTGACACCTGCTTTGCGACCTTCAATGGCGATTGCCTGTTCGACTTCAGCAGTTATTTCGTTACGGCGTTCAACAAAATCCATAACTTTACGTTTTGGATCACCGCCGATACTACGAAGAATATCTCTGATCGCCGGCGTAATAATATTATCTTCTACGCGTTGCAAGTCACCGATTGATGCCACAACAATTGGTGCATCTTTGGGGTGTACCTGCACCACAACACGCATTTCTACCGGTACTGTCCAGCCCTCTACGCGTACAATAATAGCTTTATCGGCAGCTTCTTTTGGTACTGTGATTTCAAGCTGTTGTTCTTCCTGTTTTATTTTTCCATTGTTATCTACGGTTAAATGTATGGTCCGTTGGGTATAACCCCCTTTGTACGACCAGGTTTGTAACCGTGTTGGAATGATTGTGCTGACATAGGCTTTTTCATTTAAATAATATCGGCCGGGAGGTAGTGGCTCATCCCAGACACCAATACATCCTTTAGGCACGATAGGAGTAGCAACGTTTGCACCTGTACCTCCTTCGACATCAACGGTGCTGGTACAGTCATCGGTTGTCTGCACATTGGAACGAATAACCGCGACATGACCTGTTGGTACATCAAGTGCGTTTTTGGGTTCAACAGAAAATAGATACTGGTTGATACGGTATTTACCGGGACGAAGTACTTCTAACTGAGGGCCTTTCTGGCCTTTACCTTCAGTTAAAAAGTAATCTGCGTTTAACATGTTTTTAGAGTCGTCTGGTTTCCATGAAGCGGCGAGAAATTGTTCGGCTTTTAACGGCTCACCATCTTTTGCCAGTAATAAACCATATTGGCCTTCACGGATTTCGATGACAGAGCTATATTCAATGTCGTATAAAATTCTAACTAACCAGCGAAAATGAAAACCCGGTCCAATAATTTCTGACTGAGGACCTTTTTCACCTTGTAGTGCGATTATCTGTCCCGGTGGTAAGTTATCTGCAAGGTAGATGCGTTTTAAATGCCCGACTTCGTTTGCATCAACAATGAGGAATGATCGAGATAAAAGTCCGATGATCCCCAGCATTACAAATGCGCCCTGTGTAATTTTGGTGAAGGTACTAGCTGATAAACCAGCTCTTTCTTTGAGTGGGTGTTTAATAAGATAGATTGCGGCAAAAACGACTACCAGCGACAGGATTGCAATTTCCATTTAAAGCTCCTTGATAAGTATTTGATTAGGAAGAGAATAGAAGTCCTTTTTCTAAAAATCTATGGTTATCGGCTAATTAAAGATTTAAATTAAAAAGGTCAGAATTATTGTGAGATTCATTTCGAATGAATGTGATTACTTCGTTAAGAATGGGTTTTCCTGGTAATGCGATATATTTGCAGTAAGTTAAGGATTAAAATCAATCGAGACTTATCTGATCGAATATCAATTCATACTATGACGGTATAAAACTATGGAATCTAAATGTAACCTGCCACAGGCGCCAGATTATACAGGCGTAACTCTTGTTGAGTTGTCACCGGAGCCAGCTCTGGACGATTATCTGCAGGCGATGACGCTTGCTAATGGACAAGCCGAGAAATTAATCGGTGAGCATATGTTGCTGGCCTGGTATGACCGAGATCGTGATTTTGAATCGCCGCAACATGCTAGTGAATGCCATGTTAACAGTGCGGTACCGGGTTATATCGATTACGCGTTATATCACGGCGCAACATTAAAAATTGATATTGAACAGGGACGGTTTATATTCTTTTACCTGGCGATAGATTTTTAACGAAAGGCCGCTTAAATAAATCGAGAATTTAAGCTTTATACTGTTCGTGTTTAAAGATCGCAGTTCTTGCATCGGTATAACTTTTGTCATCGATTATGCCTTCATCTTTTAAACGGCGGCACATTTTTAGTTCACCAAGCAGCCTGTCTGCAACAGGTATATTGGTTTGAGTTACTTCTATAGTTTGTTGTAAGTTTATGAAGTAACCGTCAAATTTCTGTTGGTCAGGCCTTTTGTTTTCGATTAAAAATAGTTTCGCATTGCCAAAGTAGCTTTTGAAGATATATTCATCGCGCATCAGGTAAAGGAAAATCAAATAGCAGATTAATGCTGTCGTTAATGTGAGGATGCCAGCAATGATGCAATATTTGAGTTTGATAGCCTGTGTGATTGCAAGGAAGATGAACAATCCGGTCAAAGCGCCTGCAGCTAAAGTGCCGTATAACCATTTCCATACAATGATTTTTTTGTGCTCAGGCTCTGACGATAACCAGGCAAGGTCAACGCGAAATTTTTTTTCTTTTGCTTTTTTCTTTTCAACAAAATTGAGCAGTAAATGCCTGGCTGCGTATAGCTGGTATTCTCTAACCGTGCCCTTGAGTGTGTTTGTCTGTATAAGTTTATTGCCGAGTTTGTCAGGGTCAATATCCTGATCAAATTCTTCGTAGTTATCTGCGTGCACATCGAGTGCAGTGCCTGCAATAATAACTTCATTTTCATCCTGCATATCTGTAAACCTTTGGAATAGCGGTGAACTTAAATGGTACTAAGTCATCGTCTTACTGTTTGTAAGGTTTAAAGTTTAGTCGGTTTGAAAGGCAATGCTCTATTTTGTGCTGAAAAACGCTAATCTATATCGATGCGAGCAGATTCTTCACTCAGCGTTCGGCACAGCAGGCCCAGGCGGACTTCATCAATATTATCTTCCACGCCAACCCACGCGTGGTGGCCACTGCCAGGCGCGCAATCGATATTGTTGCCTCTCTGGTCAGTCATGTTCTTCAGGGTAAATTGATGATTACCGCTGGCGGTTAATAACTCCATGTCATCACCGATGGTAATCTTGTTTTTAATATCGACCAGAATACGTTTATTTTGTTTATCGAATTCGACGACTTCACCTGAAAAAATCTGTCTCTGGCTGCGCGAGCTGCTGTCACGGTAGCGTTGCATTTCCTGTGGTGCGTGGCGTTCGAAAAAACCATCGGTGTAACCGCGGTGGGCGAGGTTTTCCAGTTCGGTCATGAGATGCGGGTCAAAGCTTTTTCCACTGACGGCATCATCGATCGCCTGGCGATATATCTGCGTTGCCCTGGCAGTGTAATAATAGGATTTGGTGCGGCCTTCGATCTTCAGGCAATCAACGCCGATATCCACCAGGCGGTGTACGTGCTCGACGGCACGCAGATCTCGGGAGTTCATGATATAGGTGCCATGTTCATCTTCTTCGATGGGCATGTATTCACCCTGACGACCTTCTTCTTCCAGTAAAAACTGCTGTGAGGTTATCTCACTGGCATCATCAGTATCGGGTTTCCATATGCCGGTGTTTTCGATGCTCTGATCACCATCATTGTTTTTAACTTTGTAATTCCAGCGACACGAATTGGTACAGGTGCCCTGGTTGGGGTCGCGGTGGTTAAAGTAGCCTGATAACAGGCAACGGCCGGAATAGGCAATGCATAATGAACCATGGATGAAGACTTCTAGTTCTATGTCCGGGCAGTCGTTACGAATCTCGGCGATCTCATCGAGTGATAATTCGCGCGACAGGATAATGCGTTCAACACCTGCAGATTGCCAGAATCTAACCGAAGGTGAATTTAAGGTATTCGCCTGTACCGACAGATGGATGGGCATATCGGGCCATTTGTCTTTAATCATCATGATCAGGCCGGGATCAGCCATGATCAGGGCGTCTGGATTAAGCGCGATAATCGGTTCCATATCATCCATAAAGGTTTTGATCTTTGCGGTATGTGGCAGGATGTTGGTCGCCACAAAAAACTTTTTGCCCAGCTCGTGTGCTTCGCTGATGCCGGCTTCCAGGTTAGGCAGGCGGAAATCATTATTACGAACCCTGAGGCTGTATCTCGGTAGCCCTGCATAGACGGCATCTGCGCCGTAGGCAAAGGCGTAACGCATGTTTTTGATCAATCCGGCGGGTGAAAGCAGTTCAGGTTTTTTCATGGAGAGTACAACGATATAAAAGCAAAAATGGACAGGTTTATTTTAAAATAAATGCGGTTTAATAAATATACCCCACTTTTTCTGTGCTTGCGGGTACTCCTGTATTACCCGTGCTTTTGTTACACTGAGAGTCGATGGTAAATCAAAAAACAAGCTTAAAGCGAAGTATTTCGCTCTCACTTATTACCTTTTATGGTCTGGGCAATATTCTGGGTGCAGGGATATATGTCCTTGTTGGCAAGGTAGCCGCTGAGGCGGGTTACTTTGCGCCATTATCATTTTTTATCGCATCAATCATTGCTGCTATTTCTGCCTTTAGTTATGCCGAGCTTTCTTCACGTTATCCGGTCAGTGCCGGCGAGGCGGTATATGTATACGAAGGTTTTGGTGTAAAGCAATTATCGCTGCTAGTGGGTTTGCTCATTACTTTTGCAGGCATAGTCTCTTCCGCTACTATCGCGCACGGTTTTGCTGGTTATATGCAGGTATTTTTTGATCTGCCACGCTGGCTGATGATTACCCTGATGTTGCTTACACTCGGTGGTCTGGCATCGTGGGGAATCAGTCAGTCAGTGCGCGTCGCTGCTTTGCTGACCCTGGCTGAAGTTGCTGGCCTGCTAATTATTATTTTTGTCGGTATCGATCAGCTTCCGCAGCTGGGCCAATTGTCTGTCGATCAATGGATGGGCAATGGTAACGAGCTTGATTCGAGTTCTACTTTTCAGGTAGGAATGCTGTTTGGTGTTTTTTCGGGCGCTTTTCTGGCTTTCTACGCGTATATTGGTTTTGAAGATATGGTAAACGTTGCTGAAGAAGTTAAGAATCCGCAGCGAACTATGCCAATAGCAATATTATTGTGTGTGATAATTTCGGCATTGTTATATGGCCTGGTCTCACTGGTTGCCGTCAGTGTGCTGACACCTGTCGAGCTATCACTGTCAGATGCGCCACTGGCCAGTGTTTATACTGCTGCAACGGGCAGGGCACCAGTAATTATCAGTGTGATAGGAATTTTTGCGGTGATAAATGGTGTTTTGATACAGATCATTATGGCATCACGCATGCTCTATGGTATGGCAAATCGTGGCTGGATGCCGGGATGGCTGGAGACTATTCACCCGATAACGCGAATACCGTTGAACAGCACATTATTGATCGTAGCTCTGATGATATTTTTTGCTTTGATGTTACCTATGGTGACGTTGGCAGAATTGACCAGTTATCTTGTATTAACGGTATTTGCTCTGGTCAATCTTGCTTTGATAAAAATAAAACGACGTGAACCTAAACCAGAGGGAGTAAGAGTGTTTTCGGTGTGGATGCCTATTCTGGGTTTTGTTACTACCGTATTGTTTTTG
Organism: uncultured Gammaproteobacteria bacterium; assembly: GCA_913065105.1. GTDB lineage: Bacteria > Pseudomonadota > Gammaproteobacteria > SZUA-229 > SZUA-229. The sequence continues at coordinate 17,100 of CAJXZZ010000027.1, read as the reverse complement.
TCTATAGAAGTGGCATCTCATTTTATCTAATGGTATTACCCAAATTATAAGCACATAAAACAAGTGGTATTTAAAAACCAGTTTAAATATTTAACAAGTATTTGATGCTTGATAACAGTTAACCCTATAGTGTTTTAGTGATAAGAATATTATTGTTTACTCACCTTATGCATTGAAATAAACTAGTCATGCGATAAAAAAACTATGTGATTAAAAAGGTGGTGTCAAATGGCTTACAAATGCGAAGTATGTGGTATGGGTATCGGTACAATGACTTGTGCTGAATGTGGTAAAGAGCTGGTTCACGACACGATTACAACTGATGATGGAACCAAGGTGCATGTATCTAAATGTCCTGATGGTCATGGTAAGGTGAAATCACCAATGTGTTGCGGTCAGGATATGACGAATCAAGCGTAATTTATACGGTAGATTTGTTAGTTAAAAAGCAGCTGTTTGGCTGCTTTTTAGTTTTTAATATTTATTATGAAAAATAATCCCTCATCAGAATCCTCTTACCAGAACCTGGAAAAAGCACTCGGTTTTGAAAAAGCTTTACCTGTTACAAAAGACTGGTCTGCGGCGGCAGATTTTCTAACAATAATCAGTGATTATTGTAGACAGAATAAACCGAAGACCATCGTCGAGTGCAGTAGCGGAACCAGTAGTCTGGTGTTATCAAGATGTTGTCAGTTAAATCAGCATGGTCATGTTTATAGTCTTGAGAATGGTCAGCAGTTTGTTGATCAAACGCAGCAACAGTTAGGTGATTTTTCTTTGTCTAGTTTTTGTGAGGTTGTTCATGCTCCTTTACAAAACATCCAGATAGGCGATGAGAATTTTCAATGGTATGAGCTGTATAATTTCCCTGTTTCTAAAATTGACTTATTAGTTATTGATGGCCCGCCTGGGTTCATACAGGAACATTCGCGATACCCCGCATTGCCATTACTCTACGACCAGCTCGCAGATGAATGTGCTGTTTTTCTGGATGATGCCGCGAGAGACGACGAGCAGGAAATAGTCGTGCGTTGGCTAACAGCATATCCTGAGTTTCGGGCTGAATATATCGAGAATGAGCGTGGTTGTTTTATACTAAAACGCGGCTGAATGGAGTTCTCAGGAAGCGTTGTAGTTTGTCTTCCATTCTTCTAATGCGTCGTCCAGATTTCCCTGGGCGTTAATCCTGTTCCAGAAGCCAGTGAAGTCTGCTTGTATGGTTTCGAGCGAAATATCCATTTTTCTGGATTTATCTCTTAGAAAAAGTTTTATATTGCTATCGACCGTTTCTAGATAATCGTTTGCTATATCGAGAGGCGATTTGAGATGCTGCTCATGCAGTAATATTCCCTGTTCGTAAGCTTTTAGAATGCCAAAATCTATTCGTTTAGAAAAGCTGTTTGCAGTATCCTGTGGGTTACGATGTAGGTGCACATAAAAGGCATTGTCTGCATAAATATCATCAAGTCGCCCTAGCAACCAGGAGAGCCGATTGTCCGCTTCAATATGGTTTTCAGGATAATTAAAACGTCTTGATCCGGTTTCAGTTAATAAGGATTCATGAGCACTAGTGTAATTTTTTATGTGAGCACAAGCTTTAATAAATGTGGTGGAGCCACAGCGACCGGAGTTTAAGATGAAGATATTCATTAGTTTTTATGTTGATTTTAACTGTTGAGAAATTTTTTCCAGCTTATCAAGTCAGCCTGATAATGCAGGATAGCATGAAGAAGTTTTTGCAAATGTTTATCTGCATGTTCTGTTAGCGTTATCTCGCGATAGGCGTCAGTATTCTCATCAAAGTTTTTCTGAATATTGTCCAGGAAAGTGTTGAAGTTGGTGAGTGTGTTTTCAGCAAGTAGTGGTTTAGTTGATGATCTATGCCACCAGTGTTTCTGATCGTTTAGCAATTTTCTGATCTGTGTTTTTAACTGCAATATCGTGTAGTGTTTTTCGATGTAGCTGTGTTTGATCGTCTGGTATTTTTGATTCAGGATAGTCTGTATTATTTCTTTATTGGTATCGTTTAATGTGATGCCTGCGTTGGTTATTTCTTCCATGGAAAACAATAAAACATCACCATAGAACTGACGGATGAATTCATTACCCAGGTCAATACCGCTGGTGTTATTTTTCACGCCTGGTCGAAATTCGGATTCCCCAGTCGAAGCAACCGTTCGATTATGTAACATAGGTAAATTAGCCGACACGAACTGATGTTGAAGTCTAGTCTTTAAGACACGACCTAGAACAGGTCCCGCCATGCGTAATTTCAGAGTGGCAAAGGGAATGAAATAATCCAGTGCGTCAGGTTTTATTATATAGTTTCCTGTATATACGGTCCTGGCAGTGGTTGTTTTAGCGAATCCATCGTCATAGTTGAAGTATGTTTTTCTCGTCGGATGCTCGCCATAAAAAAAGTGACTTAGCTTGTTAGAAAAATCATGTAAACATTCGGCGTTGGTATGATTATTTTTCAGTGTGCAATGGTAGTCGAATGTTTTGTTTTTGTTTGAGAAGCCGAATAGATCGGCCATATCATGATATGAGGCATCATCTTCACACTTTTCCAGATGTTGATGAAACTGGCACGCATCTACAGGGTTTGATCCTGCGATTGAATCTAGAAAGTTTTTGATGTCCTGTTGAAAATTTCCCGCCATGACAGAAGGGGAGACGGGAGGATCGCCGACAACTTTTCCCGTAAGGATAGAGATGTTTTGTGTTTTAAATATACCATTCAGATAATGAAAGTAGTTGATCGCATATTGGTTATCTGATCGTGTGGTATTGACGCAAAATTCCTGATCGCTATCGATGAAATAAATTAATGTATTATCCCTGTCAGTATTTTTATTGATTTCGTTATTCAGTTTTAGATAAGTAATATTGCGCATGATAGACGCGCCTTTATGCGAAAAATCGGAGGCGTCCTTGATGTCATCAGTATCAGGGATAATATTATCTAACGCCACGTGACTTGTGGTAACGGCGTTAACCAGGGCTAGTTGCTCTTTTAGTCCAAAATGCTCGACTAAAAGTCCTGCTTTTGTAAATTCTGCACAGTATTGTTCATGTAGTCGGATGTTTTTTTCATCTCTTGAGTCATCAGCGATCAAGACGGATATCTTGCTATAGGTACTGTTTTTGTAACCGCCATACTGATAACACTGGCAAAGCTTTAATAAACTATCCAGGCATTGTTTTAAATGTTGTGGTCTATCAGCAATGGGAATAACGATTTTGAAGTTATAGCGTTCATCGTTAGATTTTAATTCATAGATCTTCTCTAATACTCTAAAAGAATCCTGGTATTGCTCAATCTCTTTATCTGACGGATTATCCTGCCAGATGGCCTGCTCATATTTTATTATTGTTTTATTGTATAGTGCGATGACTCGATCGATCGCGTTGTCGTCAGCGGATTGCGTTAGCTGCTTGATCAGGTTGTCCAGTTCAGCAGTATTTACCTTTGTACTTTCAGCAATTTTTCTGGTTTGCTGAAGCAGTGATGTATTTTCTACGGATTTCATTGGTCTGGATATTCTGTTACCAGGAGTTATCTTCTTGAAGAGTAATTAGGGAAAGCATCCTTATCGATGATGATCTCGATAAGGTTTATACCCGTGGTAAAGTCGGTGTTTTCAAATAGTGTCTCAAGGTCGTTATCTGTTTCTATCAAAGCGTGATTGATGCCAAAAGCATCAGCCAGTTTTTTGTAGTCCGGATTACTGAAGTCGCAATCTATAAATCGATTATTGTAACTCTGCACCTGATTTTTTCGAATCAGTCCCATGCTGCCATTGTTGAACAATATTATGTTCAACGGTTTTTCGTAATTTACCGCGGTCATTATTTCCATGCAGCACATCTGAAAGCCGCCGTCCCCGATTATGGCAAACATGGTTGTCTGTTTAGAAAACTGTGCACCAATAGCCGCAGGTATGGCATGCCCTAAAGATGAAACACCGGAATTTGGATAAAAGCGATTTTTTGTTGAAACCTGAAGCAGGTTCTGTGCAAAAATTATGTTGTCATCAAACACCGAAATTCCTTCAGGAAAATGTGTATTCATTTTTTCAAAGAAAGCTTTAACTAAAGAGAATTCGGCCTGAAAAATAGAGTTGCCATCCTTGTTGGCTTTGTCTTCGTAGCTGTTTTTGAAATCATGGATATTTTCCAGCTGTTTCTTATCTAGCGACTGTTCTTCTACCTTTTTCATCACGCTGTTCAGTGTATGCTTGATATCAGCATGGATAGTAAGGTCAGCCTGGTAAACTTTATTTAATTGTTCATCATTAATGTCGACCTGGATAACATTTTTATCACCAAGTAATTTGTCGTTCCACAGGTAACTGGTGCGTTCGTTAAAACTGGCGCCTAAGACCATGACCAGATCTGACTGCTTAACGATGTAGTCAAACGCATAACCACTAGACGTTACACCTAAGCTACCTAACGATAATTCGGAGCATTCATTGATCGTGCCTTTTCCTTTAAGGCTGGAAGTGACGGGGATGTTTAATGACTGGCTTAATTCTGTGACTAATGATTGTGCGCCAGATTTAATGCAGCCATATCCGGAAACAATGACGGGTTTATTACTGTCTTTAAGCAGGTCAACAAAGTGTTGAATCTGTGGTGACGGCTGCGATCCATTTAGATGTGTCGCTGGTTTATTGCGCGTAATAATCTTGTCGAGGATATCAAGCTCGACCATTTCTTTTTGCACATTAAAGGGCAGGCTGAGTAAAACTGGTCCTGAATTATCGGACAATAGAATCTTTGATGTCTGGTTAAGCACATTTTCCAGGTAGTCGGTACGTTCGATAACCCGGTTATATCGAGTAATGCTGTCAAACAAAGCGCACTGATTTATACTATCGCCTTCACCAGAACTTTCCTGTAATCCGCCTTTACCAAATATGTAGGTTGGGGTCTCGCCTGTGATGATAAGGATAGGTTGTTTGTCGGCATAAGCATTAGCAATGCCGGTGACCAGATTTGTTGCGCCTGGTCCAGCAGTGGTAATACAGGCACTGATTTTGCCGGAAGCGCGGGCATAACCACAGGCCATGAAGGCGGCGCCCTGTTCGTGCTTGGCAAGAACAGATTGAATTGATGAGTTATACAGGCTGTCGTAAACCGGCAGAATATGAGCACCTGGCATACCGAAAATGGTATCTATGCCGAGGCGTTCCATATATTTAACGATTAATTCACTTACCTGGACTTTCATATAATCACTTGAAATTCAAATAGTTAGTTGAATATTTCTGGCGGACTGCAAGCGTTACTTGTTTCAACTTTAGCGGCGACTTCGACACACGGCGAATTCTACCATTAGATGCAATGACTATCTCCCTAAGATTTACACAGTCTTTTCTGCCGAAGAGCAGCTGTGCGGGGGTATTAAAAACACATAAAAAAAGGGCTTGAGATATTATCAGCAAGCCCTTTTCATAGGATTTTTTTATTTACTCAAATCGACGAATAACCCCTGTTACGACACCCAGTACTTCTACTTCTTCATTTTTAAGCAGGATGGCGTCCATCTCAGGATTAGCCGGTTGTAGACGAATACCGTCAGCTTCGATATAAAACTTTTTCAGCGTGACCTGCTCGTTATTAATTAGCGCGACAACAGACTGTCCATTTTCGGCGGATTGTCTCTTTTCAATGATGACAATGTCACCATCTTGAATATTATCGTCGATCATGGAATGGCCGGACACTTTTAACGCATAGGTATCTTTGCGCACCATGTTGGCAGGCACTTTTACACGTTCATCGTCCTCAACACGCTCGATGGGGCTACCGGCGGTAATTTTTCCGAGCAGAGGTATTTCTATAAATTCGGAGAATTCGTTACCTGGATTATCGTCGGTGGTGTTTAATACTGGCGACCATACTGGTCGACGGTTTTTCGGGAGTAATAGTGATATATTGTTCATAGTATATTTATTTATTATTATTTTTGTGTGCTTATGCTGAAGCATAGCCCAGGTGAAACAAAAATTATACTTGTAATTATATTAATATTGATTTTAAGTGGATGACGATCGAGTAACTACTTTTTCGTAAAAGAGGTGTGTGATGAATTTATCTTCGTTAAGTCCAGATACTGGCAAGCTGATTCTCAGATTGTGTGTTGGTTTATTAATGCTGTTTCATGGTGTGGCAAAAATAATGCATCCTGGCTCGCTAGATTTTATTGGCGGTATGTTAAGTGCTAATAGTCTGCCGGCATTCTTCGCTTATGGCGTCTATATTGGTGAAGTGGTTGCACCACTAATGGTGGTAGTGGGTTATCAGGCAAGAATTGGCGGTCTCCTAATTGTAGTAAATATGGTTGTTGCATTATTGCTCGCGCATAGTGGCGATTTATTTAGTTTGACAGAACATGGTGGTCTGGCAGTTGAATTGCAGATGTTTTATCTGTTATCGGCACTTGCAATAATGTTTTTAGGTAGCGGGAAACTGGCATTTAAACAGGATTAACCTGATGCAGTCATTCAAGTTTAAAAACCATGGTGTTGCTACCCTATTGTTAATATTTGCGGGCTTGTTTAATAGTGTTAATGCACAGGATGCGCATTTTTTAACGGTTGATGAGCTCGTTGAAAATAATTATGTGCAATTAACGGGGCTGCAGTTAATAGAATTATTAAAACAGCATAAGATCGAGGTTAGAGATATAGCAACTGACGCGGTCTCCAATTCTACACGTGCTAAATCCGATGCAAAAAGTGCAGAAAGTAGAAAATCAGAAGCAGTGAAAAGTGCTAAGCCCGGTTATTTTCTTGATCCAAGATTACTGGCGAGAGCACCACCGCTTGAAGGTGAGCCTGAATTCAAAGTGTCAGAAGATGAGATTATCGCTACCGATGGGGTGCGAACTTACCATTATCGGTTTTTTGAAAAACAGGGCAAAACGTATGGGGCACGTGATATCGATAATGGTGATGTCTTTTTTGAAATAATCGTTAAATAATTAGCCAAAAAGTAGTTATCCTATCCGGAGCTCTTCCATAAGATAACAAACACAGTCCTGTCTTATCGCTTTTTCACTGGTGGTGTACATCGCTAGCGTGACAGGTTTTTTAAAAATCAGTTTGTTATTATCTCTTTCAAAATATTCATCTGTAATGTCTTCGTGGCTTTCACTATTGACAACAATTAATTTTTCTTTTGTGGAATTGATTACCGCAAATTCTGTGCCCGGCTGGATAAGATGAAAATTTTTATCTTCCAGCAGTGCGCTCAAGTAGATATCGGACGAATGATCATCGGTACTGTCACCTATGCTTACTGTTTTTGGAATCGTGATACGAGCGATAGTGTGATAAAGATTCAGGTTATTGCTTTCATGAGATGCCAGATCATCCATCTGTAAGATAGTCTCAAGATAGGCTAAAGCGTGATCTTCTCCAGACTTGTCGCTCGCCTGTCCGCACTCAAGCACAATAGCAGGGCAGAAATCGGAAAATGCCGATGACTGTACACCTTTAGGATCGGTAAAATAAACTGCAATATTGCTGAATTTTGCGGCAAGTACGAGTCCGTGTGGGTTGAGTATGTTGATGCAGCCGTAATGCGGGTTTTTGCCAGTGTTATTGTGGATATCAATACTGGCAAAGGGTTTTTTCTTTTCCATGATATTGCTGACTGTCTGCATCATGTCCTTTTCGGGTGAGTTGTTATGGTGACTACCCGGCCAGATCCGATTGTAATCATCCTGTGTGTCGAGCCGCCGTTGATCTTCTTTTGCTGCTGCGATATTACCGACAAACAATGATATTGCTCTGGGTAAAGGTTTGTCTTTATATTTATTAAATAGGCGTTGAATCGCATATAAACCGGTAGTTTCATTGCCGTGCAATAAGGTACAGATAAATAATGGTTGCGGGTTAATACCTTCTATATGAAATAGTGTGGGTGCTTTTAATATATCGTGTAGCTCTTCTGCCTTCGCGTTAAGAAAAGCATCAGGGATGTGGGTCATTTCGTTTAACATGGTGTCGTCTCAAGATCCCATTCATGTACTGGCTTGCCGGTTATCTGGTTTCTTAGGTAGTTTAATGTGAGCTTAGTTCTATTGTTTTGATGTGCATTAAGAAAATCCAGCTGCCACTGACTACCGGTTTTATTATTTTCTACGCGCTGCTCGATAACGGAGAGGTAACGTTGACTGTCGGCCTGATCGATGCCTAATTTATATAAACCCATTTCGGCCTGAATAAGCAGCTTCTCCAGGATGATCTTTTGTAATGTATCGGTGTTTTTGCTTAACCAGCTGGTTTTATATTTTAGTCCAAGCTGGGCAGCACGGTAGAAATTGTTTTTTGCGTCGGTAAAAGGCATAACAGACTCAGGCGGTTCTTCAGTGGTGGCATAATAATGCACCAGACCGTAATAGAAGGCGATGTTGGCTATATTATCGATGGTCGATGGCGCACTGGCACAGACGCGATGTTCGATGCGTAAATGTGGCGTCTGGTCTTCATCAAAACCGATCAAAGGCCGGTTCCACCGCCAGATGGTACCGTTATGCAGGCGCAGGTGCCGAACCTCGTCTAGTTTGCTCTGGTAATGCACGGGTAGCAGAACAGGAAAGTGCTCAAGGTTTTCCTGGAAACATTCATACAGTGAATTGCGTACATAGTCAGAGCCGAAACCAACCCGATGTACGGGACCAGAGGACGCACCACCATAACCGCCGGTAGGCACGGCTTGTTCGAAAACAGGAATACGTGTTTCCTGCCACAGACGTTTACCAAATAAACAGGGCGAATTAGCACTAACGGCGACCATCGGTGCCGATAATAAAACGGATGCATTGTAATAACGTGTGGCAACATCCTGTGGAACCTGTATATGGATCTGTAGTGAAGTTGCCGCAGCTTCCAGCATTACATCTTTATGACTTAGCTGCAGGTGGTCTAAGCCGTTAATGTTTAATTCTATTTCAACGCCCTTACGTTGTCTTAAGACTTGTTCGTTGAGCGCTCTGTATCGATCTAGCAGGGATAAGTTCTCTAGCGTGAGGTCACTGTCCTGCAAGGTCGGCAAGATACCGATACCGAGAATATTGCTGTTAAGAGATGCGGCAGTCGTTGAGCATTGTTGCCATAGCGCGTCTAACTTGTGTTCAAATATTGATAGAACCTTATTGGATAATTGTTCAGGTTCAACGTTGAGCTCAATATTGAATTTTGCCAGTTCAGGACTTAATAACGCATTGTCTGCCTGTTCAAGAAAGGTATCATTTATTGCGACAGGGTTACCCGTTGTATTAATTAACCAGGCTTCGAGCTCATAACCTGCCATCAGTGAGGAAGAAGAGAACGTATGTTTATCAAACCAGTTCTTCAGCAATGTTGTCTCTTCTTTTAGATGTGAAGAAAATTGCTGATAATCTGATTTATTGAAATGGCTATATTGTATTTCTTCGCCCATGTGCTCAGTCTAGTATAAAAAAGTTTATCGGGTAAGGCTGGTATGCCTTACTTGTGTATGTGCGTTTATAAATTACATAAATTATAAAATAACTAAAAAAATTGTTTACATTTTTATTATAAAGTTGTATTAATAGTAACAACAAATAAAACAGGTATTAAAAAAACTGATAGAAATTCAAATTTAATTTATTAAACAAGTTTATTAACCACTACCGAGGCTGAGGTGTATCTATGTCGAGAAAGAATGGTCGAGCGAAAAGACAAAAAAATAAATTACAACAACTAGATTACTTGTCGGAGGATAACGTAGTCATTGATTTCCACTCCTCTCCACATAACGATTCATACTCCCCTTTCCACTCCCGAACATCAAGCGCACCACCAAAGCAACCCAAGTCGATCCAGCCTAAAAACAAGTCACAAGATATGTTTATGGCGGCAATAAAAACGCATACATTGATTTTTGGATTAGGTCCTGCGGGCACCGGTAAAAGTTACTGTACGGCGGCAATGGCAGCGCAAGCACTGATTTCCGGCGATATCGATCGAATTATTTTCACTCGGCCAGCAGTAGAGGCAGGTAATAGCATGGGGTTTTTACCCGGTAAGCTAGATGAAAAATTTGATCCATATTTTAGTGCGTTTAAATCCTGTTTGATAAGCAATGCAGGAAAAGGCGTGATCGAGTGTGCATTAAAAAATGGCAATATCACCATGGAGCCGTTGGCTTACATGCGCGGTAAAACATTCAATCGTGCATTCGTAGTGCTGGATGAGGCGCAGAACTGTACGGCTGAAGAAATAAAAATGTTTATGACCCGGATTGGCGAGCAGTCGACCGTGGTTATTAGCGGTGACTTGAGCCAGTCAGATATTCGTTGCTACTCTGGCTTGTATGACGCTATCACGCGTACACATAACGTAAAAGGCGTTTATGTTCATGAGTTTGAATATCATGACATTGTTCGTAGTGATATCGTTAAAGATATCATCATGTGTTATGACGACTCAGAACATAAGATGAAACGTTATCGCACAGAATTTGCTTAAGGCAGAAAAATAAAGGCTATGTCGTCACATAGCCTTTATTTTATTTTTGACAATGGTGCTTGCGAGTCAGGTCGACTTTTCGAGTTCCTCGTTGGCATCAAGCCACTCAAGCTCGGCGTTTTCGTGAGCTTTGTCCAGTTCGGCTTTTTCTAAAAGTAGTTGCTGGAGTTTCTGTTTGTTTTCTTCAGCATAGATATTACTATCAGAGAGTTGCTGGTTAAGTGCTGATTGTTTTTCTGAGACTCGTTGCAGAGTATCTTCTAACTGTTTTATTTTTTTTCTTAAAGGTGCCGTTTTTTGTCTTTGTGCGGCTTCAAGTTTTTTTCTTTCCTTGTTTGATATGTTTGGATTATTAATGTTTTTAGTTGATGCAGTAGCACTATTAGTGAGCGACGCATTATGTTCGCTTAACCATTTAGGGTACTCGTCCAGGCTAAGGGGAAATTCGCTAACGCTCTGCTGGCTGACTAAAAGTAGTTGATCGCAGGTCGCATTAAGTAAATGCCTGTCATGTGAAACAATAACCATAGCACCTGAAAATTCCTGTAATGCTTCTGCCAGTGCTTCACGCATTTCAAGGTCAAGATGGTTGGTTGGTTCATCGAGTAATAGCAGGTTGGGTTTCTGGTAGATGATCATCGCCAGTACCAGACGTGATTTTTCCCCACCGGAAAAATTCTGTATTTTTGATAATGCCATATCATTGGAAAAACCAAAACGGCCTAGATAATTTCTTAAATCAGCTTCACGTGCTTTGCTGTCTATCTGTTGAAGATGTTCGACAGGTGTGTGGTCGTTATGTAGCTGTTCCAGTTGATGTTGTGCGAAGTAACCGATTTTGGTTTCTTTAGCCAGATGATATTCACCACTCTGAATTTTAAGCTGGTTGGCCAGTACTTTAATTAAGGTCGATTTCCCTGCGCCGTTGGGACCAAGCAATCCGATCCTGTCGCCGGGTAATAACTGGAAGTCGACATTTTTTAGTATCTGGGTATCGCCATAACCTGCGTCGATTGCTTCCATATGTAACAGGCTATTCGGGATCTTTTCGGGTTCGAATAAAGAAAAATGAAATGGCGAATCGACATGTGCGGGGGCAATGGTCTGCATGCGTTCAAGGGCTTTAAGTCGGCTCTGTGCCTGTTTGGCTTTTGTTGCCTGAGCACGAAAGCGTGTTATATATGATTCTATGTGCGCGATATTGCGTTGCTGTTTTACGTACTGTGATTGTTGATTGGCCAGACGTTCTGCACGTATATGCTCAAACGCAGAATAGTTACCGGTGTAGAGCTGTATCCTTTGTTGTTCGAGATGAGCGATATGGGTGCAGATATTATTTAAAAAATCACGGTCATGAGAGATCAGTAACAAGGTTCCGCGATAGGCCGCCAGCCAGGACTCAAGCCAGATAATAGTGTCTAGATCGAGGTGATTGGTTGGCTCATCAAGCAGTAATAGATCAGAGCGGCACATTAACGCTTTGGCAAGATTGAGCCGCATCTGCCAGCCACCAGAAAACTCGTTGATGGAGCGCGTCTCATCACTGGCGACAAAACCCAGGCCAGCCAGTAACTGACTGGCGCGCGAATTGGCGGTATAACCATCGATATTGTCTAATTGGGTGTGTAATGTGGCAACCTTAATACCATCATTGTTTTCTTCGGCTGTTCTGATCGCCTGTTGTATCTGGCGTAATTCGATGTCGCCATCCAGTACAAATTCAATAGCCTGTTGCTTACTGTCGGCTAATTCCTGTGCTACGTGGGCAACTACCCAATGATCTGGATAGATGCAGTCACCGGTATCAGCATGCAGCTGTTTAAGGATCAGTGAAAACAGGCTGGATTTGCCGGTACCGTTGGCACCGGTTAGACCAACTTTTTGCCCAGGATGAATCTGAAAACTGGTTTCTTCGAACAACAGCTTGGTGCCGCGTCGTATGCCTAAATTAATTGCTTGTAACATGGGCGCGCATTGTAACCTTTTATGCGTATGACATAATACTGGTTATTTTTACATTGATTATCGAGGTCCTTATGATAAGTGAGCAGCAGATAGCGCCGGATTTTTCTGTTTTAGATGAAAAGGGTGCTGAAGTACGGCTGGAAAGCTTCAAGGGTAATAAAAATGTTGTTCTATATTTTTATCCTAAAGACGATACGCCAGGCTGTACCATCGAGGCGAATCAGTTCACTCAATATATTGATGAATTTGCACGGCATGATACCGTGGTTTATGGTGTTAGTAAGGATGATTGTGCCAGTCACGTAGATTTTATCAATAAGTTTGGTTTGCAGGTCGGGCTACTTGCAGATACTGATGGCGCACTCTGCGAGGCGTATGGTGTATGGCAAGAAAAAGAAAAGAATGGTGTGAAAAAGATGGGCATAGTCCGCTCTACATTTATTATTGATAAAGAGGGTATCGTGCGGTTTGTTGAATATAACGTGGTAGCCGATGGTCATGCGCAAGCGGTTCTTGATGTGGTGAAAGGAATTTAGTGTCTCAGGGTAGGTTGATCGCTAAGCAATTGATATAGAACATATAGAAAGTGTTTGTTTCCGTCGGCATGTTAGAACATGTGGCTATACGCGACTATCAGGAACTGGGAGGGATCATCGATCGTTGTTTGAAATCTGATGGCAGAGGTTTGATTCATTGTATCGGTCGTACGGTTAAAGGGCCGATGAATGCCTGGATCGAACGGCGTATTTTCCCCGGTGCGCGTCCTCCTGCATTAAGTCAGATGATGAATATTTTTGAGCCTAACGACATCGCTATATATGACGTTGAGAATCTTCGGTTACATTATTCGCGCACACTTGAAATCTGGGCTCAGCGTTTTGAACAACATAAATCTGAAATTACGGAAATGATGGATGAGGAGTTTGTTAAAGCCTGGGGACTTTATCTTTACGGCTCGATTGCTGCTTTTAACTCAGGTCATTTGCAATTATTTCAGGTAGTATTCAGTCACGCTAAAAATAACAATGTCCCACGGTCGCGTCATTATGTTTATGATGCCAACACAAATAAAACCGCTGGCAAAGCAAAATTAAGCGTGGTCTCATCAGAAACGGAATGAAATATATGCAGCTTTATGACATCTTAATTGTGGGTGGCGGGCCAGCCGGTTCTACACTTGCTTACGCTTTATCGGGTGCGGGTTTAAAAATCGCTATACTCGATAAAACTACGTTTCCACGACAAAAAATATGTGCTGGCTGGGTTACGCCCGAAGTCATGCGTGTGTTGAATGTTGATCTGGACGATTACGCAAAAGGCCGCGTATTACAAAAAATCAGCGGATTTAAAATTGGCCAAATAGGCCAACAACTGGTTGAATCTCATTATCCCGGGGAGCCTGTGAGCTACGGTATTCGTCGTATTGAGTTTGATGATTATCTGTTGCGGCGCTGCGGTGCCGAGCTAATTCTAAACGAAACTTTTAAAAAAATGGAAAAAGCCAGTGACGGCTGGTTAGTTAACGATAACTACAGAGCGAAACTGGTTATCGGTGCGGGTGGTCATTATTGTCCTGTTGCACGCGCCATTGATTCAAAAGGAGTAAGCGAGCTTGCGGTTGTCGCGCAGGAAGCTGAGTTTGAAATGAGTGCGCAGCAAAAACAAAATTGCAGTATTAAAGAAGAAGTCCCTGAATTATTTTTTACGCCTGATCTTATGGGTTATGGCTGGGTGTTCCGTAAAGGCGACTATCTAAATATTGGTTTAGGTCGTGAAGATAAAAGTAAATTATCTAGCCATGTAAAAGACTTCTGTGACTATTTATCTGCAGAAGGGAAAATTCCGAGTGATATTACAGCTAAATATAGTGGCCATGCTTATTTGTTGTATAACCATGCAGTAAGAGAGATGGTCGCTGATCATGTTTTGCTTATTGGTGACTCAGCCGGATTAGCTTATCCGCAGAGTGGTGAAGGCATTCGACCGGCGGTCGAATCTGCAGTGCTGGCCGCAGATGTTATACGCTGCTGTGAAGGTGACTTCAGTAAGAACAAACTGCAGGCATACAATGAATTGATGGAGCAACGATTTGGGCAACGCCTGCCGGCACCGGATATGATGGAGCGGTTGCCTATGTTTGTTAAAAGATTTTTTGCTAAACAGTTAATGAAAACGCAATGGTTTACAAAGAATGTGGTGACAGATAAATGGTTTTTGCAGTCACATCAATCACCGTTGCCAGTGATCAATGAATAATTGCTGTTTTTAATCTCTGGATTCTTTGTGTCTCGATAAGCAATTCTGCATTATTCTATCTATAGATTTCTTTCGGCGATTTGGACTTGGGCTTCAGGGTTGTTCTCGGTCTCTGTTCCCGAATCGAAGCTATCGATTCCATCCTTGGAATCGTACCACCTATGTCTATGTCGTATATCCTAATCTATGGTTAAAACTTCAGGTAAGCACCAGCGAACACACCATCAAAATCCAGTTTGGCATCAGTATCTGAAACATCATCGAACTCATATTTCTGTTGACGATAACCTGCTTCAAAGCCGACGAAAAAGTTCGTGGTATAAGCTATTTTTGCAGTGAAGTCTGAAACGCTGCTGCCAGAAAATGCCACGTAACTTAATTCGCCACTAATGATTAGGTCGGGGATGGGTGAACCGCCAACCAGTGCGTATAACATAGGTACGGTTTCATCCAGGGAGTCTTTTATGTTTGAACTATCATTGATTGTGTAATCAATCTTTAAATTACGGATAGTTAAACCAAGGTCAAGACTAACAACATTGTCTAATACTTCGTAATAGGCGATCAAATCGGTGGTTTCTATGGAGAATTCGTTGCTTACGGTTCCACTGTAGACGTCACCATCGAAAGTGAAGCTTGTGTCGCCGCTACCAGACTGATCCACTTTTGTGTACATTAATTTCACATTGGGAATAATAGGTACAGGGTGTTCTAGCGTCGCAAATAAATAACCCTGCGATTCGTCACCCCAGAATAAGTTATCTTTAACATCAACTGCAGCAGGATCGCTTGTTTTCTGGAAACTACCGCTAGGTGATGTATTCCACACGCCGCCACCGGCAGAAATGGATAAGGTATCGGCGTTGGCAGATAGGGATGATGTTAGTGCTATTAAATAAAGTAGTGGTTTAAGTTTCATAATAATCTGTTTAATGGTGAATATTAATAAGGTGTTTAATTTTTGTACAAGTAAAATAGTAGTATAGATATAAAATTTTGTTTGTTACGAATTGAATAATTTTTCTTGAATTTTAGCGTTGGTTTATATGGTGCCGTTATAATATTTTTATGTAATTTAATATAAATTTATATTAAACAGTGTGTTGGACAATGTGCATTATTAATGTCCGTGCTGCAATTGCTTAGTTTTTGCGGTGGTGTATATGAATGATAAAAGTCTGTTTGTACGACCAGCGGTTTCCGGTGCGGATGGTGATGGAACTGAGATAAATCGTTTGTTTCCGATACGCGGTTTTATGAATTTAGATCGGTTTGTCTTACGGGATGATTTTACTATCGGGGCTGGATTATCAAGATGGTAGCTTCGTTCCTCGGCAACCGCTCCTGCATTGCTCTACTACCTACATCCGTGTTGGCATCGAAATGACGACCGAGGTTAAAACCCCAGTGTTTAAATAAATACCGAAAACCATACCAGTCCAGTAATAATAAAAGCTAGAAACACCGCTGCTGAACCCATATCCTTAGCGCGTCCTGCAAGGGGGTGTATTTCATCACCAAAGCGATCGACCACAGCTTCCAGTGCTGAATTAAGTATCTCGATAAGTAAAATAAAGACCAGGCTGGCAATCAAAACTGCTTTTTCTGCGTAACCCTGACCAAAATAGAGGGCGACTGGTGTCAATATGATGCACAACCAGAGTTCCTGACGAAAAGCTGCTTCATGTTTGTAGGCGGCTTTGAATCCCAGCCAGGAATAGCCTGCCGCGTTAATAATACGAGTAAACCCTGTTGCACCTGTTTTTGCCATAGTACGAAGCTTTTCCGATGAATGGAGTGTTGATGAAAATTGCTTAATGGCTGATGAGTATAGATAAGTTGTTGATATTAGGAAAGACTTTTCGATGACATTACATTATCTGCATAAGCTCATGTTTTTTAAAGATTTTCTTTTAACGTGTTTTTGTCGACTTTTCGACATTCTTTAATATACTCATTTGATGAAAGCTGAAGTGACATATTAGTTATGTCTGAAACCGACAGGAAAAATAAGTGGCAACTATGCTGAACAAATCGATTATTAAATTTTTTATCCCAATATTTCTATCCGTAAGTTTACTGCCAGTATCACTTAATGCCTCTGAAGTTAGCAGTGAGCAGATTAAAGGACTGGATGAACAGGTGCAGGATATTAAAAAAGATGTGCTGAAATTAACGTCAGAATTATCCCGTCTTGAGGAGAAATTACTCTTTCCTTCTAATACCCAGGTCTCTTTATTCGTTTCTGTTACAGGCGATACAAATTTTGTACTTGATTCGATGCAAATCAAACTCGATAACATAATTGTTTCTCAGCATCTGTACACCTACAAAGAACTCGAAGCATTAAGGGCGGGTGGAGTGCAGC
>CAJXZZ010000026.1 GCA_913065105.1 uncultured Gammaproteobacteria bacterium | reverse complement strand
CACCCGTCGAAGTACGTTTTTCTGATCTACACATAGCCAAACCATTACTGCTGTGGATCAACGATGGCCTGATGGCCATCTTCTTTTTATTAATCGGCCTGGAAGTTAAACGTGAATTTTTAGAAGGTCAATTATCGACGCCAAGTCAGATCGCGCTCCCCGGTATCGCGGCACTCGGCGGCATGATTGTACCTGCGGGCTTTTATATCTTAATTAATCACGGCGATCCTGCGGCTATGAAGGGTTGGGCAATACCAACCGCCACTGATATCGCTTTTGCTTTAGGCGTACTCGCCATGCTTGGCAAACGCGTACCACTATCATTGAAAGTATTTTTAATGGCCCTGGCCATCATCGATGACCTTGGCGCCATCATCATCATTGCATTATTTTATACTGTTGAGCTTTCTACCCTCTCTATAGTAATTGCAGCCTTATCACTTGCAACGTTAATAATAATGAACCGTTTAGGCGTTAACAAAAAAGCCGCTTATCTCATCGTCGGCACTATATTATGGGTCAGTGTTTTAAAATCGGGCGTGCATGCCACTCTGGCCGGCGTTGCATTGGCTTTCACTATTCCTCTCAATTGTAAATGCAAAGACAAACCCGAGGATTACTCAATGGCAAAAGAGATGGAACAAGACCTGCATTATTGGGTCGCTTTTTTTATCTTGCCTTTGTTTGCGTTTGTAAACGCTGGCGTGGATTTACGTAATGTTTCTTTAGATCAGATGACAACAGGCGTGCCATTAGGAATAATGGCCGGTTTATTATTTGGCAAACAGATCGGTGTATTTGGTTTCACCTGGGTAGCGATTAAGCTGGGACTAGCAAAAATGCCAGATAAAAGTTCCTGGTTACAGCTATACGGCGTTTCTATTTTAACCGGTATAGGGTTTACCATGAGTTTATTTGTAGACTCTTTGGCCTTCGCCGATGGTGAACTTTATCAACAGGCCGACAAACTTGCTGTACTGCTGGCTTCATTTGCAGCTGGCATAGCAGGGTATCTGGTATTACGTTTTGCCGCATACGATAACGAAGGCACTACTTAATAAATTATCACACGACAATTTTTCATATATTAGGGCGACACCATGGATATTAGAAAACAATCATTAGTCACGTTCATCCTGGCTGCATCTTTTTTTCTCAGCGGCTGTGAAGAACCAGTACAAGAATATGTTGCCAGTTCACGCCCGGTAAAAACCATCGTCATCGGTGATGGCTCAACTGGCGATATACGAACATTTCCTGCCGTGGTGGATGCCATTCAAAAGGCTGACATATCATTTCGGGTCAGCGGAAAAGTTCAAAAGATCCTCGTCAAGGAAGGCGATGAGGTAAAAAAGGGACAGGTACTCGCTGAGCTTGATCCGATTGATTTCATTATCCGCCTGAAAGACCGAAAAGCAAGTTACGACACGGCAAAAGCCAACTTTGATCGCGCCAAAGAACTGGTAGGTAAAGGCGCTATCTCCCGGGTTGACCATGATGAAATCCGCGCAAAATATCATACTGCTAAGGCTAACCTGAATGAAGCTGAGCAGGACATGCTGTATACAAAACTAAAAGCAAACTTTGATGGCATTATTGCTAAACGCCATGTAGAGAAATTTGAAGAGGTCATACTTTCACAACCAGTCTTTTCACTGGAAGACGTGTCTGTTCTGAAGATAAAAATCGACGTGCCTGAAAACCTGATGATCATCGTTAAAACAAACCGCGGGAAAACCCGAAGCCTGCTCGCGGTATTCAATAATATCTCAGGTCAGGAATTCCCGCTCAGTTTCATCGAATCAACAACCAAAGCCGATCCAAACACCAAGACGTTCAAGGTCACTTTAAAGATGGACAACCCCGAAGGTTACAATGTTCTTCCGGGCATGACTGCTACTGTCTTAGCTTCACTGTTCCCTGATGAGTCAAAATCTGATTCCACAGTCACAGTACCCATATCCGCAGTCATTTCGAACAACGAAAGACAGGCCACTGTCTGGGTGGTTGACGAAAAGACAATGACGGTAAAATCTCAATCGGTAACACCAGGAACAATGGTCGGCGATGCCATGCATGTAGATGGTCTGAAACCAGGGGACCGCGTTGTTGTTGCAGGCGCACCATTTCTGCGTAACGACATGAAAGTCACCTTACTGGAAACTGGCGAGCAAGCAAAATAAACCGCACCTCACGTTACAAGGATTACTTAAATGAATATTGCTGAGTATTCAGTCACTAAAAAAGTCACTACCTGGCTTCTCATTATTTTGTTTCTCGGTGGCGGTATTACTGCGCTGCAGGATATTAGTCGACTGGAAGACCCTGAGTTTACGATTAAAGAAGCCAAGATATATACATTCTATCCCGGTGCGACTCCACAGGAAGTCGAACGTGAAGTCACTTATCATATCGAAGACGCAGTACAGCAGCTGCAGCAGCTGAAACGTGTCGAATCCATATCACAAAGCGGTTTTTCTGAAGTCACAGTCAAGATAAAAGACAAGTACAAAAAACAGGACTTCCCCAATATATGGGATGAACTGCGCCGAAAAGTAACGGATGCACAGTCCCTATTGCCACCCGGCGCGCAAACTTCCGTGGTATTTGATGATTTTGGTGATGTATTCGGCCTGTTTTATGCACTGACCGGCGAGGATTACACTTACCGCGAGTTAAAAGATTACGCGGACATTTTAAAAGAACAGTTATTGCTCGTCCCAGGGGTTCGAAAAATCACCATCGATGGCGACCAGAAAGAAGTTGCTTATCTCGATGTCTCGCGTGCCAATATGGCGAACCTCGGCATTACTCCCGCACAGTTTCACAGCGTTTTACAATCTCAAAACCTGGTCTCTGACTCAGGCAATGTTCGTGTTGGCGATGAATACATCCGCATAAACCCTACCGGCCAACTGCTGTCTGTTCAGGAGATCGGTGATCTGCTGTTCAGAGGAAAAAACGATACTTTAGTCCGTATCAAGGATATCGCCACGGTGCGCCGTGCCTACGAAGAAGTTCCTGCCAAATACAATTATTTTAACGGAAAACCGGCTTTGACCATCGGCATATCTATGCTGCCAGGTGAAAACGTTGTTGCCGTTGGTGAACGTCTGGATAAACGCCTGCAGGAGCTACAATCAGTTACGCCAGTCGGCATGCAGCTTGATGCTATCTATAACCAGCCAGTCATCGTTGATGAATCCGTCAGTGGATTCATCGTTAATGTCGTTGCAGCACTAGTCATCGTCATCGTGGTCCTGCTGTTTTTCATGGGTTTGCGCACGGGGTTAATCATCGGTGCTGTGCTGTTGATTACTGTCTCTGCCACTGTCTGGCTAATGAGCTTCTACGCCATCGATCTGCAGCGTATCTCCTTAGGTGCGTTGATCATCGCACTGGGTATGCTGGTCGATAACGCTATCGTTGTCGCCGAAGGCATGCTGATCAGGATCAAACGCGGTGAGGACGGCACAAAAGCAGCCCGTGAAGTCGTCGGCTCTACGATGTGGGCCTTACTGGGCGGTACTATTGTCGGTATCGTCGCCTTTGCTGCCATCGGACTTTCTGAAGACGCAACGGGTGAATTTGCCAATTCTTTATTCTGGGTCATCTTAATCTCACTGTTACTGTCCTGGTTTACCGCCGTCACCATGACGCCATTATTATGCGTGCAATTTCTTAAACCTGACCCTCAGAGCAGCGATGGAAAACCCCAGGCCGATCCTTACGGCGGTCTCATGTTTACAAAATACCGCAGCTTTTTAAGCACGGCCATCCGCTTTCGCTGGGTGACTATCAGTATCGTCGTCGCCTTATTTGCTGCTGCTATCTTTGGTTTCGGTTACGTAAAACACAGTTTTTTTCCGAACTCAAACACGCCGATGTTTTTCTTTGATATGTGGAACATCGAAGGCGATGACATACGCAAGACACGCGACGACATCCTTGAGATCGATGAATATCTACACAGCCTTGAAGGTGTGGTTGATACGGCCGCATTTGTCGGTGGCGGTGCAACACGGTTCACCCTGGTCTATACCCCGGAATCTCCCACCAGTGCATATGGCCAGATAATCGTCACCACAAAAACCCTGGACGATATCCCACGCATAGAAAAACTACTGCTGGATTATACGGCGATTAATTTTCCAAACTCTGAACCGAAGACTAAAGCACTGCGTATCGGTCCAGGGCGTGATGCAAAAATTGAAGCACGGCTCAGCGGCCCTAACCCGGTGGTGCTAAGAAAACTCTCACAGCAGGTACAGCAGATCCTGGCGGATGACGGCGGCGCTATCAATATCCGTGATGACTGGCGCCAGCCTGTCAAAGTAATACGCCCCATATATAATGAAAAGGCCGCACGTCCGCTGGGTATTACCCGGGAAAACGTCAGCAAGGCCCTGTTAACGTCGTTCGATGGCCAGCAGGTGGGACTGTTCAAAGACGGCATCCGATTATTGCCTATCATCATGTTGCCGCCGTATGCAGAACGCAAAGATGTTAGCACCATCCGTGATATCCCTGTGCACAGTAAGATACTCCAGGAAACGGTGCCTATCGGCCAGGTGGTCTCCGATTTCAAAACAGAATGGGCCGATGCCAAGATAAGAAAACGCAATCGCATCTATACCATAATACCTTCCTGTGACCCTGCCCAGGGCCTGGCTACGGTATTGTTAAATCGCGTAAAACCAAAAATCGATGCCATGGAATTACCACCGGGTTATTTCCTCGAATGGGGCGGCGAATACGAAGACTCCAAGGATGCTAACAACGCCATCAATTCTTCGTTACCTGCCGGTTTCCTAACCATGATAGTGATCGTGATATTGCTGTTTGGAAAAGTCCGCCAGCCATTGATTATCTGGTTGACCGTACCATTAGCCATCATCGGCATTACTGCCGGTTTATTAACGATGAATGTGGCCTTTGGTTTTATGGGACTACTCGGATCGTTAAGCCTGGTCGGCTTACTGATCAAAAATGCAATCGTATTGATCGAAGAGATCGATATGCAGATTGAGACCGGTAAAGAACGCTACACCGCGATACTCGATTCTTCAGTGTCCAGAATGCGGCCCGTGATGATGGCAGCCAGCACCACAATACTGGGCATGGCGCCATTATTAAGCGATGTATTCTTTTTGGATATGGCAGTTGTTATAATGTTTGGTTTAGGATTCGCTTCAGCACTAACACTTATCGTCGTACCCGTACTTTATGCCATATTCTTTAATATCAAAGCAGATGCTTAAACCAGGAACATTTATGAACACACCATCAAAACTTTTCTTTGCTCTTGCTCTCTTAACAACGGCTATTATTACAACTTCATGTGCAACCTTAACCAGTGATATCGAGATTGAAACACACGCGAATCCCGATGTTAATTACAATGCTTATAAAACATATGCCTGGGCAGGAAGCGCCCAAATCGTTTTTGATCCTGTCGGCCAATGGGAGCAACCAACACTCGACATGGATGAAGAGGTCAGATTTGTGATCAATCGGGAGTTACGTGCACGCAACATCAATCAGGTGCAAGACCAGCCTGACCTGTTGGTCGCGTTTGCTGCTGGCATCGACACCACAATACTGGAGCTTAAAGATAACCCAGACAGTGATAAAAAAGTACTGACGAATATCCCTAAAGCAGCCCTGGTAATCGCACTTACTGATGCAAAAACAGGTTACGCAGTCTGGTTAGGTTATGCCGAGGCGGATGTGCAGCCACAACAGACCATAGAGAATATTCGAACCCGAATTGATTATGCGGTTAGCGAGATATTTAAACCTTATAACAAATAAGACTCTGCTTTAAGTCTATAAACATATTAAGCCAGAAGAAAACAAATAACTGGTGAATAAAATATTTCACTATAGATTCTTTTTTTTGCTGTCATCTTTATGCCACCAGATGTCACCGTCAGCAAGCTCACCGCCCACATCTGCAGCACGACGCGGTTGTCCGCTTCTGCAGTCGTAACTAACCAGACGCAAGCGCTCCAAATTTCGTCGATCGTCTCCTGTCCGACGATCGCGCCAGTGCTTACGACGTTCGATTGCCTCAACATTAGCCACGCTGTCTTTTTTTGACATCGCTGACACCTCTCTAGTGAGTTGATATCAACACACTGTGATAAGTGCGCTAGACATAGTCGACGCCTTTCTAATGCCTAAGTCAAGAAAAAGGCGATTGAAGTTTTTTATACTTCAATCGCCTCCTGCTAACTCGAGACCGAGTTAGTATAAAATCAAGCTATCGCCAACACTAATGCTGCACTTCTTCTCGTTCAACCGTTTCCAGACGATCATTCAAAATCATATAATCACCGCCGGTGTGAAAACGAACGACAGAAAAACCATGGTTGCTGACGCGTTTTACTTCAACAATTTGGCCTGTGCTAGCAATTTTAGCCTGAGATCCCTTTTGTATATATTTAGTTTCCATTTTTTCGCCCTCTTTTTATTATTATTATCATTTTTCTTATTCTCAGATGCATTTATAGCACACTTCTGATAAATATTTTATATAAATCTTGTAAGTTCATGATTTTTTATCATTTAACGCGTTTTAAAGTCGATTCCCAGTCCGAATTCAGTACCCCATGCCCCAAACGGACACTGTCTCCTACTTCATTTTCATACCAACTTCGACAAGACAGGTTAGGTTCTACCTGATAACCCCACCAAACACCATCTGAATCTTGTGCAATCCAGCACACCCAGTCTGGAAATTCGTTACAATCTAAATCTACACTCATAATAACCAAAATCACATAAAACACAAACGATGGGAAGATACCGACCGCCCCAACCCGTGGGTTCAAAATATATCACAGCTGAAGGCCATAAACGCCTGACAGATGAACATGATTATCTGTGGAAAAAAAAACGTCCTGAGGTGACTCGCATCCTGTCGGCTGCAGCTGCTGAAGGCGATCGCTCTGAAAATGCAGAATACATCTACCGTAAAAAAGAACTCAGAGAAATTGATGCTCGCGTGCGCTTTTTACGCAAGAGACTCGACGACATGGTCATCGTTGATCGAACACCGACAGACACAAACAAAATTTATTTTGGCGCCTGGGTAACTATCGAAGATGATAATGGTAATGAGAAAACGTATCGTGTTGTTGGCCCTGATGAGTTTGATGCCAAACTGGGCTGGATCAGTATGGACTCACCGATGGGTAAGGCATTACTTGGCAAGTCACTCGATGATGAGATAAAAATTGCCGTCGAGACGAAAGACGGTCTACAAAAAAGCATGTACATTATTAATGAAATATCATACAAAGTCGGCACCGACTAACTCCTCAAACATTATTTTATTATTTCAATAAAAAAGCCCCCGAAATCGAGGGCTTTTTTATTTGTCACACCAGACCTACTAGCGTTGAACAGGAGGCGCCATCTGCTGTTGTTGCTGCTGTGGCGCGCCATAAGGAGCTGGACCATAGTTAGGACCGTAATATCCTGGTGGCGGACCATAACCTGGACCTGGGCCATAACTAGGACCCGGGCCATAACCTGGGCCAGGACCATAACTAGGACCCGAACCATAACCAGGGCCTGGACCATAACCAGGGCCTGGACCATAACCCGGACCTGGGCCATATCCATAACCAGGGCCGTAACCACCGTAACCAGGGCCATAGTTATCATTACTATCAAATTCGTTTTCCATTTCTTCCATCCAGTAACGTGGATCCCACTCATCATAAGGGTTCCAGTTGTTGTTACCACCACCCCAATTATCATTGTTACCAAAGAAAGCATAACTGCTCGTTGCAGCAAGCAGTAAACTTACTGCCATTAATATTCTTAAGATCGTTTTCATCATTTACTCCATCATCAGGATTATTTTAGAACTATTTTATTCTATGCCAGTGCAGGACACACTTCAATGACATGAATCAAAACTTTATGTCTTATTAATAGACTTAGCTAACAACTCTTTGTCAACTTTGACTAACATATAGGTACGACATAACTAAAAGCTGTACCTTTCATGGATAATACGAATATACACCAACTTGAAACGACCACTGAGCTACTCAGTGCGTCCATTGCACGTATCGGCCAGGTGATTCTGGGCAAGGATGATCAGATCAAACTGGCACTAACCTGTTTGCTCGCCAGAGGCCACTGCCTTATTGAAGATCAACCCGGTGTCGGAAAAACAACGCTTGCACATACTATGGCACAGGTGATGGGGCTCGATTTTCACCGCATTCAATTCACCAGTGATTTATTGCCTGCCGATGTACTGGGCGTATCAATATTTAATCGAGATCAAACTCAATTCGAGTTTCACCCTGGTCCAATCTTTTCACACTTTATACTCGCCGATGAAATAAACCGCGCCACACCGAAAACACAAAGCGCCCTGCTCGAAGCGATGGAGGAACACCAGGTCACGGTAGAAGGAGAAACTCGCGAATTGCCTGATCCTTTTTTTGTCATCGCCACGCAAAATCCTGTCCATCAAATTGGAACCTACCCCCTGCCCGAATCGCAGCTCGACCGCTTTTTAATGCGCATAGATTTAGGCTATCCTGATAGGGCGGCAGAACGGCAATTACTCGAAGGCGATGACCGCAGATCAATCATAAAAAGCCTCAAGCCCGTCCTCAACAGAGAACTACTATTACTGACACAGCAGCTTGTGGCATCCCTGCATGCATCACCAGCAATACTGGATTATATTCAGTCAATACTCGAATTTACCCGACAATCATCTGCTTTTGAATTTGGCTTATCTCCACGTGGCGGACTCGCCATACTAAACGCCGCTAAAGCATATGCCTTAATCGACGGGCAAAAACATGTATTGCCTGAACATGTGCAAACGATTCTGCCTGCAGTGGTCAACCATCGACTGCCTGTGCATTTAGACGTCGCTTCAAAACAACTCTCATCCGCCGCAGATTATATTATCGAATCCATCAATATCGTTTAACACCGTGTTTAAAAGTCCAGTTTTCAAGAATACCTTTATGACAATAAAACTACCCGACTTCAAACGTAAGCCGGTTTTTTCTTTCATCTCGAAGCGTAGCGGACCTTTTAACGGCAGCGTTACCTTAACGCGTGATCGCGTATATATCGTACCGACAAAAATGGGTGTAATTTTTTCATTA
The DNA here is from genome assembly GCA_913065105.1 of uncultured Gammaproteobacteria bacterium. Lineage (GTDB taxonomy): Bacteria > Pseudomonadota > Gammaproteobacteria > SZUA-229 > SZUA-229. Next base: position 25,634 of record CAJXZZ010000026.1, on the reverse strand, counting down.
TTACTGCTGACGCTTTTAATTGGTTCGATCAATTATGAAAAAAGCCTGGGGTTCGTTTTCACTTTTCTTTTAGTCGGCCTGGGCAATATTGCCCTATTGTCTACCTGGCGTAACATCGCCGGTCTTGAGTTAAAACGGCTTGTCACTTCACCCGTCTTTTCAGGTGAACCCGCAATCTTCAACGTGCAGCTTGTAAACCACCAGCTTTTAAACAGACGCTCACTCGCCATAGGCCAGCATGGCATTGACCATGACATGGTTGACTGTGCAGCTAACAGCAACCAGCTGATCAAGTTTAAAGTGCAGAGCACAAAACGCGGATTATTAGATGCTGGAAAATTTCGTCTCTACAGTGAATTTCCAACAGGACTATTTGTTACCTGGACATGGATAGACCTGTCTATGTCATGCATGGTTTACCCTGCGCCCGACAAACACGTCGATCGGCATGTTTTCGAAGACAGTGAAAATGGCGATAATGATTCTTCAGGAAAGGGCATGGAAAATTTCAGCCAGCTGAGAAAATACCGACAAGGTGACAATATCAGCCGCATATCATGGAAAGCCGCAGCAAAAAATAATGAATTATTTAGCAAAGAGTTCATCGGCTCAAAACCAGGGACTCACTGGATCAGCTGGGATGACATCCACGCGCGTGATAGTGAGCACCGTTTATCCATAATGGCAGCACTGGTTATGCAGGCAGAAAAAGATCAACAACAATACGGATTAAAACTTCCAGAGAAAGAGATTCAGCCTAACAATGGCAACAAACACTTCCATCGATGCCTGACAGCATTAGCCCTGCATTAAATTACTCACAGACATTTAATTATTTAGAGATGAACATCGTAGCTGGAAAAATTGATAACAACATATTGTTTTCACTCTTGCTCAGTGTTCATCTCAGCGCTTTGCCCGTTTATAGCAGGATGCCTCTCTCTATCCTCCTGCTGTTAACACTACTGAGCATATGGCAAATTTTCATCATAAAGAACAACCATAAAAACCCGGGAAAGTTAGTCAGAATATTTATCATAGCGATTTCATTAGCCATCGTACTTTATGCATACGGCCACATCTTTGGTCAGCAACCAGGTATATCGCTAGTTATATTGATGACGATTTTAAAATTATTTGAAATCAAAGATTATCGTGACTGTTACATCATCATCTACAGTTCATTTTTTATCATCGCCAGCAATTTCTTTTATTCGCAGACTATCTGGTTAATCCTGTATGTCTTTTTAGTTTTAGTTTTTTTATTTTCTACATTGATAGCCTTAAGCGACAAACTCAGATCGATGACATTAACTGGTCGACTGAAGATGGCCTCGCGATTTATTTTGTACGCGATACCGCTCATGCTCGTGCTGTTCGTATTGTTCCCACGAATACCCGGCCCTTTATGGGGACTGCCTGACGATGCTTTCAGTAGCCAGACAGGCTTAAGCGAAGAGATGTCACCTGGAAGCATTAATCGTTTGATCAGCTCATCTGCGATCGCATTTCGCGCCAAATTCAAAAGCGATATTCCGGAACATAGGAATCGATACTGGCGTGGCGCCGTATTGTCTTTGTATGATGGAAAAACATGGTCTCGTAACGACGCACCAAATAAAATGCGGCCCAATATTATATATAGCGACGACACCACGAAAAACTTTCAATATGACATAACCCTGGAACCAACGAACCTGAGCTGGCTGCTCAGCCTTGAATACCCATTTACTTACAGCCAGCAATATCGCTTTAACCGGGAAGCCATGTTGCTGACAAACAGCAAAGTAAATAACGTTATCAACTACAGCGTCACTTCACAGACAAACGCTATCAACAGCACACTATCTGACCAGGAGAGTTATAAAAATCGTCTTTTGCCAACCGCTCTCAATCCACAAACTTTGAAGCTGGCTGAAGATATCTTGCGCGTATCAGATTACAATGCTCAACACTATGTCAACAATGTGCTTTCACATTTCAATCGCAATAATTTTATCTATACCTTAAACCCGGACCTGCTCGGTGACAACGCGATGGACGATTTTCTGTTTAACAGTAAACGTGGCTTCTGTGAACACTACGCCAGTGCTTTCGTGTATCTAATGCGTGCTGCAGGAATACCTTCTCGCGTCATCATCGGTTACCAGGGCGGAAAAATGAACCCGCTTGATAATTATATGATCGTGCGCCAGTCGGACGCACACGCATGGGCAGAAGTTTGGCTTACGGATCACTGGCAGCGCATCGATCCAACGGCCGCAGTCTCACCTGACCGTGTCGAACAGGGCATTTTGAATGCAGGCCTCGAACAAAATAGATTACCATTATTACTCGTATCAAATAATAATTTTATTAAAAACGCTGCTTTTTTATATGATAGTTTTCAGAACAAATGGAATCAATGGGTGATTGGCTTTAACCAGAACAAACAAAAAGATTTATTAAATTTCCTCGGCATAAAAAACCCTTCTGCTTCAGATATCATCCTGTTACTGGTTCTATTCCTAACGATAACCAGTCTGATCGTCGCGTGGTTTTTATTAAAACAGCATTCTACTGAAAAAGACAAAACTCAACATTACTACAACCTGTTCTGCCACAAGCTAGAGGCCTATGATATACAGCGAAGATTAAATGAAGGCCCCAGAGACTTTGAAGAAAGGATATTTAACGAACTGACTCTCACACCTTCAAACAAAGGCGAGATCACTTTTATATTTAAAGCATATCGTAATCTGCATTATGGCAATCAGCATAGCTCAAATCTTGCAAATCAATTTATAAAAAAAATAAAAGCCTTCAAACTCCGCGTTTAAAACTTTTTATGATGTATATCTTAGTTAAAATCAGCTTAGATGTTCATCAACAAAATTTCGCAAAAATGACAGTGGTTTTGCACCGCTAAACCTTGCCACCTCTTCACCTTTATTAATTAACAGTATCGTAGGAAAACCCCTTACCTTATAACGCCCCGCCAGCTTCATGTTCTCGCCTTCATCAACCTCGACTTTCGCCAATAAAATTTGGCCTTCATATTCATCTACCAGTCGTTTCAACAGCGGTGCGATGACCAGGCAGGGAGAGCACCAGTCTGCCCACAGATCGACCAGAATGGGCCTTTCATGAGAGGCCTGTATAACTTCTATTTCAAACTGTTCTAAATCAACATCAAATATCAACGCTTCGTTCATCTGGCTTCCACTTACTGGCAATTTCACAATATGCACATTATACAATGTCCTATTCGATTCACGTTATAATAACCAGATATTAAATACTACTGAGATTAACTATGAGCTCTATCACCATCGAACATCATGTTACACCGGCAAAACTTGATGTGCTCTACGTCGATGACTGGCCTGTATGGACAAAAGAAGTTTCCGAGTTTGACTGGACTTACGATAAAAAAGAGACCTGCTATATCGTTGAGGGTAAGGCTATCATCACGCCTGAGAATGAAGAACCGGTAACCATTCAGGAAGGTGATATGGTTTTTTTTCCACAGGGAATGAAATGCGTGTGGAAAATAATTGAGCCTATCGAAAAACACTATATCTTTGAATAAATAATCAGGTTATTACTATGGTATTTTGGCAACAATTACTGGCTGGCGCTATCGGCCTTTTGATACTTATCTGGGTGTTTCCTGGCATAAAAGCCACCATGGAAAAAAGCAAAAATGCCGAGGAGAAACACTGGGGTACAATAGCCCTGTTAGCGCTTGTTTTAATCGCTTTTGTTTTACTGATGATCTCCTCAGTGCAGTAATCAACAACTCGCCCGTTTAATACCTCAGCGCTTTTCTTTAACCCTACTCATTGTCGTTATATAGATATCTTATCGACCTTCAATTCTCAGACAATTAATTCCCTATACGCTTGTTCTACTTTGGTATAATGCATTTTTTGTAACCACCTCCGGTTTCACCATGTCCCAACAACGAAAAGCCGTCGCCCTTATTTCAGGCGGCCTTGATTCACTACTCGCTGCCAAGATGATGATCGATCAGGGTATACACGTTGAAGGCATCAACTTTTACACTGGTTTCTGTGTAGAAGGCCACACCCATGCCATCCGCAAAAAAGACAAGGCCAAACCTAAACGCAATAACGCACTATGGAGCGCGGAACAGCTCGGCATTAAACTGCACATCATCGATATAATCGATGAATACAAAGATGTCTTAATCAACCCCAAACATGGTTACGGCGCTAATATGAACCCGTGCCTGGACTGTAAAATATTTATGGTCGGTAAAGCAAAACAATGGATGGATGCAAATGGTTTTGACTTTATTATTACTGGCGAAGTCATGGGGCAACGACCCATGTCTCAGCGCAAGGATTTACTTCCCGTCGTAGTACGTGAATCAGGCGCAGATGACCGACTGCTTAGGCCTCTCTGCGCAAAAAACCTTGCTGCCACGCTGCCTGAACGCGAAGGTTGGGTAAATCGTGAGCAATTAGAGGATTTCAGTGGTCGTAATCGGAAACCGCAGATGGCCTTGGCCGCTAAATATGGCTTTATTGACTACGCAACGCCAGCGGGAGGCTGCTGTTTTCTCACCGACAAAAACTACTCCGACAAACTGGTTGACCTATGGCAGGCGAGAAACAAAAAGGATTACGAACTCGATGACATCATGTTATTAAAAGTTGGCAGACATCTACGTCCACAACCACATTACAAGTTAATCGTCAGTCGTGAAGATGGTGAAAATAAATTTCTAAAAGGTTATAAAAAACAATTTTCAACTATAGAGATCAAAAGCCACAATGGCCCTCTCACCCTGGTCGATGGCGAAGTAAGCGATGAAGAGTTTCGATTTGCAGCGCGCATCGCCGCTCGCTTTAGCCAGGGACGTGACGCAGACAGTGTCACGGTAAAACTCACACGCAAAGATGGTGAGGAACAGCTGGTTGATATACCGCCTCTGCCTGCATCAGATATTAAACAAGAATGGTATATATAGGCTGCCACGCACGATGAGTCATTTCACACTGGATGCCCGCAGAAGCTTATGCCCAATGCCGGTCATTAAAACACAAGATAAAATTGCAGAGCTACAGGCTGGCGATACACTGGAAGTAACCTGCACCGACCCCGGTGCGCTTAGCGACATTCCTGCATGGTGCCGGATTAATGGTCACATCGTTAAAGAGTCACACGAGAAAAACGACGAGGTTGTAATTACTATCCAGGTGGGCTAGTGATAGCTAGGCACGGGTTCCAAACATTTATTGGACATAAAATAGTCGCCACCGGTACGAAAAGATACCACCGATATACCGTGTTCACTTACCGACTTCAACTCAACGACCTGGCCAGTATGTTTGATCCTTGCCTTTGCACCCTGCCTTAAAACGATCGGATGCGACTTATTGCTTTCTAGTTGGTCAATAATTAGCATTATAACTTCCTTTTTTATTTTCGACGCCAGACAAGTCGTATTATTATCGTTGACTGTCTAACCATTTATTTAGCAATATAGTTTTGTATACCCGCTAATTTTCTTATCTGTGGTCGCTGCATATCAATATATGCCGGCATGTCCTGTATCGCTGCCATTGCCTGTTGCTGAGTAGCATAACTGCCAGACAACAATACGTATTTCACTGTACCACTTTTCGTCGACACATCATCATTAACTGAAAAATATGACAGTGAATCTTTCAGGTAATAATTATAGCGTTGAGCAATTTCAAACAAAGTATTTTTATTATCAACATAGGCGAGCTGCACAGCAAAATGCTCTTTGGGCAGAGCAGCAATCCACTGTTCGCTATGCATAACATTGTCATCACCGATCTGGCTAAAGGGCGATGTTTGACTCAGACGGCCATCAACACTCTGCACCTGATCCTGTACGCTGTTGATCTCATTTTTCAATTCAGTCAATGAATTATTTGTCGCCACGTTAGAACTTACTTGCTGCTGTTGCAGACTGGCAAGCTGGACATCTGTTATTTCATTATGCTCAGCATAACGCGCCTCATTCAGTCCAAACTGATCCTGTTGTGCAAAATAAAGAACAGCCGTAAGAATCAGTAAAAATAAGAAAGCTCCGGTAACGATATTAAAGTGATTTCGTTCACGACCCGAAAGCGCGGCAAGTTTATCCGCAATATCAGATGTCGCCTTTTGCAAACCGTTAATAAGAAAACCATGATTACCCGTTAAAGCCTCAAGTTCACCGGTACGTTGTTTCAGCTCACTAACGCCACTCATTAACATCTCTGAACTTTTCTGCAGCTGTACGATATTGGCGCCCATATGCTGGCTTGAAACCGTCAATTCTGCAGATGAAATTTCCAGTGTGGTCGCACGCCGGATGATAGCCTCATCAACTGATTGCAATTTAAGAATCTTCGCTTTATTGCCATCAACAGAACTTTCTAGTGAATCCGTTTTTTCTTTTGTTGTACTTGAGAGCGTTTTAATTTCAGAAACTACACTTTTTTCAATCTGCAACATGCTCTCTGTAGCCGATTGGATATTCTGATTTAATAGTTCATTGGTAAGCTTTGAAGTCTCGATCAGCTGATTTACTCTTGCTGCTACCTGCTGATTTTTTTGGGTAAACTCATGTGACTGTGCAATGGTTGACTGCTCTAGAGTCTTGATACCTGAAGCTGACTGCTGGGCGACTTCACTAACGTCACCATTTAATTTATGTATATCAGTATCGATGCGTGAGGATATTTTCAAAAGCGATTTGTAAGCGTTATCGATCTCACCCAGACGTTTATAGGTTTCTGACACTTTTGCTGTCAGGTCAGTATCGGTATCACCTAAGCGATCTAGCCCTTCTTCAACACTCTTATTTATTGTTACCAGTTCAGCACGTAGATGCTCAAGATCAGTATCCAGTGCAGTAATTTTAGTATTTATATCTTTACCGGTACCGACAGAATTACCTTCATCAAATTTCAGTAATTTAGATTCGCTATTTTCTGTGTCCGCATCTGCATCGCTAGCTACGCTATCAATCTGTATGTTTTTCTGGCTCATTTGTTTGCTCACATTTAAAATTAACGGGTAAATAAGATGCAGCAACCCATAGATGTTAAATCATACCATATTAGAATATACTTATATAGGCCGTCTGTCAGAAAACTCGCTATGGTTTCCTTTTTTCGCCACAGGCTATTAAAAGACTAAGACATTTCTCTGATTAACAGAATATCTCAATGAATATGAGACTGGACCACAAGAACGGATAGACGAGATACCCTTGATGTCTGTATCTCAGGCACACTGCTCTATACCGTGGCCGGTCTGATTGTCCAACCAACGATTGATAAAACCCGCAATTTCTTCAGGCGCATTTAAATTAAGCAATGGCAATTCTCCTGTTTCTATATCTCCATCAGAAGCAACCGCTATTATGGATTTATCTTCTTTAAAAAGTAATGGCTTTGCCATAACAGGTCGGTGCAGCTCTATCTTGGGGAATGGTAGATGCCTGAAACCCTCAACCATGACCAGATCGAGATTTTCCAGATCGAGTTTTTCAATCAATGTATTTATATCTGCCTCATACGGTTTCTCATATTCCGTCAATAAGGCATATCGCTTATCTGAAGCAAGCAAAACTTGATCTGCACCGGCCTTTCTTAATTCAAAGCTATCTTTACCCGGTTTATCAATATCAAAGTCGTGATGAGTATGTTTAACCATAGCAACACGCAAACCCTGTAATTTCATTAACGGTAAAAGCTTAACCAATAGGGTAGTTTTTCCTGTGCCCGAATAAGCCGCTAAACCCAGAACAGGTTTTGCGAACGGCATTTTTTTATCTTTAAACTTTTCCATGAAATATCACCTTTCCTAAATAACCCGGTCGCAGCCAGTGCAAGTAAACATAGCGGCCAGCTAAAAAAACAACCCTAGTATCTCATGCTCTAATGTGAGCGTAAAATAGCAAAACCCTGCATGAACATCGCTTTTGTGAGTCACAGATCACCCTATAAAAACCGCGTTCAAATATATCTGTCAGACCCAGTTCACTACAATATTTTTAACTTAACCAGTAAAAATACTGCGGAACTGTGAAAATTTTTGTTTCATCGTTGTCGTTTTAATTGCTGCGATTAGCTCACCAACATTAAAAGCATGATGTGTTTCATATGCCACACCCATCTGCGGCATGTCGGCCAGACCTATTTCTCTAGCATGTTCGACGAAACCATCATTTTTCCAGAAAAATGCACCTGGCATCGTGGTGGGAATAACGACAACATAAAATAACGCGCGACCGATGACATTACTGCCGAGCGTGATAACGGTTAACAAGCTATATAAAAATAGCGTGTGTTTACTACTAAACAACATATAACCAGCTAACAGCAACGCTAGTAGCAGCAAACCATTGCGCAACCAGTATGCGTTACCATATCGAGTGGTCTGTAGATAAAACGATGCTGCGCCTTCACTGCTGACCGACTTTAGACTTCTGGCATGCGCAGTCAGTCCTGTCAGCTCAAACACTAAACCGATACTAATCATGCTCAACAAAACTTCGCTGAGATCAACAGTCATGCTGGAAAATACTAATGCGACAGCGGCTAATAATAATGGACCTAGCGTCAATCCCGTCGCACAGAAACTTGCAGCGGTATGCCAATGATTCCAGAATGGGCGAGCTTCAATACGGTATAACTTGTACATGTAATAACCACCGAATACAGCACCCAGAACCCCGATAGCTGCAAATAGCATCTGCAATAGTTGTGCGTAGTTATTTTCAAACAGCGCAAAAAAACCGTATCCCAACAGGCCGGTATAAAATGCAGAAACACCTGCAATCTCACGACTGACCGGTGAATGCCTAAGATTATAGAAACCACGATAAAAGTGATGCGGTTTTCCCAGGTGCATGTTCAGCTTGAACAAGCCAAAACTCATCAGCACAAACATGACCAACAGACCAGGCAACATAGCACTGCTCGATTGAAAACTCTTAACAGGCTCAAACACATAACCGGAAAGCAATATCAAAAAAGCTGCCATCACAGTCTGTGCACTCAGGGTAAAAGCAATATGTGCATTTTCGTGCGAACCTAATAACTTAGTCCAGTTCCACTCGCGTTTAACACCCTGCTTCACATCCGCTACTGGTTTGAAATTTTCAGAACTCTCTTCGCGGTGATATTTAACCGGGCTCTGGTCAACACGATTCATGTCACGTTGCGTGGTACGCGTCTGCTGAAAACGAATGTTAGGATGGGTAATATCTGTTCGCGGAAAACCAGGAATCTCCGTCTTGGCCTGAGTACGGTTTTCAGGAACATTTTCAATCACGCCAAAGTCCAGTGCATTACCTAGACAGGCTGAAACACAAGCGGGCTTCAATCCAACTTCGAGTCGGTCTACACACATATTGCATTTACTTACCTGACCTTTTACCGGATCAAGTTGCGGCGCATTATAGGGACACACCCACGTACAGTAACCACAGCCAAAACAGATGTCCGGATCTTGCAACACAGCACCGTACTCCGCGTACTTGGTATAAGCACGCGTCGGGCAACCCTTCAAACACACCGGATCATCGCAGTGATTACATGCCATAGAAATATTAAGACGTTGGTACGCAGGGTAGGTACCACCTTCTACAAATCCTACAGAACGAAAAGAAATATGCGCAGGATTATCGTTCTTTTCACTGCATGCGGCTTCACATGCATGACAGGCGATACAGTTATCCGCAGTAAAATAAAAACCATGTTGTTTGTAACGATTAGGGTTTTCACCAATACCGGCATCATCATTTATATTTAACGATTGATCGCGTCTTGCATCTTCTACTTGCACGGTATCGATAGGGTCACCATAACGATTAAGCGTTTGGCAACTAGCATCGTTCAACAATGCGTAATCGGGTTCATTTTCTCTTTTTTCAAACACAATAATTATCAACCTTTAGAATGCGCGCATTTCCATGCTTAGTTTCGCCGCCGCTTGCTGGTCATCCAGTTTTTCAATGCGTACGGCCGATTGTTTGTAAGCAGGCTGACGAGAATGAGGATCAAGTAAACCAAGCGTTAAACGATTAGCACAGTCGTGAAAATGAAACGGCAGAAATATCATATTTTTAGGTACGCGCTGAGTCGGTGTTGCCATGACCACTGCATCGGAACGACGAGAGACCAGGCGCACATACTCGCCGCGTTGAATATCTAACTCAGCCGCGAGGTCAGGATTAATTTCGATGAAGGGTATCGGACTATATTTATTATTGTTACCAATCTTTCCGGTTTTACTGCGCCCGTGCCAATGCTCGACCAGACGGCCGGTGTTAAGCCAGATCGGAAATTTTTCGTCTGGCACTTCGTTGTTATCTATAAATGGCAGGGGTATGAGCTTTGCTTTGCCGTCTGCATAACGAAACGTTGTTGCTTCTGTGTAAAGCCGTTTGCCACCTTGTGGAGGCGTCTCATTATTATCAAGCTGCTTGTCAGTGTAGGGCCATTGTACGCCGCGATTTTTTTCGATCAGATCATGACTCATGCCAGAGATATCTGCCAGCCGACCTTTTGAAATACTGGCCATCTCCATAAATATATCAGCTGCTTTTTCGGGGAAAGTAACTTTTCCGCCTTTATTGAAACGCTTAGCCATCTCATTGAAAACCCATAAGTCCGGTTTAGCTTCCCCCGGTGGTTTCACGATCGGTTTAACTAAATTAACGCGGCGCTCGGTATTGGTCATCACACCTTCTTTTTCGGCCCAGGTGCCAGCAGGCAGGTACACATGTGCATACTGCGCACTTTCGGTATCTTCATAACAGTCTTGCACGGCACAGAATTCGAGTTTTTGCATGGCACGACGAACACGTTCTGAATTGGGTAATGAGCTTAACGGATTGGTGGCAATCAACCACAGACCTTTGATCTGTCCTGTTTCGATGGCATGGTAGATATCGGTTTGAAACATGCCGCGTTTTTTCGGCAGAAACTCTTCATCGATATTCCAGAATTCGGCAATGTCTTTTCGGTCTTGCGCATTTTCCAGCGCACGATAGTTAGGCAGACCAGAACAGGAAGACCATTCTCTTGTACCCATCGCATTACACTGCCCTGTTATAGACAGTGATGTGCCACCGGGTTTGCCAATGTTGCCGGTGATCAAGGCGAGATTATTAATACCAACAACACCATCGGAGCCGTGTGTTGATTGATTAATGCCCATGGTCCAGATCGACATGGCTGCACCGGCATTAGCATATAAACGCGCCACACTACGGATCGTATCTTCATCGATACCACATATTTTCGCAGCTGTCGTCGGATCGTATTTAGCAACTTCTTCGCGCAACGCCTCTACGTCATTAGTATTGGCTTCGATGTACGCAGCGTCTTCAAGATTCTCATCGAAGATGACGTGCATCAGCGCATTTTGCAAAACCACATCAGTGCCGGGCGTGATGGGCAGATGGATGTCTGCGAATTGCGCCAACATGGTCACGCGGGGATCGACAACGATCAACGGAAATTTGCGTTTTTCCTGTGCATCTTTCATGCGCCAGTAAATGATGGGGTGTTGCTCAGGAAGATTAGAGCCCCATGCAATCAGGCAATCGGTATGTTCGAAATCTTCGTAACAGCCCGGTGGGCCATCAGAACCGAATGAACGTTTATATCCTGATACAGCAGAAGCCATACACAGGGTGGTATTACCATCATAGTTGTTAGTGCCGATCAGACCACGAGTCAATTTACCCAGGGTATAAAACTCTTCGGTCAGCATCTGACCTGTGGAAATGATAGCGAATGAATCACGGCCGTACTTTTCCTGGATGCGTCGAATTTCATCGTGAGTCGTATCCAGCGCAGTATCCCAATCTGTAGGCTGCCAGTCCTGATGCCACTGATCACGTTTCTTAGGCACTGTACCTCGCCCAGCAGAGTCAAATAACTCGTGTTCATAAATACCTTTCAGACATAACTTGCCGCGGTTGACATCCGCATCAGCAACACCACGTGATGAAACCGGTTTACCTTCCTGGTTCAGCCCAACTTCGATAGCACAACCCGTCGAACAATAACCACAGGTGGCATATTTCCATTCGACCACACCCTTGTCGACAATCTTAATTGGATTTTTTTGTTTACGTCCGAATAACATATTTATTTATCTCACCACGGAGAGCGCGAAAAAACTATTTAGTGACAAAAAGACACAAATAAAAATTTATGCGTCTGCAACACTTCTATGGTTACTGTTTATTTAATGGCTGGTTAAGCAGCCGCGGCCACAGCAAGACTGATATACACCATGCCATTCTCTACTTTAGTTGGGAATACATTGGTACAGCCTTCATCTGGCCCCAGGGCTTCACCACTGGCCAGATCAATCTTCCAGTTATGTAATGGGCAGGTAACTGTATTACCATGCACGATACCTTGAGATAGCGGTCCTTTTTTATGGGGACACTCATCTCTCATGGCAAATACTTCATCACTTGCAGTACGAAATACCGCGATATTCATGGTGTCAGTGGCAATCACTCGTGAACCTAATCGTGGAATATCTTCCAGTGCTACTACTTCTGTCCAGTTACTCATTTTTTCTTCTCCAACTATATTTTTTAATGCATTCGAATTCATGGTTTAACCAGCAATTTTTAACTGCGTGAACTCATGCGAAGCTTCACCTTCAGCACGCGCCTTCCACGGATCGACCTGTGCAATTTTCTGACTGATCTTGAAACGTTCGGCTAATGCTTTACGCTCTTCTTCATTATTCAAAATTACTTCTTTAATACTTGTCAGGCCTACACGCTCAACCCAGGGTGCTGTGCGCTCAAGGTAATGCGCTTCTTCACGATATTTTTGAGTAAAAGCAGCGCAGTATTCTAACACTTCTTCTTCGGTTTCTACCTTACATAACAGGTCGGTAACACGGACTTTGATGCCACCGTTACCGCCGATGTGTAATTCGTAACCTGAATCAACACAGACCACACCAAAATCTTTAATGGTGGCTTCGGCGCAGTTACGCGGGCAACCAGATACTGCGAGTTTGAATTTATGTTGCATATATGAACCCCAGGTCAACTCCTCGAGTTTCACGCCAAGACCGGTGGAATTCTGCGTACCAAAACGACACCAGGTGTCACCGGCGCAGGTCTTAACCGTACGCATGGCTTTACCGTAGGCATGGCCGGAAACAAAACCGGCATCCGATAAATCTTTCCACATTGCCGGCAAGTCTTCTTTTTTGATACCGAACATATCGATACGCTGTCCGCCGGTCACTTTCATTTCCGGTACATCAAATTTGTCACAGACGTCAGCGATGGCACGTAACTCGTTCGGTTTAACCAGACCGCCAAACATACGCGGCACCACAGAATAAGTACCGTCTTTTTGAATGTTGCCATGCGCACGTTCGTTGATGAATCGTGATTGCGCGTCATCCTGATATTCTTCAGGCCAGCGCGCCATCAGATAGTAGTTCAGGGCTGGACGACAGGATGCACAACCATCCGGTGTTTTCCATTCGAGGAATTCGCGAACCGCAGGCATGGTTTTTAATTCATGATCTTTAATCGCATTGATGACATCATCATGGCCATGATCAGTACAGGCACACACGGCTTTCTTACTTGGTGTTGCGTCATAACCCTCGCCGACTGTCGACGCAAGAATAGATTCAACAAGACCCGTACATGACCCACAGGAAGAAGATGCTTTGGTATGTGCGCGCACTTCATCTAAAGTAAAGAGTCCATTTTTACTGATTGCCTGCACGATGTCGCCTTTAGAAACACCGTTACAACCACAGATCTCAGCAGCATCAGGTAACGACATTACAGCAGACGCATCACCATGACCGGCATCACCCAGATCATGCTGGCCAAATAATATTGTTTTACGGAAATCCGCAATGTTCGCTGCGTCACGCATCAAGCTGAAGTACCAGGTGCCGTCCATGGTATCGCCAAACATGACTGCGCCTTTTATAACATTGTCTTTCAGCACCAGTTTTTTATACATGCCACTGGCAACATCCTGTATCTGTAAAACTTCATCGCCTTCTTCTTCATTAAATTCACCAGCAGAAAAAAGATCGATGCCGGTTACTTTTAATTTTGTTGAAGTCATCGAGCCGATGTAACGTGTACTGCCCACATGTGCCAGATGGTTGGCCGCAACTTTTGCCTGTTCGAACAGAGGCGCAACCAGGCCATAACATTGATTACGATGCTGCACACACTCACCCACTGAATAAATCACTGGATCAAACGTTTGCATGGTGTCGCTGACCACGATGCCGCGTTCGCAATGAATACCGGCTTTTTTTGCCAGTTCGAAATTAGGTCGAATACCAACAGCCATAACAACAAGGTCGGCTTCAAGTTCAGAACCATCAGTAAACTTCACCGAACTTACTCGTTTGTCACCCGCAATTTCTGCCGTTGATGCCTCCATGAGGAACTTCATACCGCGCTGCTCAAGTGAAGCCTTCAATAAAGCAGAAGCCGGTTTATCTAATTGACGCTCCATCAATGAATCAAGCAGATGCACCACAGTCACATCCATGCCCTGCTTCATCAGTCCGTTTGCCGCTTCAAGACCTAATAGACCACCGCCGATAACCACGGCTTTTTTATAATCTCTTGCAGCCTGTACCATGGTGTCGACATCGTAGATATCACGGAAACCTAAAACGCCTTCTTTATCAGCACCGGGAATTGGGATAATGAATGGATTTGAACCTGTAGCAATCAATAAACGGTCGTAGGGGAATTCTTTACCACTTTCGGTAATCACCGATTTTTTTACACGTGAAATTTCTGCAGCCGCATCACCGGTAACCAGGGTGATATTATTTTCTTCATACCACTCCAGGCTATTCAGGATAATATCGTTGATGGTTTGCTCACCCGCCAGAACAGGTGACAACATGATGCGATTATAATTAGGATGCGGCTCTGCACCGATGACTGTAATGTCATACTGATCACTTCCCTTCTCATCTGACGTGTTGTGCTTGAACAGTTCCTCAAGAGCACGAACACCTGCCATACCATTGCCTATTAATACCAGTTTTTGTTTCATTGTTGCCTCGTTGCGCCTAGCTGAATATAAATACTTGCTAATGTACTAACAAGATTCATGCCATGTTTTTAATACGCAAGAACAAAGGTTTAATGATGGTTTAGTGCTTACAAAAGCCGACTATTGCACCAAACAAGTGCGGGAAATTACGTCACTGCACCGGCTATGTGCAGCGACAACAAGGTGGACTGAGCGTGAGCGCCACAATCCGAATAAAACCGTCCCTGGTAACACTACTCTCGGAGAAAATCTTAACCCGTCATTGCAGGCCACAGCGCTGCGCTCGCAATGATGGTTATATATTAGTATCTATTTCATGCGGCCTCCGACTTAACAACACTCAAAACCGGCGACGATTCTTCGTCCTGTTCAGCGGTATCCGCAGCCACCAGGTTACCTGCTACTTCACAACGTCCTTACCTTTAAGACCGATCTTGAATGACTCAAGATACGCATTCGGTTTTGTGCCATCATAAGTTACCTTGTCGATAAACTCAGTCTGTGGTGCACGGACTTGCAACAACCGAAATAGAAGCGTAAAAAAGATGTCCACCCATTTAACTGCGCTTATGCACCCACACAAGGAGAAAAACAATGTCAGAACAAGATAAAAAACTTCAGTTATCACTGCTATTTATTCGTTTGACTATCTTCCTGGTCATGTTCATGTGGACGATCGATAAATTTATTAATCCTGGACATGCTTCTAAGGTTTACGCATCGTTTTATTACATTGCCGGTCTAGAGGTCAACATAATGTATGTGATTGGTGCCATTGAAATGTTCATATTGTTACTGTTCGTTGCTGGCTACAAAAAGCAATACACCTATGGTGCGGTATTAGCATTACACGCTGTGTCTACTCTGGCTTCGTTCAAGCAGTACCTGGCACCCTTCGACGGGCCAAACTTATTATTTTTTGCGGCCTGGCCTATGTTGGCCGCCTGTTTCGCATTATTCAACTTGCGCGATCAAGATAAGATGTGGAGCCTCAATTGATTATCCAACCATTCAATTTCAGGTCTCCCGATAACGTTCTGAGCACAAGGTATTGCTATGCATAAACTAAATATAACGTACATTTTTGTGATAAGTCTCTTAAGCCTGACATCACTAAACACGGTATATGCCGGTGATGTAAAAATCATTGCCGCCGATTTTCGCAGTAGTGGCGACCATAGTTGGTCCGTGAGCGTAACGCTAAATCATGCAGACACAGGATGGGACCACTACGCAGACAACTGGCGAGTAGTCGATAGCGAGGCTAATGTTCTGGGTGACCGCGTGCTCTACCATCCCCATGTTGACGAACAACCTTTTACCCGCAGTCTTAGCAACGTGACAATCCCGGAGAACGTCAGCACTGTTTACATAGAAGCTCACGACAAAGTGCATGGCTGGTCAGCAAACAAGCTGAAGGTTGATTTGCATAAGGCCATCAATGGACACGTGAAAGTCAGTATGGAGTAGAGATTTTGTTATATCGAAATGGTTTGCGCCTGGGAGCCCACCAGCTGTTGGATGATAAAGGTCGTGAACTCAAAAGAAATTAACTAACCCCTGTTCTTATTAGGGTAATTATTTTAAAATACGACCTGGTACCTTTATTTATAGTTGTTAAAAAACATGGCGCACATACTGGAGTGGGAAACTAAGGGAGTTTATTGGAAATATAGCGGCATTGTCTCCGGTAAAGAAATTGTTGAGAGCAGTACAGCTATCTACGGTGACCCCCGATTCGACACCTTGAAGTATAAATTAGTTGATTTTCTTGATGTAGAAACCATCAAAATGGATAACGATGAAGTGGCTTTAATTGCCCATCAGCATCGAGCAGCTGAAAAATCCAACCCCCGTATTAAAAACGCTATCGTTATCAAATCGAATAGTGATCTGACTGATAGATTTGTTGCTTTTTTCAGTCAGTCGTCCTGGCAGGTCCAGGTATTTCAAAACCTTGATGAAGCAAATACATGGCTTGCTAGAATGCCTGCTTCTACCTCTTAAGAATAAAGACGATTAAATAGAGCGATATCCTTCTATCGATTAAAAATTTTGTCTGCATCCAGCCAGTCTATTAATTCAGCAAGAGGCATCGGTTTAGCCATCCAGTATCCCTGAGCATAGTCACAACCCATACTATGCAACAAATCCCAGCTTGCCTTGCTTTCTATACCTTCAGCGACAACTTCGAGACCTAGGGCATGAGCCATCTCAATTGATGCTTTCGCAATCGCTGCATCATTTTCATTTTCGGCCATCTCCTGGACAAACGATTTATCAATCTTTAGTTCGGACAAAGGTAATTGTTTTAGTTTGACGAGCGATGAATAACCAGTACCAAAGTCATCAATGGCGAAAATAATTCCTGACTGATGGAGATCATTGATTATTTTTTCAGTTGTTTTCAGATTGGACATCATGGCCGTTTCTGTTATTTCAAAAATGATCTGCTCTGTCGGTACGGCGTGCTGAATAAGCAGATGTTTAATCTCATCAGTAAGGCCAGGGTTAGTCATGCAATAGGCTGATATATTTATCGATAGTTTTTTTATCGTTCCTCGCTTAAGCAACTCGGAACATTCTTTTATAGCGCTGGCAAGAATATTAGATGTAAGCGTATTGATCATGCCGATTTCTTCAGCTAACCGTATAAATATTTCGGGCGAAACAAAACCCCTCGATTTATGATGCCATCGAGCAAGCGTTTCGAGACGGACCTCATCTGGATTATTTATATTTATTATCGGCTGATAGTATGGGCTTATTTTATTATTCGTAATTGCTTCGCGCAGATCAGTAACCAGTTGCAGTCTTGCAGTTGTTACTTTATGTGTTTCTGAATTGTAAGTGCCAGTGCCTTGCTTGTTCGCTTTTGCCGCATACATAGCTGTTTCTGCATACTGGATTAACTTTCGCTTAATTCTTGTATGCTCAGGAAAATTTGCGATGCCGATGCTGCAATCTATACTTATAGTGCTTGAACCTATGGTCAATGGTTCCGATATTATGCTTTTTATTTTGACTGCAACATCATTCGCTCTATCAGCTTTAGCATTAGGAAATATAAGCGCAAATTCATCTCCTTCAAGTCTTGCCAGTAACTCGTTAGAATCATAATCAACGATCCTGTTCAGACGTTGTGCTATCACCTGTAAAACAATATCGCCAACATCATGTCCCAGGCTTTCGTTTATCTCTTTGAATCTGTCAATATCAATACTTAACAAAGTTAAAGATTCTATCTCGTCATGCGGTGTTTCTTTTTCTGTGAGAATTAATTTAGCCAGGTAATTTTTATTGGGTAAATTAGTCAGCTGATCATAGTTCGTTTTATATTCGATGGCGGCTATATTTTTTTTGCGTTGTGTTATGTCCCTGGCAATTGCAATGACCATGTCACCATTATCGATATCCACCCGCTTCATGCTCAGCTCGA
The DNA here is from genome assembly GCA_913065105.1 of uncultured Gammaproteobacteria bacterium. Lineage (GTDB taxonomy): Bacteria > Pseudomonadota > Gammaproteobacteria > SZUA-229 > SZUA-229. The sequence continues at coordinate 7,121 of CAJXZZ010000026.1, read as the reverse complement.
TCCACCTTTCCTTGCCACTGCGCGGTTTTATCCGTGCTTCAAAAAAAACGTCCTGATTACTCAGCGCCTGCTCGAATGAACGCTTGAACAAAACCACTGCATCTGGAATGCCCAGTAACTCGGTAATAGGGATGCGCTTATTATGTAGTGTCAGTTCGTCTTCGGTGTGGCCTAGCCAATTCTGGGTCATTTTATTGCATGTGATAAGTTTCATTTCATCACACAGCACAAAGATAGCATCATTGGCGCTATCAAAATAAGCCCTCAGAAGCTCAGAATAAAACTGAGTATCATCATTGTGAATATTCTTATCAGACATAAAGTTTTTTTCTGCCACTAGATCATTAATAACATATTTGGCGTGACATTTGGCAGGCTGAGTCTAGCTTCCAGGTTGCTAACAACAGGTCGTCATCAACAGCATTACGCTTAACTGTAATTTACTGGTCAATCACTGTTTTTTTAATATATATATAAAGAATAGACGGCTTTCTCATCAAGTCAATTTCCATAGCTATTAATAATTATTTCTGCGCTTCAACGAGTACCAATAAAGGTACCCCTGGCAAGACGAAAAGAATTCTTGGACTGAGCTTAAATTTAAACCTTGCATAACCAGGCTGAACGGTATTATGTTATGACCTCGCGTAAATGAGGTACGTGAAATTTAACCATTTATTGTTTAATTACAGGAGATTTAAAATGTTACAAAATACTATTATTAATAAATCGTTTGTTGCTCTCGCGCTTATCTGCGCTTCTACCCTAGCTAGCGCAAAGGGCGTTGGTGGTCAGCAGAATGAGCCTTTTGAGTTACTGATTAAATTTGATATCGTCGGCCAGCCAACTGGACCGGGTTCTTTTACTGTTGGAGGCCCAGGTTATGCCACTATCACGACGAGTTCTGGTGAGATTCTTGATAATAAAGTGCCGGGATTACAGGTAGCCACATTAACGAATGCTCAAATACAAATGACCGATCCCTTGAATGACCCCGATGGCATCGTTGATTTCACCTGTAATCCAGGCACCTGCAATATCACATTAAATGATGGCTCTGTGCTTGTGTCAGACGTTAATTTACCCTTGTCAGGAAGAATGCCAATGATGTACGGCACCATGGAAAATGATGAAGGCAATTTGCCTGTTCGTATCTTAGGCTGTGGCGGCTTAAATGGCATAAAGGGCCCAATGAAAGGTATGGTGGGCTCAATCTGCTTTAATGGCGTGTTTAATGTTCAGGACTTTTTTAACGGTTCGACAAATCCTTCACTAACCGGTGGATCAAATTGCACTATTACCATGCATAAACCTTTACCGTTTCCAGGCATGTAACAGGTAAAGTAAAAGTGGGCGACTGGATTGAAAATAATCCTGTCGTCCATTTTTTTGAATTATAGATGTATCGAATACAAACGACCAATACGTGCCAGCCATGATCTATAAAGAGCTTCTCAGTGTTACAGCTATTGCTCTGACATTTATAGCGTTTTTACCGTATATACGTTCAATCATGCAGGCCAAAACAAAACCACATGTTTTTTCCTGGGTTATTTGGGGCTCTACCACATTTGTCGTTTTTCTAGCGCAACTTTCTGATAAAGCTGGTGCTGGTGCCTGGCCGATAGGTGTTTCGGGTGTGATTACTATGTATGTTGCGTTTTTGGCCTATATACAAAAATCAGATCGCACTATCACTAGAACAGATTGGTTGTTTTTTATAGTAGCGATGACTTCATTGCCTTTATGGTATCTGACATCCGATCCGTTATGGGCGGTGGTAATATTAACAATAGTCGATGTGATCGGGTTTGGTCCAACATTCAGAAAGGCATATTCTTACCCCTTTGAAGAACAGCTGACCTTTTTTGCACTTATGGCAACACGTAACTTCATCTCCATTATGGCGTTGGAACATTATTCGCTAACAACCATTTTGTTCCCTGCAACTACAGCAGTCGCATGCCTGCTATTTATCCTGATGGTAACGTACAGGAGACGGGAACTGACAATTTAAAACATTAGCGTTATTATTTTGCCACCGATTCATTTTTTAAGAGCCACGATCATGATTGTATACCCGACGCCCGCCCTGCTAACTAACCTGTACTGGATCACATTGATCGCGGTAATTGTATCGTCTGCTTCCGGGGTACTTAAGGCGGGCTTTAAACAGTTCGATCTGTTCGGTGTGATTATCATTGCCATTGCGACCGGACTGGGCGGCGGTTCGCTACGAGATATGTTGCTGGATCGTGATGTGTTCTGGATACGTGATCAAGGATTCTTCATCGCTTCGCTTGTCAGTGCCATTGTTATTTTTATTACTGCGCGCTTCACCGCGATCTCACCCAGGTTTTTTCTGGTGGCCGATGCCGCTGGTCTGGCAACTTTTGGCATAGCCGGAACACTAGTATCATTGATGGTGGGGGCGCCCTGGCTAGTGGCCAGCTTTATGGGTGTAATGACCGGTACCATGGGCGGTATTTTCCGTGATGTACTAAGCAACGAACCGCCTGTCGTGTTCCAGAGCCCGCTTTACGCGACCGTGTCATGGGGCGGTTCATTACTATTTATCACCCTGTTATACCTGAATATTGAGATCACAATTGCTGCCGGCATTGCGGGAACGTGTATTTTTGTTACTCGTCTGCTGGCGATTAAATTCAATATCAGCTTACCAAGATTTCGTTTCAAGTCCTGAGCAGTACTATGAAGGATGCTTCACACAAACTTAATAATATGAATAATATATTCGAAGTTATCCCGAAAAACATTAAGTCTGAAATATTTGAAACGCTTATTGATAGCGATGACGTACAGATAGAACGCATAATCTCAAAAGGTCATAAATCTCCAGAGTCTGGCTGGTATGACCAGAATAAAAATGAATGGCTTATAGTCTTAAAGGGTGAAGCGATTTTGTTATTTGCAGACGAGTCATCGCTTAATTTAAAAGCGGGCGATTTTATAAATATACCGGCGCATAAAAAACACAAGGTAAAATGGACTGATCCAGATACTGAAACGATCTGGTTAGCGGTTCATTATTAAATCAAACAGAAATAGTCCCGCATTACGTTATGGCTAACGCTACAAACCTTGCGCTTCGCGTAACCGTTCTTGCCGTTCTTGTTCTTCAGCAAATGCCGCCTTAATTTCCTGCATCACCACATCCACATCAGCAGCTTCTGCGCTTTCTTCAAAATGACCCGTTAGTTCAAATTCTGGGTGTAACGCGCCATCTTCATACAATGCCCAGATTTCTTTGGCGTATTGGCTGTTGAGTAATTCTGGCGCGTACTGTCCGTAGTAAGTAGTCATATTGTTAACATCACGCGCCAGCATCGCCTGCGCATTATTATTGCCCGCCGCATCTACCGCCTGAGGCAGGTCGATTATTACCGGACCATAATCATCCACCAGCACGTTAAATTCTGACAGGTCTCCGTGCACTACCCCAGCACAGAGCATGCGCATAACATACTTCATGACGATGGCATGATCTGCCAGCGCCAGCTCTCTGGTCATGGAGACATCATTCAGACGCGGCGCGACATTACCTTCGTCATCAGTGATCAGTTCCATCAACAGGACACCGTCAAAGCAGCCATAGGGCTTGGGCACTCGCACACCGGCATTGTCCAGACGATAGAGCGCATCCACTTCGGCATTCTGCCAGGCCTCCTCCTGCTGATCACGGCCAAATTTCGAGCCTTTTTCCATAGCACGGGCACGGCGGCTATTACGCACCTTGCGGCCTTCCTGGTACTGCACTGCTTTTTTGAAACTACGTTTGTTCGCTTCCTTGTATACCTTGGCACAACGTATCTCGGATCCACATCGCACTATATAAACAGTAGCCTCTTTGCCGCTCATCAGCTGGCTTATGACTTCATCCACCAGACCGTCTTCGATCAGCGGCTGGATGCGTTTTGGAAATTTCATGATGTATTTTACACTTTACTGAGGAACGCGACAGAATAAGGGGCTTGTTGCCTTTAATCGTTATCTATCGCTCATAAAAAAAGGCAAGACCTGGTGGTCTTGCCCTCTTAACCCACGGCCCCGAAAGGACATGGGTATAGCAATCTATAAATTAGATAGCTACGATGTTTTCTGCTTGAGGACCTTTAGGGCCTTGAGCAACTGTGAATTCAACTTTCTGACCTTCAGCTAGAGTTTTGAACCCTGAGCTAGCGATAGCGCTGAAATGAGCGAAAACGTCTGGACCAGATTCTTGCTCGATAAAGCCAAAACCTTTAGATTCGTTGAACCATTTTACGGTGCCGGTTGTAGTAGACATAGTTATTTCCTATTAATTAAATTTAAATATTATTAGCCCGGTTATAAAAAACCTTCAAGCTAGTTGGCTGAAATGTGATGCTATTAAATATGAAGAACAGGACGAGAGACTAAAGACGTGACATCGAAATGGTGTTGCATAAATATAAGTAGTACTTTCAAGCTACGCGAATTATACACAATCTAACACTATTGTCAATTTATCCTTAGTTAATGTATGGCTAGCGTTTATCAATAAATAATCCATTAAGAATGAAGCATCCATGCTCTTTCTTCCTTAACCAATAAATGACCTGCCACCTGCTCCATACCTCTTCAAATTAAACAAAACTTGATTCAAAATCCACCGGTGAAGCAGCAAGATAATTAGAGTGGCGTTCAATAAATTCTGGTTCCACCATACATTCAAAGTTACACGCATCGATTGCATCAATAATATTTTGAAAAATATCTAACGTATATCCATCTTCGGCAATCAACGATGCAGTATTATCTGGCCATTCTTTAATAAAGTATTGCATAAGATTCTCTCCACCTGTGTATATAAAAATAGTCACATTCAAGTCAACAGACAGCATCATGCTAACAGTGCAGTGTTACAAAATTGTTAAGATTTACCAATAAATCATAACCATCCAGCGACATCTATTAATGGAAAATAATTTCATTATAAACATGAACATTTAACAAAATTGTCACTTGATTGAAATATAACCGTGTGATTATCCATCAGAATCATCGACAAATTATTGGAGAGAATCATGGCGGGTACAGCTTCTGTTTTTACTGATTTCACAGATAATACAAATTATAAATCACGCAACATTGGCCTATTGGCTAGCTGGCTGTTTGGCAGAGTCAATACAGGCTGTATATTAACTGACATTTCGACCTGTGGCGGTTCTTCTCTTATCCCAAAAAGTCAGCCTTCACCATCAGGATTATTTGATCTGGTTATCATGGCCCCCGAGAAAGATGACGAAGCACTAGCCACTATACAGGCAGAAATGCGTTGGCTTGATGAAAACTTTTCTTCGACGCATAAAAAGATTGGTTTTAAATTTCAAAATACTGAGTGTTTAGATAAACGCTCTATAGATACAATAATCGAGAATTTTGCGCATGATAAACAAATTATTATTAAATGCGGCTTTTTAAACCACTAATTAACAGACAGCACAGTTTAAATTTAAAGTGACGACAGTAGGCCGTCACCATAACTATTTATAATTTTTTATCTGCACCCGTGTCAGTGGGTATTAACCAATAACTTGTTACCGTTATAGCAGCTTAAAAAATCATCCTTATAGAAGGACGACTATTCTAAACATCGATTTTTACAAAATCGTCACTTCATCTTAATAAATAATTCATAACTACGATTAATAATACAGTCACTCAGAAACTAACTGGGTTCTGATATAACTTTGAATATATTTTCTGGTTATATGTTTTTTGAATTCTTATTAGGAATAATTTAATGAAAAAAAATTACTTACTGGCCTCTACTATCACAGCCGCCCTCACCATCTCGGTGATAGCACAAGCTGATAGCGATCACAGAAATAATAATTTTAACTTTAAACCACTCACAGAATCTGCAAATGCTGCTGACTGGGATGCAACTGCCCCCTGGAAGCTGCCTAAAGGCTACACACAAACTATCGTTTCTGATGAGACAGCTCTTAACATCTACCCAGAAGGACGTGACGACTGGCACGACATGAACGTCGTCAATGAAACTGGTCCAGATGCAGGCCGCTACCTTTACCGCACTCATGAAGTACGCCTGGACCGTGGTGATGATGTTGTAGATGTAATCGGTGGCACAGTGTCAGTGGTTGATCTGGAAACTGGAGAGACTCGTATCCTCGCACAACAGGGTGGCCTGGAAAGTGGTTACACAGCTCTGGACGGCATCAGATGGACTCCATGGGGAACGTTACTGTTCGATGAGGAAACTGAAGGCGGACGCCTGTTCGAAATCGTGCTTAACGATGACATGATGTCTGCTGCAGAAATCATTGATCGTCCATACGTTGGCCGCCTGGCTCACGAGGGTATCGATTTGGATACCGAAGGTAACGTCTACATCGTCGATGAACACCGCGGTCGCTCCGTTGGTTGTGATGATGTTACCCCTTGTGGTGGTGGCATTTACAAATTCGTTCCTCACACTTACGGAGATCTGTCCCATGGTGACCTTTACGTAATGAGTATCGAAAGCAGTTCACGTCGCGATAATACTGGCCAGGGCGAGTGGTTAGGTCCTATCGATGCATTTAATGCTCGCCGTGCTGGTACAGAGGCAGGCGGCACAAGCTACCAGCGTCCTGAAGACCTTGAGATCATCGGTGGCAAACTTTACGTCGCTATCACTGAAGGCCCACGTGATGAACACGGTAAAGAATACTACGAAGGCCGTGTTATATCTGTTGACCTCGAAACGATGGAAGTTGCTAACTTCGCTAAAGCTGGCCTGAATGCGCCTGTCGAAATCGGCAAACCAGGCGAAGACGGCCACCAGACTGGTTTCGACAGTGTCGACAATCTGGCCGAAGCACCTAACGGCGACCTGATCATGATCGAAGACAACAAACCTTCTGATATCTGGTTTGCTTCTACAAAAACAAATGAGTTCGGTGCTTCCATTGATGTTCGTTTGTTTGCTTCACTGACTGATCCGGGTGCCGAGGGTACTGGCATCTACTTCAGCCCAACTGATGACAAAACTCTGTATGTAAACGTACAGCACTCAGCAGCTGATGATGGCGATGCTACCTGGGCGATCACTCGTAAAGGCAAGGTTCACTGGA
>CAJXZZ010000025.1 GCA_913065105.1 uncultured Gammaproteobacteria bacterium | reverse complement strand
ATAGAACCACAGCATCGATAGCTACTGGTTTATCGTCTTCGTAACGGAAAGTGACCTGGCTCTTTGCATCTGGACGTAACCAGGGCAGGGTGCCATTTTTACGCAGAGTTGCCTGACGTTTTACCAGACGATGCGCGTAGGTAATAGGTGCGGGCATTAAAACATCCGTTTCATTGCTGGCATAACCAAACATTAAACCCTGATCGCCAGCGCCCTGTTCGTGGTCAGATGACTCATCAACACCGGCGGCAATATCGGCAGATTGCTTGTCAATCGAGGTGATAACTGCGCAGGATGCATAATCAAAACCCATTTCTGAGCTGTTATAGCCAATATTTTTTATCGTGTCTCTAACTACTTCCTGCATATCAACCCATGCTGTCGTGGTGATTTCACCGGCAATGACTACCATGCCTGTATTGATCATGGTCTCACAGGCAACGCGTGCTTTGTTGTCCTGTTCAAAAATCGCATCGAGGATAGCGTCAGAAATCTGGTCAGCGACTTTATCTGGATGACCTTCAGAGACGGATTCGGATGTAAATAAATGGCTGCTCATATTTTACCTTTTATCAAATAATGCCAAATTATATGGCTGGTTAATCGTTAGCTTAAAAACAGGCATATTTACACCACTCATACCTGGGGCATTACCATCCCTGGCTCATTGTGTGATACGACCACCACGGATGGTGGAAGTGCAGATATTGCAGGAGCAAATTTCTGTCCGCCCATCCTTGGGCATAAAAAAACCCGCTTAAGCTGTTTTGCTAAAGCGGGTTTTCGATGTTCTTGCTACCGAAGCTCGCTTTAGCTGTATTTATATAGCGCTCGCAATTTGAGTCAAATTAGCGCTGATTGGCGGTATTATCCACCAAACGATGATTATGTCAATGGTTATGTGCCTGGGACTTTAAGGAATTCTTCCTGTTCTTCGGCGGTAAGGGGTTCATTGTTATTTATTTTATGGCTGAAATAATCGTCACGGTCTTCGATAAGCAGACGTTTAATAATGTTTGAATAAACCTCATCGACGTTATCTGTGGTTTCAGTTTCGGGTGTCTGCAATACGGCTAATTTGTTGAGTACTTTTTCATGTTCATTATCGCGAAAACGCTCCAATAAGGCGGCTGATGACATATCAGGGTTAGACTCGATGATCTCCTGTAGGAGGTGCAGCAGAGGCAGGCCTTTGGTGAATGCGTTTTTAAATTTTTCCGGTACTTTATATTTTGCAGCAAGCGAAGGGTTTTGTACAAGCAGGGCAATAGCTATGCGTGTTTTGTGATTTGATACTTGTTGACCACGAATGGCTGTTGCTTTTTGTACGGGTGCCTGCTTTTTAATTTCAGACGATATTTTTGACTCCAGATGCTGCTGGCTCAAACCAACTAATGAAGAAAGCTCCTCAATCAATAAATCTTTAAATATGCTGTTATGCATTTTTTGTATTAATGTATTTGCTTTGCTAGCGAGTTGAGCTTTTCCTTCACTGGTAGATATGTCGCATTCTGACTTTAAGTTATCAAATAAAAAGTCTGACAGAGTAGAAGCGTCTTTAATACGTTGTTCAAAAGCTTGCTTGCCTTCTTTTCTAACCATGGTATCTGGATCTTCTTTTTCTGGTAGAAAAAGAAATTTCGCCACCATACCATCGCGAATCACTGTAAGTGTGTTTTCTAACGCGCGCCATGCAGCTTTTTTGCCAGCATTATCGCCGTCATAGCAAAAAATTATTTCATGCGTGGTGCGGAATACTTTTTGAATTTGTTCGGTGGTGGTTGCAGTGCCCAGTGAGGCAACGGCATAGTTAATACCGTGTTGTGCTAATGCAACAACATCCATATAACCTTCAACAACCATAATGCGGTCAATTTTTCTAAGTGCTTGCTTAGCTTCATATAAACCATAGAGTTCATAGCCTTTATGAAAAACAGCGTTTTCCGGTGAATTTAAATATTTTGGTTCGCCCTGGTCGAGTATGCGGCCACCGAAGCCAATGATTCGTCCACGTTGATCGGTAATGGGAAAAATGATGCGATCACGAAAGCGATCATAGGTTTTGTTGTTATCCTTGTTAACGATTAACCCTGTCTTAGTCAGAGCGGTCAAGTTCTCTTTTGATTTGCCAAGATGGCTGATTAAAAAATCCCAGCCATCAGGTGCGTAACCAATTTTAAACTGTTTGGCGATTTCTCCAGAAAGGCCACGCTGCTTCAGGTATGAAATTGCGCGTTCAGATGTTTTTAATTGTTTCTGAAATAATTCAGCGGCCTGTTTTAAAATATCGTATAGCGGCTGCTTGTCTTCCTTGTCTTTATTTGCGAAGGCGTTATCTTCGTGTGGCACATCGAGATGCTGGTCAGCAGCAAGTGTTTCTATGGCATCAACATAACTTAGATGTTCATAGTCCATCAAAAAACCGATAACATTGCCTTTAGCGTGGCAGCCAAAACAATAATAGAACTGTTTGTTTTCACTTACCGTAAATGAAGGTGTTTTTTCGTTATGGAAGGGGCAGCAGGCGGTAAATTCTTTGCCCTTTCTTTTTAAAGGTACACGGGCATTGATGACCTCGACGATATCACTTCGACCGATTAAATCATCAATAAAATTTTGTGGGATTAGGCCTGCCACGAGCGGTAGTTACGGATGCAAGTTGACGAAGGATAGTTGACGCGGATTGAAGATTCTTTCGTATTCAACAATAGCGTAACGGTCTGTCATACCCGCGATATAATCTGAAATGCCACGGGCCGTACCCTTATCGCCGTGTTTATCTTTTAGGGTATGGCAGTGTTGCAGAGCTTCGGTAGGTAATATTTTAAGGTCATCCATAAATGCATTGAACAGGGCTTCGATAACATCAGCAGCTTTTTTGGTCATGCGGTGCACGCGATAATGCTGGTACAGATTCTTGCGTAGAAACTGTTTCAGTTCCAGTTTCTTTTCATTCATCTCATTGCTAAACGCCATTAATTTTATATCGCAATTTCGTACATCATCGACGGACTTTAAGTCGGCGTTGCTGATGTTTTCTCTAGAGGTGTCGATCAGATCAACCACCATGACGTTGATCATACGTCGGATGACCTCATGGATAAGTTTCTTGTCATCTAAGCCCGGGTACTTTTTGTTGACGATGTCATATTGCACTCTGAATAATTCAATCTTTAATAAATCGTCTATGCTGATCAGGCCGTAGCGAATACCGTCGTCGATGTCGTGATTGTTATAGGCGATTTCGTCAGAATAATCTGTTAGCTGGGCTTCAAGAGATGCTTGCGTTTTGTTTAGAAAACGCTGACCAACATCACCCAGATTTTTTGCATTGTGAATGGCGCAGTGTTTTAAAACGCCTTCTCGGGTTTCAAAGGTTAAGTTAAGGCCATCAAAGTCCGCGTATTTCTGTTCGAGTTTGTCTATTACACGCAGTGATTGAATATTATGTTCGAAACCACCGAGCTCTTTCATGCAATTGTTTAAGGCGGTTTGGCCAGCATGACCAAAAGGTGTGTGGCCAAGATCGTGTGCCAGTGCAATGGCCTCAGTCAGGTCTTCGTGTACTCGTAGCTCACGCGCCACACTGCGTGCAATCTGTGCCACTTCCAGAGAGTGCGTTAAGCGGGTGCGAAACAGGTCGCCTTCGTGATTAACAAAAACCTGTGTTTTGTATTCCAACCGTCTGAATGCCGCAGAATGTATTATGCGGTCACGATCACGCTGGTATTCATTGCGATAGGTCGGGTGAGTTTCTTCGTGGCGACGGCCGATAGATCCTGTGTCATCGCAGGCATAAGCAACTAAATGACTCTTATAACTGTTGCCCATATCTGAGTTTTTTTTGGTTGTCATAATCAGGCAGCGGTAGAAAGTTTGATGGCATTAGTCAAGTCATCGATGCTGTAATCACTGGTTAGCAGTGATTGACCGATACCTTTCATTAATACCAGACGTAAAACACCGTCGAGTACTTTTTTATCAACAGACATCAGTTGCAGAAATTTTTCTGCTGACATCGAGGCTGGTGCTTTACAGGGAAGTTTTGCCTGCGCAATTAGATGCATGATTTTCTGGGTGTCTTCATCGTTCATCCAGCCCATCTGGTTAGACATGACAGCTGCCATGCACATGCCAGCACCAACGGCTTCACCGTGTAACCATTCACCATAACCCAGGCCATTTTCAATAGCGTGTCCAAAGGTGTGACCGAGGTTTAATAATGCGCGTCTGCCGCTTTCGCGTTCATCGGCAGCGACAACCTCGGCTTTGGTCTGACAGGAAACTTCGATGGCGTAACTGAGTGCCTTTTTGTCCCGGTTAAGCAAAGCCTGCATGTTTTGTTCTAACCAGGCAAAAAATTCAGCATTGCAGATCAAACCGTATTTGATGATTTCTGCGATACCGGCGCTTAATTCTCTGTCGGGCAGGGTGTCGAGAGTGTCAGTATCGGCAATCACCGCTCTGGGCTGATAGAAGGCGCCGATCATGTTCTTGCCGAGAGCGTGGTTTACGCCGGTTTTGCCACCGACGGATGAATCAACCTGTGATAGCAGGGTGGTCGGAATTTGAATTAGATGCACGCCACGCTGATAACTGGCGGCGGCAAACCCTGCCATATCACCGACTACACCGCCGCCTAAAGCGATAACGGTGGTGTTGCGGTCAAAGCGATTGCGCAACAGGCCGTCATAAATCTGATTTAAAACTTCCAGGTTTTTGTATTTTTCACCATCGGGCAAAATGACTGCTTCATGTTTTAAACCCGATAACATAGCTTGCGTTTTTTCGAGATAAAGCGGCGCAACGGTCTCATTGCTGACAATAAGTGCGCTATTACCGGGGATATACTGTTTCAGCAGTTCGTTTTGTCCAAGCAGGGCGTTACCAATATATATCGGGTAACTACGCTCGCCGAGATCAACAGTCAGAGTGGTCATTTGTAAGGTTTCGTGGGTTACGTGTCTAGCTATTTAAGGGACTTAATAATAGCCTGTATTACGCCATGAATCGAGTTGTTTGCGGTTTCAATGACATAATCAGCAGTTTCTTCGTACAGTGGTCCACGTTCTTCTAACAGGCGTTTAAGGATGGACTTAACGGGTTCATCGACTTGTAACAGCGGTCTGTTTTTGTCTTTACTGGTCCGTTCTATTAAAGTTTTCAGGTTACTTTTTAGATAGAACACCGTGCCACGATTGATTAGATGATTACGATTTTCAGCATCGAGAACAGCGCCGCCACCAGTGGCAAGGATAATGCCATTTTTTTTTGTGAGCTCATCGATAATGTCGACTTCTCGTTTTCTGAAACCGGCTTCGCCTTCTTTTTCGAATATCAGCGGGATATCAACACCGGTGCGTTCTTCGATGACGCGGTCGCTGTCATAGAAGTCCATTTTCAGTTTACGCGATAACTGGCGGCCGACAGTGGTTTTGCCGGTGCCCATCAAACCGATTAGAAATATATTTTTTTGATTAAGCATAAAAAAAGCGACCTCGCTTTTCAAATTGAAGCGAGGCCGCTAGGATAGCAAATTTATTAAGGTATTACAGTACAGGTACCACTGGAATTTCCATATCTAATTCGATATCGTCCCAGATGTAAATAATTGTTGTTAGGCCACACAGTGGGCTTTGGACGCAGTTCGGGCTATTTAAGAAGCCATCACCGAAGTCATGTTCGCCATTTACACCTAAAACATTGCCATTCATTACGTCAATTATTATGTCACCAAATGCTGCGTTGAAATCACCATCGTTAAAATCTACGTCAATATAAGGTTCTTCACGATCTGTAAAAAAGTCGCCGTTAGGAAATGGCGTGTCACCATCGTCAAATTCGCCATTACCGTTGCTATCACTATAATCTTCTTCGCCGAGGGTGTAGGCGGTTATGGTAGAGAGGTAATCTGCCGGCACAGTGCCCGGACCAAACGATGTTTGCCAGGTAACAGAACAAGTACCATTTTCTGTGACGCAACTGGGTTCGATCAAGCCCCATTCAGTGCGAAAAAACACCGTGTGTGCGTCGGTGAGTAACTGATTGTTACTATCTCCAATTTTAGCGGTAATGACTACAGAGGTATCAGTCGCTGTTTTATTTACCGTGTCAAAAACAGGGGGGTTTACATTATCTGCCAGAATGGAAAAGTTCTTCTGTGAAACGGTACCTGAATTTGTAGGGGTTTCGCCTGCTGCCGGGGGTGTTTCAAATGCATTGCCATCGCCACAGCCAGCCAAAAATAATGTGCTGCTGGCTACCAAAGCCATTGTTGTTAAAAAACGGTTGTTCATGTTTGTTTCTTCCTTACCTAAATCAGGTAATTATCTAAAGTGATAGAGCATCTTTAAGGATTTTAGGTGTAACAAATATAAGCAACTCCCGTCTTTCGTCGCTTTCCAGTGTGTGTCTAAAGAAATAACCAATTAATGGTATGTCGCCGAGGAATGGCACTTTATCAACCTCGTTACGCGTAACCTGCTCGTAGATACCGCCTAATACGACAGTGTCGCCATTGTTTACCAGTACCTGTGTATTGACTTCGCGAGTATCAATACTGGGGATACCGGAAAAGATTTCACCTACGGTGTCGTTATTTACCGCAAGGTCCATAATGACTCGGTCATCAGGGGTAATCTGCGGGGTAACCTCAATACTTAATACCGCTTTTTTGAATTCGACCTGAGTTGCACCGCTTGAAGAAGCTGACAGGTAAGGAACCTCTACCCCTTGTTCTATTCTTGCCAGATGTCTGTCAGCGGTAACAACACGAGGACTTGAAATAATCTCACCTTCATTTTCAGCCTGTAGTGCTGATATCTCCAGATCGATCAGCGTACTACCCGTTAATACTGCAAACGCGATACTGCCTGCTGCCGCACCTGCAGTCGACAAATCAACGTTTAATCGATCTGCAGCGAATGGCCCACTAGGCACTGTAAATGGCTCAGGTGAGCCAGTAGCCTGAATATTGCTGATGCCGCTTGATGAGATAGTATCAGCGCCACGGAAAGTACCGGTAGTGGCACCAAAACCATCTGAGTTAGATGCGGCACGAGTTACGCCAAAACGCGAGCCCAGTTCTTTAGTGAATTGATCTGTAGCGATGACGATGCGAGAAGAGATCATTACCTGACGAATAGGAATATCAAGTTTTTTTAGTGTTCGGCGAATTTCAGAAATCACTTCTTCGGTATCTTTAACAATTAGAGTGTTGGTGCGCTCATCAACGATTACACTGCCGCGAGGACTGAGTATACCTGTTGATGGGGCGTCTTCCCCGCCACCGCTACCTGAGAACAATGCGGCTAGTTCAGTTACTTTGGCAAAGTTTATGGTGAAGAAAGCGCTTCTTATCGGCGCAAGTTCAGTAATAGACTGTCGTGCTTCCAGGTCAATTTTTTCCTGGGCGGCAATTTCTTCACTCGGTGCAATCATCATGACGGTACCCGATTCACGTTTTGATAAACCTTTTGCTTTAAGGATGATATCAAGTGCCTGATCCCAGGGAACATTTTTAAGGCGTAAGGTCAGGTTGCCATCTACTGAATCACTCACCACAACGTTAAGGCTGGTGAAATCAGCGATCAATTGCAACACAGCACGTACCGGGATGTCCTGGAAGTTAAGTGATAAACGTTCTCCGGTATAGCCAAATTTTTCCTGCTTGGCTTCTTCGAGTTCATCTTTACTAATCGGTTTTAGTTCAATAGTAAAGATGTTGTTTGCCTGATAGGCAACATGTTCAAAATTACCACTGATGGGTTCAATTTCTACTCTGACATTATCTTCTTCTTCAAAGCTGCTGATCGATTTTACCGGTGTTGCAAAATCGAGCACGTCCAGCGTCTGACGCAACTCATCAGGTAGTTTAATACCGATGAATTTAACAACTACTTTGCCAAATTCTTCACTGATATCCATCGGGATATTGGATTCTGTTAAGTGGATGACAACACGGCCTTCACCTTCTTCGCCACGTCTAAAGTCAATGTTTTCTATACCGCGAGGGTTGTCTGAGAAGCGTGGTGCGCTTGAAGAAGTTGCACCAACGGTTGCAGTTGTAGTATCAAAAGCGGCGCCAGTGGCATCACTATCCAGTGTTATCAATACGTTTTTACCCTGTGTAGTCACTTGATAGGGCACTACTTCGGATAAGTTTAAGATGACACGGGTTTTGGTTTTAGTTGATATGGTAGTCATCGACTGTGCAATACCGATGCCAATAGGTTGTGAACGTTTTGGTAATTTACTGCCTGTTTCTGCAAAATCAAAAGCAATACGTGCTGGATTATCAATGGTGAAGCTTAATGGCGTAATTGCCTGCTCACTTAGTTCCAGGCTTATCTGCAAGCGGTTTCCCGGTAATGTTGAATATTCTACGTTTTGAATAACATTGGATGGCGCACCTGATGTCTGTGCAGTATTAGCCATCACAGGTGTGCTTAATATGCAGAACAGTGACAATGTTTGCAGTAGATATTTGCCCAGGGTTGAAAAATTCATACTTAGCCCATTTGATTGTTTGTTTATTATTATTGTTAACATGTCTCTCTCCACGCGCTCGCCATATTCGTATGCAACATTATTCGCCACCAATAGCGATTGATGCGTCTCGTTCTATATAACCGCCAATACCATCAGGTACAATTTCTACAAGGAATATGGCAGATTCGTTGATTTCAAGTACTCGACCTTCACTTTGTCCCATGTAGTTACCCACCTGAATGCGGTGAACAATATTTTGTGGGTCTTTGATCAGTCCCCACATTTGCTCATTTTGTTCAAGAATGCCAACCATGCTAAGCGTATCTAAAGGGAAAACTTCCAGTGGTTGTCTTGGGCGAGTTGAATCGGGATTTAATAAACTGGTTTTTGTTGTTTCATCTTGATCGAGATCGGCAGTAGAAACAAAAGGGTCACGTAGATCTGCAGCAGTATAACTAAAGCTCTCATAGGGCTTAAATTGTGGAATGGGTTTTACGCTACCTACATGTGCTGACTTTGTTTGTGCAATAAAAGACTGTAAATCAGACACGTCCTGACTACAGGCACTTAAGCCCAGTAAGCTGATGCAAATAGATGCTTGCTTCAATTTAATCATTTCGCAGTACCTTCTTTAGATTCATCAAGGTATTGGTAGGTAATGGCTGTCAGCTCCATGGTTAATTTCACACCACCTTTAGGATCTGAGGGTTTTATTTCAATATCCTGAACTGTAACGATGCGAGGCAGTGCGGCAACACCACTGATGAATTCGGCAAACTCGTGGTAGCGTCCTGTTACTTTTAGTTTTATTGGATATTCGGAATAGAATTCTTTGGGCCGTAAGCCTTCTGGTTTAAAATAGTCGATATCGAGGCCAGAAGAGATGCCTGTCTGCGAGATGTCGGTTAACAGGGTTTCAATTTCAGTCTCGTTTGGTAGCTGTCTTAATAAGGTACCAAACGATGTGCGCATTTCATCAAGCTGTTGCTTGTATGCTTCGAGATTTGCTGCTTTAGCCTGTTTGCCTGCAAATACCTGGCGTAGTTGTTGTTCCTCAGCAATAACTTTTTTAAGGTCAACTTGTTGTTGGGTTGTATCCAGAAAATAACCAGCAACAGCCAATGCAATACATAAGATAACAATAATCGCTATTTTTATGGGTAAAGGCGCAGTACCGATTCTTTTAAGATCTTCAATATCTAGTTCATCTAGTTTTATTTCGGAGAGATTCATTAGCTGTCGTCCCCTTTAATGTTGTCTTTGTTTTTATTTTTTTTGTCATCAGGTAAGGACTGAGAGGTGATTAAAGTAAAATCATTGCTTCTCAAAGTCCCCTTTCTGGTTTCTATTACTTTTAATTTCGGGGTAGACATCCAGCTAGAGGTATCGATATTTCTCATGTAAGCAGATACGCGGCCGTTAGATTCAGCGACACCTTTGATGGTCAGCTGGTCAGCATCCTGTTTAATCGTCATTAAATAGATGCCTTCAGGTACTGTTCGTACGAAATCATCGAACAAATGTACGATTTGTGGTCTACGCTGCTGCAATGACTGGATAACGTCCATGCGAGCCAGAAGTTGGTCCTTGGTTTCCTCAAGTTCATCAATCTGTTTCAATGATGCGTCCAGGGTCGCGATTTCATCCTGTAATATTTTATTACGAAATTTTTGATGTTCAATTTGATTGTTAAATGTCACATGAACTAGAAAAATAATTGCCCCGGTTAACGCCATGGAGAGCACAGTAACTGTTGCAAATTGTCTGGTCTGTTCCTGTCGTTGTTCTTCGCGCCAGGGTAATAAATTGATATGAGCCATTAGTCAAAACTCCTCATGGCAAGACCACAGGCTATCATCAATGATGGAGCATCATTACTTAATGACTGTGGATTTACTTTTGATGCTAATGACATCTCTGCAAACGGATTGGCGATGACTGTAGAGGTATCGAGTTGTGATTCAACCAGTTCGTCGATACCTGGAATCGATGCGCAGCCGCCTGCAAGTACGATTAGATCAACAGCATTGTGTTGGCCAGAGGTGTAAAAAAATTGTAGAAAACGACTTACCTGCTGTGCAATGGTTTCCTTAAAGGGTTCCAGTACCTCAGGTATATAATTATCTGGTAGGCCACCTTCTTTTTTAAGACGACCGGCTTCATCATAGGCAAGTCCATAACGTCGCATAATTTCTTCCGTTAGTTGCTTACCGCCAAAACTCTGTTCGCGTGTATAGATGAGTTGATTGTTTTCGACGACATTAAGGCTTGTCATGGTGGCGCCAATATCAACCACTGCGATAATTATGTCGTCATGTTCTCGTTCTTCATCATGTTTCATCTGATGAGCGATCAACTTGGATGAATTTTCAATGGTGTAGGCTTCTACATCGACAATTTTTGGCGTTAGTCCGCCGAGCGCTAATGCAGCAGAACGTAATTCGATATTCTCACTTCGAGAAGCGGCAAGTAATACGTCGACAGTATCTGGATTATTTGCTGATGGGCCAATAACCTCAAAATCGAGGTTAATTTCTTCCAGTGGATAGGGGATGTATTGGTCAGCTTCCATTTCAATCTGGGCTTCAAGCTCCGAATCACTTAAACCAGCAGGCATGTTTATTATTTTTGTAATAACGGCGGAGCCAGCAACGGCTACAGCAGCGTCTTTAACTTTTGTGCCGGAACGTTTAACGGCTTTTAGAATAGTCTCGCCAACGGCCTCAACGTCCTGAATATTTTTTTCTACCACGGCATTATCGGGTAATGGTTCTACCGCAAGGCTTTGCACGCGATATTTATCACCGTCCTGAGCTAACTCGAGTAATTTTACTGATGTCGAACTAATGTCCAAACCTAATATGTTTGGTTTATTGCGTTTTAGCAAACCCACGCCGTTCCCCTTATTATTTATATATTTTAAAGGTAGTTATAGAATATATTATAAATTTTGCATTAAATATTAGCTGTAAGTGTAGAAAAATACTAGATGATATAGAAGTGTGTCGATAATTTGTCACTAACCCTATATACTTTGCCGCTTTATTGGCCCTTTAATCGCAGGAAATGGACAGTGCCTTTTTTGAATATTTTTAAATTGTTTTCCATCATCATATTGGTGATGATTTCGTTAATTATTGCAACTGCTGCCGGCGGCTATTTCTACCTCAATCCAAAATTACCCTCAATCGAGGGACTTAGTAATGTGCAACTCCAAGTCCCACTTCGTATATATAGCAGTGACAGGGCATTAATGGGTGAATTTGGTGAGAAAAGAAGAACGCCAAAAACGCTCGGAGAAATCCCCAAGTTAATGCAGCAGGCGTTTTTATCTGCTGAAGATGATCGTTTTTATGAGCATCCTGGTGTTGACTACCAGGGCATATTGCGTGCGGTCATGAATCTGGTCATGACGGGTGAACGTGGTCAGGGTGGTAGTACGATTACGATGCAACTGGCACGTAACTTCTATTTGACGAGTGAAAAAACCTATCTGCGTAAACTAAACGAGATTCTTCTGGCATTAAAAATTGAGAGTGAGCTTGATAAAGAGAAAATTCTTGAGCTGTATTTAAATAAAATATATCTGGGCAATCGCTCATATGGTGTTGCTGCTGCCGCGCAAATTTATTACGGCGTTCAGCTTGATGAGTTAACGCTTGCGCAAATAGCAATGATTGCCGGATTACCTAAAGCGCCGTCTAACTATAACCCTATTGTTAACCCTGAGCGCGCGATTATACGTCGT
This sequence comes from uncultured Gammaproteobacteria bacterium, assembly GCA_913065105.1. Lineage (GTDB taxonomy): Bacteria > Pseudomonadota > Gammaproteobacteria > SZUA-229 > SZUA-229. Next base: position 22,557 of record CAJXZZ010000025.1, on the reverse strand, counting down.
GATTATGTGTTAGCGCGCATGTTACAACTGGAATTCATAACGCCAGCAGAGTTTGAAGAAAATAAAAAGGCACCGGTGACAGCAACGCGTCATCGCAGTGACATAGGTGTGTATGCGCCGTACGTGAATGAGATGGCACGTGCTGAAATTGTAAAACAGTTCGGTGACGAAGCTTATGTGCGTGGTTTGAACGTTTACACCACTATTAATAAACGCCTGCAACAAGCGGCAAATGACAGCATATGGAATGGTCTGGTGGCCTATGATCGACGTCATGGTTATCGCGGCGTTGTGCGTCATGTCGAATTAACGTCTGATAATAAAGTCGAGTCTGATCAAGAGAAAGCAGAAGGAACTGCTACTACCGAGGTTGCTGCAGATGATAGCGAACCTGATCTAGTATCAATATTAAAAGACGATGAAAACTATGGTCGTTTTATGCCAGCACTTATATTGTCAGTCAATGATGATATTTCTGTAGATGCCGGTATTAGTAGTACAGAAGAAAAAGCGGCAGCAGTGCCTGAAGCTATACCAGAGGACAACCGCTCAGCCACTGCGCTGTTGAAAGACGGTAATCAGGTTCGTATACCCTGGGGCGGTATTAAATGGGCTCGCGAGTACATTAGTGTGAATCGTGTCGGTGATGAGCTACAAAAAGTGTCTGAAGTAATCAAACCGGGTGATGTGGTCTGGCTTGCACACGATCCGGTAACGGGCTGGAGTCTGGCGCAGATACCTGAAATTCAGGGAGCATTGGTTTCAGTTAATCCCAATACAGGTGCTATACAGGCATTAAATGGAGGTTTTGATTTTGAGCACAGTAAATTTAATCGGGTGGTTCAGGCCAAAAGACAGGCAGGTTCGGGTTTTAAACCGATAGTATATGCCGCTGCACTGGATAAAAAATATACACCGGCCAGTTTGATCAACGATGCACCTGTGGTGTTTGAAGACTCGGCGCTGGAAGGGGAGTGGCGCCCAGAAAACTATAGCGGTAAAACTTTTGGTCCAACAAGGCTGCGCGTAGCGCTGTATAAATCTCGGAACCTGGTTTCAATACGTATACTTAACTCTGTCGGACTTAAACACACGACACGATACGCAAAGAACTTTGGCTTAAATAGCAAGGAACTGCGTTATGACTTATCGCTGGCATTAGGTAGTGCAGAGCTCAGTCCGCTGGAGATGTCCCGCGTGTATTCTGTATTTGCTAATGGCGGATATCTAACTGAGCCTTATCTGATCCAGCGAATTGAAGATGCCGATGGCAGCATTTTATATGAAGCAGATCCGGCTGTTGCCTGTACTTCCTGTGTTATAGCGGAGCAAAAATGGTCGGCAGATATCGTTGAAGATGATTCCTTGTCGAAACTACCAAAACAGGCTGAGCGCACTCTGGAACCTCGCCTGGCTTTTCAGATGAATTCCATACTGCAGGACGTCGTATTACAGGGCACCGGCCGCCGTGCTATGCAGCTGGGAAGAAAAGATCTTGCCGGTAAAACAGGTACCACCAATGACCAGCGTGATGCCTGGTTTAATGGTTACAACCCTGACCTGGTAGCCACTGCATGGATAGGGTTTGATCAGCTTAAACCATTAGGTAGCAGGGAGACTGGTTCGTCTGCAGCGCTACCTGTGTGGATCGATTTTATGAAAGTGGCATTAGCCGGAAAACCTGAAAGGCAGTTAACACGCCCTGATGGTCTGGTGACGATGAAAATTAATGCAGAAACAGGTGAGGCCGCAACAGACGCAGATACAAATACAGTATTTGAAATATTCAGAAATGAAAGAGCACCAGTCGTTGGTGGTGTCACGCCTGCGGAATCCCCGGTTAAGGGTGAGACTGCCTCGGAGATTCCGGAGCAGTTGTTTTAACATTGCCTGTTAGTCTTTGAGGAAAGTTTGACCAAGGTTAAAGTATAACGCTGTTTCACCATCATCATTAGCGCCAAAGGCAAGATACAACGGGCCAAGAAAGGTATCTGCGCCGATGAATATACTGCCTGCGGTGGTAGTGTTGTCTGCATTGATGTCGTCGTATCGATTCCAGACATTACCGGCCTCAAGTGAAAACCCGGTATAAATTGGCAGGAAGGTGATATTACCCAGACGTCGGTAAAATGCAGCTTCTATGAGGCCAAAATGCTGCCCGAATCGTTCGCGCTCCAGCGTGCCTGAAAGTTCCAGCCATCCGCCACGTCTGAATAAAGCATTATAAGGTGCGTTTTCATCAATCGTTGTATCCAGGATGGCGCGGCTAAAGACTGTATATCGTTTATACGTCCCCGCACCGCTTAACTGTAGCTGTACCTGCTCGTAGTCACTGTCAGCGCCGAGATCTTTTTTACTGGATCTATAAGTCGCGCCACCAAAAATACCGGAATTAGGGAAGCTTAGATTATCCAGTGAATCATGAAATACTCTTGTATAAATATAAGCTTCCTCAAATTCACTTAGTCCAAAAGCTTGGTCTACGCCGCTGATCGTATTGGTGTTACCATCGGCACGGAATAGTCCCAGGCTTAGCTCTGTGGTCTGCTTAAATATCTTGCCTGCCGATAGATCGATGTATTTACGTTGAAAGCGCTGTATTGAATCAACATCGTTATTCACCACATTGGGGAATATTGTTGAGTGAAACCCTGTCTTTGCAGAAACAAAAAGATCGAGTGCCATATTTAAGGGCTGATAAATTTCAGCACTAAGTTCAGGCTCACTGCCTAGCCCCAGTGTTGCTCGAAACTCTCCGGCCATGCTGTTTAAATTATTTTTAGTATAAGCGACATCAAAGTTAGTGAATGAGCCTATATTGGATTCAGATTTTATTGACAACCCAAATTGCACATAACTATGCGCCCACTCTCTGTCACGTACATACACGATCAATCCAGTTTTACCGTCGCGTTGTTCCAGTGAGTAGACCACAGAGCTTGAGTGATCTAGTCCATATATATACGACAGGTCTTCTTCAAGTTGCTGGACGTCTAGCGGTTCACCAATTTTCTGATGAATGCGCACTTTCATTATGTCATCATTCAGGCCGGTCTCATTTTTTATCTCTATAAAATAGATAACAGGGTCTCTGTTGGCGACAACTGGCAGCGATGCGACAAAATCAGAATAGGCATCATAAGACATGGATAACTTTCTTATGGCGTCGAGTTGTTCTGTTGCCGCAGTTTCGCCGGCTTTGATTAATTCAGGGTATTTGTCAAAGTCAGACGAAGATATTTCTAATTCACCCGGAACGATTAAGACATCGTTAGCTTTTAATGTTTTTAATTGAATGTCAGCGATGCGTCGAGTCAGAATGGTGGTTAACTGGGCGGTGACATCGACAGCCGATTTAATATCTTTTTTCTCTGCTAAAGGCGCACTGACATCGACTGCGATAACAATGTCTGCCCCCATATCCCGGACAATATCAATGGGTACATTATTAGCAATACCGCCGTCGACAAGCAATGTGTTATCTATCGTGATGGGTGGCAGGGCGCCAGGGATGGACATACTTGCACGCATAGCGCGTGCGATGTTACCGTTTTTGATGATGAAAGGATCGCCATTTTCAATGTTGGTAGCAACAGCGCGAAAAGGGATTCTTAAGTTGTCATAATCGCTTATGTGAAAACCAGGGTAAGCCAACCGGTCGAGTGCGAGTTCAATCTGTTGTCCTTCGATCAGGCCAGGAGAGAGTCGAAATCCCTTTGAATTTAAGCCAACACGGTGAATGTTGAAAAAATCAAAATCATCTTTTTTACGACGGAAAACTTTATATTCGCGATAAGCGAAATCATTAAAAACTTTATTCCATGCGATGCCATCTACACCTCGTTCGATTTCTTCCGGTGATAACCCGATGGCGTAGAGACCGCCAACAATAGAGCCCATGCTGGTGCCGACGATATAATCAATTGGGATGTTATTTTCTTCGAGAACTTTCAACACGCCGATGTGAGCAAAACCGCGGGCACCGCCACCACTTAATACCAGGCCTATTTTGGGACGTTCAGTAGTCGATGACGCTGTCTGTGTATTATTTTTTAGATCAGCACTGATAGCTACTTTGTAAAAACAAGATAGCGTAAGCAGGAGGGATAAAATTATTTTTAGGGCGCTGCATTTACGCAAAAACATAACGCAATCACTCAATAATGAATGTGCTCAGAGTATAACTAAAATTATCCAGCAAAGGGGTGTTTTGCTACAAGTAGTATGAGCAACAATGTCTCGGTATTACTTAATCGTGATACTGCGCGCTAATGTCATGTACCGCATCGACCAGAGCAGCAACATTATCAGGTGTTATATTTGGCGTAATGCCATGGCCGAGGTTAAATACATGGCCATTGCCGTGGCCAAAGTCGGCAAGAATACGACTGGCTTCCTGTTTGATTACCTCAGGATTGGTTGCCATGATGGCAGGATCCATGTTGCCCTGGAGTGCAACTTTGTCACCGATCTGCTGGCGCGCCAGATTGATATCGACCGACCAGTCAAGGCCGACGCCATCGCAGCCAGTATTGGCAATATCCTGTAACCACATGCCGCCGCCTTTGGTGAACAGTACGACGGGGATTTTCTGACCGTCTTTTTCACGTATAAGCTGGTCAACAATCCTTTGCATGTAGGCGAGAGAAAACTCTTTGTAATGTCGCGTGGTCAATGCGCCGCCCCAGCTATCAAAAACCATTACAGCCTGTGCACCGGCTTCGATTTGTGCATTTAAATAAACAGCAACAGAGTCGGCCAGTTTGCTCATCAAAAGATGTGCAGATGTTGGATCTGAAAACAATAAAGCTTTTATCTTAGAGAATGTTTTGCTGCTACCACCTTCAACCATGTAAGTTGCTAGAGTCCACGGGCTGCCGGCAAATCCGATCAGTGGCACATCGCCGTTTAATTCTTTACGGATTAATGAGACTGCGTCCGTTACGTAGCGTAACTTATCTGCAGGGTCGGGAATAGCGAGGTTTTTTATATCACTTGCGGTGTCGATGGTCTTTTTGAATTTTGGACCTTCACCTTCAGAAAAATATAAGCCCAGACCCATAGCATCGGGGATGGTCAGAATATCAGAAAATAAAATAGCGGCATCAAGCTCAAAACGGCGTAATGGCTGTAGTGTGACTTCACAGGCCAGTTCGGGTGTACTGCATAAGGTCATGAAGTCGCCAGCTTTAGCACGTATTTCGCGGTACTCGGGTAAATAGCGACCTGCCTGACGCATAATCCATACCGGTGTACGGTCTACCGGTTGACGAAGCAGGGCTTTAATGAATCTGTCGTTTTTGAGTTCGGTCATGTCAATGATTCAGTGCCGATGTGGCTGGTTAGTTTCTAAGGATGATAACTAACAGGTGATTACCTAGTTAGTGCTTAACAGGGACTTTATACGACCACTGATTTCGCCCATGTCAGCGCGACCGATGATCTGCGGTTTAACCAGACCCATTACTTTACCCATATCTTTAATTGAGTTCGCGCCGGTTGTCTCAATGGCTTTATTGACAATATCATCCACTTCTTCTTCGCTTAATGCCTGGGGTAAGAATTCCTGAACAATATCAATCTCGTAGTTTTCCTGTTTTACCAGGTCATCGCGTCCCGCAGTTTTGAACTGAGAGATAGATTCGCGGCGCTGCTTCACCATTTTATCGAGTATCGCAATGATGCGCGCATCATCGAGTTCAATGCGTTCATCAACTTCAACCTGTTTCATCGATGCGGTTATCAGGCGAATGATCTTAAGGCGTTCTTTCTCGCCCGATTTCATCGCGATGATTACCTCACCTTGAATCTGTTTTTTTAGGTCGCTCATTGTTTGCTTCTACTAATGGACTGCATTGATAGGCTAAGTCTTTATTGACCCAGTCCTAAATGATAGCGAAAATAAAATTAACGACGACGTTGATGCGGTTGGCGCGCAAATTTATTGCGTTCTTTTGACAGTTTTTTCAGATGACGTTTAACTGCAGCAGCGGCTTTGCGTTTGCGCTCTGTCGTTGGTTTCTCATAAGCTTCACGTTTGCGGATCTCGGTTAATACACCGGCTTTCTCGCATGAACGTTTGAAACGACGTAAAGCCACATCAAACGGTTCGTTTTCTTTAACTCGTATATCAGGCATAGCGCTCTCTTAAAAATAAAAACATAAAAAATCCGCAAAGGATGCGGTGAACGAAGTATTATATCTCATTTTTAACCAAAACCAAAAGCCGGAATACAAAATTTAATCGGATAATTAACCAGATAAGCGGGTAAATAGTGAAATAATGATCGTTTTAGGTATAGAAAGCTCCTGTGATGAGACAGGCATTGCGCTGTTTGACAGCGAAAAAGGCTTGTTAGCCCATACGCTGCACAGCCAGGTAGAGCTGCATGCAGAATATGGCGGCGTGGTACCCGAACTCGCTTCAAGAGATCATATTCGCTACCTGGTTCCCTTGTTAGAGCAGACGCTAGCGCAGGCTGGTATCGAAAAATCAGCGCTTGATGGTATTGCTTATACGGCAGGTCCTGGTCTGATCGGTGCGTTAATGTCAGGTGCATCAGTGGGACGATCATTGGCCTGGGCGTTGGGCATTCCTGCCGTTGAAGTGCATCATATGGAAGGCCATCTGCTGGCGCCGATGTTAGAAGAGAATCCGCCTAATTTTCCTTTTGTTGCCTTGCTGGTTTCTGGCGGCCATACCTTGCTGGCTTATGTAAAAGGTATTGGTCAGTATGAATTGCTCGGGCAAAGTCTGGATGATGCGGCGGGTGAGGCGTTTGATAAAACGGCGAAGTTACTTGGCCTGGGTTATCCCGGTGGGCCCGCGCTGGCAGCAATGGCAGAAAAGGGCCGAGCGGGTATCTATAAGTTTCCGCGACCAATGATAGACCGGCCTGGGGTGGATTTTAGTTTTAGCGGCTTAAAAACCTTTGCTTTAAACACCATGCAGAAAGCTGCACATCAGGATGGTTCAGATGGCGAATTAAGTGAGCAGGTTAAAGCGGATATATCTCTGGCCTTTGAAGAGGCGGTGGTTGATACCCTGAAAATAAAATGTCGCCGTGCTCTGCAGCAGCAACAGTGCAACAAACTGGTGATCGCGGGCGGTGTCGGCGCGAATAAACGCTTACGTGCAGAGTTAGCAGACATGATAAAACAAATGGGCGGTGAATTGCATTACCCACGCGTTGAATTTTGTACTGATAATGGCGCGATGATTGCGCAGGTGGGCTGTTTTCGTCTGGTGGCTGGTGAAACACAGGCACTAGAAATAGATGCCAGGGCGAGATGGTCGATGCAGGATTTGAAGGCGATTTAAAACCTATTTGCCTTCGCTAATTTTTTCTTCAGAACCTTGTAGTAGTGACTTGATATTACTTTTATGTCGCCAGAAAACTAAAAGACTCATCAGTGCCACGGCGACCGTGAGTTCGATAGATTGAGAAAAATGCCAGAGGATAAAAGGTGTAAAGAAAACGGATACCAGAGCTGACAGTGAAGAAATTTTCAATAGCGCTGCCATGGCCATCCAGATGGCAATGGCAATCAGGCCAACCAGCCAGTTAAAGCCTAAGATGACACCGTAATAAGTCGCAACACCTTTACCGCCTTTAAAGCCATAATAAATGGGGAATATGTGTCCTAACAGAGCGCATAGCCCAACGAGGGCGACGGTTAATGTGTCAGCCTGAAGCTGTATAATGACTAAAACAGGAATTAAGCCTTTTAACGCATCTCCGAATAAGGTGATAATGGCGGCTTTTTTACCGCCATGGCGTAAAACATTGGTTGCGCCCGGGTTGTTGGAACCGGTTGTCCGCGGGTCTTTAAGCCCCATGATCTTGCAGGTAATAATGGCTGTTGAAAAAGAGCCGATTAGATAAGCCAGTGCGGCAAACAAAAAGATGTTGAGATAGTGTTGCATGATTTTTTATTTGAGTATTATATGCTGCGCAAGCTTACCTCAAGCATTTGATAATTTCCCCATATGATTTTGCTCTGTATGATTTTATTTGGCCAAGAAGAGAATAACTGAAAATGCGTACTTCGGTGACCTGCGTTTTTGTTCATGGCTGGGCCATGAACAGCGCGGTATGGGATGAGTGTATAAATCGATTACCCGACTGGATTAAGGTCGTTGTGGTCGATCTGCCGGGGCATGGCAGCATGGCCAATGTGCAGGCTGACTCGCTGGATGACTATGTGCAGGCGTTGGTTCCATTGGTTCATCAGCCGGTTATATGGGTGGGCTGGTCTCTGGGAGGACTGGCAGTATTGCGTTTAGCCGAGTTGTACCCACAGCGCGTTGCTGCAGCATTGCTTGTTGCTACCAACCCCTGTTTCGTGCGCCGAGCGGATTGGCCTTGTGCGGTGGATGCAAAAATATTTGATCAGTTTGCCGACGACCTGAGTCAAAACCAGGAAAAAACCATCCGACGCTTTCTGGCGTTGCAGGTGAAAGGTTTACCGGACGCAATGAAAGTCGTCAGGCAGTTGCAAACTAGCATACAATCGCGCGGTCAGGCGACAACGCAGGCGCTGGGTTCCGGCTTGAGGGTATTACTTGAAACTGATCTACGGCAAACCATAAAATTAATCGAATGCCCATTACACTGGTCATTGGGCGGTAAAGATAGCCTTGTACCAGCTGCATTAGCGCAGGTATTAAAACAGGATTATGCACAGGACAATGTAGTGATGAATACAGCGGCTAGTCACGCGCCCTTTATTTCACACCATGATGATTTTATCAAACAGTTATTAGCGGTGGCAGAAAAACAGCGTTGTTCTTAATTGTTGTTTTCCACCAATTAGAAATTTATGAATCAAGAAACAAAATATGTACAGCAACAGGCGCAAGTTTTTAACAAGGCACGTGTGCGTCGAGCTTTTGATCGTGCGGCAGATAATTATGAGCAGTTTGCGATACTGCAGAATGAAGTTTGCAATCGTTTGCTGGAAAAGCTGGACGTTGTAAAAATTAAACCCGAGCTGATTTTAGATGCCGGTGCTGGAACCGGTTCGGCTATTCCTGCACTGTTAGCGCGTTATAAAAAAGCGCAGTTAATCGCGTTAGATTTATCAGAAAATATGCTGGATAAGAGTAGTCGCCATGGCGGACTATTTCGTTCGCCGCATCTGGTGTGTGCTGATATTGAAGACCTGCCATTTTCTGACAATAGTTTTGATCTGGTTTTTTCCAGTTTAAGTATGCAATGGTGTAATGATCTTAATGCGGCTTTACTGGAAGCAAAACGCGTGCTCAAACCAGGTGGTTTGTTTGTGTTTACCACCTTTGGGCCAGATACCTTAAAAGAGTTGCGCCATAGCTGGAGTAAAGTAGATGGTGCGAATCATGTTAATCAGTTTATCGATATGCACGATATAGGTGATGCCCTGTTACAGGATGGATTTGCTGAGCCGGTAATGGAGGCTGAGATATTGACCGTTACCTATAATTCAGTTGATGAAATAATGCATGACCTAAAAGCGATCGGTGCCAGCGTTACCGCAGGCGTGACGCAACAAGGTCAAGCGGGAAGAGGTCTGGGTGGTAAGTCTATATTGCAGACCGTACGTCAGACGTACGAGAAATTTAGACAGGAAAATTTATTGCCCGCCAGTTATGAGGTTATCTATGGTCATGCGTGGAAGCCACAGCCTGTCAATATTGAAAATCATGCAACAAAAACACAGCATGTTAAATTTGGAGTATAAGTGCCGTCATTTTTGATGTGATCAGTTGGTTTTGTTGTTAATAAATTTGCATTTAGTCGTGAATAGCCATAAAAAAAGACCGGTTAAACCGGTCTTTTTTTAATTACTAAGTATTTAAATCTAAATACGTAAGCTTCTGAATGTCTCAAGCTTCAAATGCAACACGCATTTTACCCAGAGCGTTTTTCTCAATCTGGCGAATACGTTCGGCAGATACCTGATACTCACCAGCCAGTTCGTGCAGTGTGGCTTTATCCTCATTCAACCAGCGACGTTGGATGATGTCCTGACTGCGTTCGTCCAGTGTTTTTAATGAATCTGACATCAGGCTCAGTTTCTGTGACCGACTGTCATCATGTTCGAGTCGATGTGCTGGATCAGCGCCGTCATCAGAAAGATAAGCCGCTGGTGTGAAATGATGTTCGTCATCATTATCATTTGTTGGCGGATCAAAGGTGACATCACTGCCACTTAAACGAGATTCCATTTCGAGAACGGTTTCCGGTTTAACACCAAGCGTTTCAGCGACATCATTGACTTCATCAGGCGTAAACCAGCCCAGCCTCTTTTTCGAGCTGCGCAATTTGAAGAATAATTTACGTTGTGGTTTGGTTGTCGCAACTTTAACAATGCGCCAGTTACGTAAAACAAATTCATGAATTTCTGATTTAATCCAGTGTACGGCGTAGGAGATCAGGCGAACATCATGGCTTGCTGAGAAGCGTTTAACCGCTTTCATCAGACCAATGTTACCTTCCTGGATTAGATCGCTAAGTGGTAGACCGTAACCAGAATAACCACGTGCTATTTTCACAACGAAGCGTAGGTTAGACATAATGAGCTGCTGCGCTGCGGCAAGGTCATTTTGCTGTTCCAGACGTAGGGCAAGTTCACGTTCCTCTTCGCTAGTTAGCATAGGAATAGTGTGAATTTGTCGAATATAAGCTTCCAGAGAGCCTGCGCTTAAAGGGGCATTCTGAAGAACTGGTATTAATGCTGTTGTCATATCGTTTTCTCTCATGGCGTAATTTTAGCACTCTTGAGATGAGAGTGCTAATTGTGAGAAAAGTTCATTGGGGAATTTGTATTTGATTTAGAAAAATTATTTACCGCAGGCGCAGCTACTACAAACTGGTTTTTCCTCCACGGTGAGATTTTTTCTTGTAACCATTTGTTTTAAAAGAAAATAATTTGAGTTAGCTGGGCTCAATATCTTTAAGATGGCGGCTAACGGCTAGCCATGATCCGATCAGTCCCAGTGCGCAGCTGATGAGTATTAACAATAGTGTATTTTCGAAACCAAGTCCGCTAAGACGAAACTCACTATGATAGAGCAAAGCCAGTTTATGGATGGGGTTTTCCATCAGTATCAGGGACGCCAGCGTGATGATCCACGCCAGTACGCCACCGATAATGCCGTACCATAAACCCGTGTATAAAAATGGTCGGCGAATAAAAGCGTCCGAAGCGCCAATGAGTTTGGATACTTCAATTTCCTCACGACGGCTTTGTATATCCAGTCGTATGGTATTGCCGATGATTAATAAAACAGCGATGGCCAGCATGGAGCTGATAACCCAGATGCTCCTATTGGCAATTTCTAAAAACGTGTACAGGCGCTTCACCCATTGCACGTCAAGCTGTGCCAGCTCAACCAGCTTATTATTGCCCAGTTCTTTTACCAGGCTGGTGGTTCTGTCTGCTTGATTAACGCTGATTTTAGGGTGAACGACCATGACGATAGGCAGGGGATTGTCATCAAGGTATTTTAAAGCATCGCCAAAACCTGAAACTTCTTTAAATTGCTCCAGACCTTTTTCTTTATCGATCAATTCGATTTTTTTGATAAATTTATGTCTTTCCAGGCGCTGTTGTAATTTTACTGCTTCCTGTTTCTTGACGCTGGTGTGTAAAAACAGTGAGATCTGTGTTGATCCATCCCAGCCACTGCTGAGTTTGCCAACGTTATCCAGTGCTATGTATAGATCCACTGGCAAGGCTAAAGCGATAGCTATCACCGCTGCGGTCATAAATGTGGCAACGGGCTGGGCGTAGAGTCGGCCTAAACTGGCAAGACTGACGCGTAGATGATTGCCAAAGTATGAACTAAGCCGGCTTTTTTTATGTGGGCTGTTACGCATGTTAGCGAGTTGGAGCCTTTGCGCTGTCTGCGCTAAAAGGCAGGCCATTATTAGCCACCTGCCCATCTTGCAAACTAATCATCGGTGAGCCCATCTGTTTGATTAAATCAAGATCATGACTGGCAATTAAAACCGTTGTGCCAACCTGATTGAAGCGGGCAAACAGCTGCATGATCTCTTCTGAGAGTTCGGGGTCTAGATTACCGGTAGGTTCGTCAGCGAGCAGTAATAAAGGTTTATGTACGATAGCGCGAGCGATACCAACACGTTGTTGTTCACCACCAGACAGGGTGATTGGGGCGGACTTCTCTTTACTTAATAGCCCCACCTGATTCAGCGCTGCGCGTACCCGCTTATGTATTTCCTGTCGTCGATAACCCTGGATAATGAGTGGCATGGCAACATTGTCAAACACCGGGCGGTCGTAGAGCAGGTGATGGTTTTGAAAAATAATGCCGATGTTACGTCTGATATAGGGAATTTTCCGATTACCGATATTATTCAGATTGACGCCATCAAGAAAAATCTGCCCACGTGTCGGGCGTTCGATCATGGCGATCAATTTGAGTAAGGTACTTTTACCGGCACCGGAATGGCCGGTGAGAAATGCCATTTGACCTTTGGGCAGGCGCAGATTTACCCGGTTTAGAGCATCATGGCCGCCGGGGTAACGTTTGCAGACATTATCGAAATAAATCATTTGGAAGAGCAGCGAATAGTAAATAGTGAACAGTGAATAGTGCACATTACGATGATTTTTTCTTTATTCACTATTCGTTGCTCGCTATTAACTATTTTATTATTCCAGAAGCGCATCTACAAACTCACTGGCATTAAAAGGCCTAAGGTCATTGATGCCTTCGCCGACACCGATGAAACGCACCGGCAGATTTAAGGTTTTGGCAATGGAAAATAATATACCGCCTTTTGCGGTACCGTCCAGTTTGGTCACCGCCATACCGGTTAGACCAATACTGTTATGAAATTGTTGTGCCTGATGTAACGCGTTTTGTCCAAAACTAGCATCCATTACAATTAAAGTTTCGTGCGGTGCGTTGGCATCTATCTTACCCAGCACGCGTTTAATTTTTGCCAGTTCGGCCATCAGGTTATCCTGTGTATGTAAACGACCAGCAGTATCTGCAATCACGATATCAATATTTTTTGAACTTGCTGATGCTACAGCGTCAAAGATAACCGATGCCGGGTCAGCGCCGGTGCCCTGAGAGATCACCGGGACATCATTGCGGTTACCCCATTCCTGTAGCTGTTCAACCGCAGCGGCACGGAAAGTGTCACCGGCGGCTAACAATACAGATTTTCCCTGTTGCATAAAGTGGTGGGCGAGTTTGCCGATGCTGGTAGTTTTACCGGCACCGTTAATGCCAACAACGAGTATGACAAAAGGTTTTGCGCTGTCTGTATTTAGCGGCTGCTCGCAAGGTTGAAGAATAGATTTCATTATCTCGGCTAATTTAAGATGCAGAGATTCAGCATCGCTGATGGCTTTGCGCGAGATATTACTTTGCAGTTCATCGATGATGATTGTGGTAGCATCGATGCCAACATCAGCGCTTAACAGGTGTGTTTCCAGCTCATCAAGTAAGTCACTGTTGATGCTTTTTTTGCCGAGGAAAAAGTCGGCCATGCCATCGGAAAGTGTGCGTTTGGTTTTTTCCAGAGAGTGACTTAAATCAGTTGTGTTATCTTCTGACTGGGGTTGTTTCTTTGCAGCGGCAATTTCTGCTTCTGGTGCGATTTTTTGTTTGCGTTTAATGAAACCAAACATGATGATTTATGCAGTGAAAATTAATTGGAGTATCCTATCATCACTTGGCTGCATAGTTGTAATAAAAAACATGTATGGTAACAAGCCGTATAGATAAACTATTGTTGATCAGAGTTAAATAACGTTTAAGAGAAGGTTTAAATGAAGATAAAGTCAATTATGGGTCTGGTTGCCGTTTCAACGCTTATTCTGGGCTGGGTATTATTTCACAGCAAAGAACCGATGCCGCAGCAATCTGACGAGGCAGTACAGTCTTATCTGTTGTCCAACGGCATGAAGGTGCTGGTGATCGAGAATCATCGCGCTCCGGTAGTGGTATCACAGGTCTGGTATAAGATTGGTGCCAGCTATGAACATGACGGCATTACCGGGGTATCACATGTGCTGGAGCATATGATGTTCAAAGGCACAGAAAAACATCCTGCGGGTGAATTTTCAGAAATCGTGGCCGCCAATGGGGGCGAAGAGAACGCCTTTACCGGACAGGATTATACGGCTTACTTTCAGAAGATAGCTAATGACAGACTGGAGTTGTGCCTCGAGCTGGAAGCGGATCGTATGAGAAATTTAATTTTCGATGAAAAAGAGTTTCTCAAGGAGATTGAAGTGGTTAAGGAAGAACGTCGTCTGCGTACGGATGACAAACCAACGGCGCTGACCTATGAACGATTTAACGCGCTGGCATTCACTAATAGCCCTTACCGCAGACCCATCATCGGCTGGATGGAAGACTTAGATACACTGACCGTCGAAGATGCACGCCAATGGTATAAAACATGGTATGCGCCAAATAATGCAACGCTGGTTGTTGCGGGTGATGTTGAAGCAGAAGAGGTCTTCCGTCTGGCGAAACAGTATTTTGGCCAGTTACCAACCTCTGTGATCCCCACCTTAAAGACCAGGCATGAGGCCAAACAATACGGCACACAGCGTGTTACGGTTGAGCTGCCGGCCAAAATCCCCTATCTCATCATGGGTTATAAAGCGCCGGTTTTAACTGCCAGCATAGTCGGTCAGGAAACAGAGTGGGAGATGTATGCTTTAGAAGTGTTAGCTGGCGTGCTCGATGGTGGCAGCAGTGCGCGGCTGAGCAAAAATCTTGTCCGTGGACAGGAGATAGCAAACAGTGCCAGTGCAAGTTATGGCATGTCTGCACGACACGAAAGTTTATTCGTGTTATCTGCTATACCGAATGATGAAGTGGCGATAGAAGTGCTGGAATTTGCTCTGCGAGAAGAGATAGATATTATTAAAAACCAGTTACCCGATGATAAGGAATTGGATCGTGTCAAAGCACAGGTGGTTGCATCGCAGGTTTATAAGCAGGACTCAACATTTTATCAGGCAATGGAAGTCGGTATGCTTGAAACCATTGGTTTGCCATGGCAGTTAAAAGATCAATATGTTGAAAAAATTCTTGCGATAACGGCCGAGCAGGTGCAACAGGTAGCAAACAAATATTTGACTGATGAGCGACTGACGGTGGCGGTACTTGATCCATTACCCATTGAAAATGGTTCTGGCAATACAACACCCGTGGCAACAGGAGTGGCTCATGGTCGTTAATTTTTTCGGGCAGTGTAATCAACAGTTTTTAGTTATGAAGAAAATGAAAATAATCAGTTTGATCTATTTGATGTTATTTAGTGTTGCGTCTTACGCAACACCACAGATACAAACCTGGCAGTCAGAAAATGGTGCCAAAGTGTTATTTGTGCCAGCAACAGAAATTCCGATGCTGGATGTGCGTATCACGTTTGATGCGGGCAGTGCACGTGACGCTGGTATAAGTGGCCTGGCCTTATTGACTAATGGCCTGTTATCCGAGGGCGCGGCAGGAAAAACGTCACAACAGATCGCAGAAGCGTTTGAATCGGTGGGTGCTGAAATTGAATATGATGCATCACGTGATATGGCATTGGTCGGTGTGCGTAGTCTGACGCAGCCACGATATTTAGATTCTGCCATCGAAAGTCTCAAGCAGGTGTTGACCCAACCTGATTTTCCGCAGGATGCCTATCAACGTGAGCTCAATCGGATGAAGGTGGCAGTTAAAGCGCGACAGCAGTCACCGTCTGCGCTTGCGGCGGTAGCGTTTAATAAAGCAGTTTTTGGGGAGCACCCTTACGCATCGCCTACATCGGGTACGGAAGAGAGTCTAGAAAAGCTAACGCTGGATGATATTCGCGCTTTTTATAAAAAGTATTATGTAGCTAAAAATGCGACGGTCACCATTGTGGGGAATGTTGGACGCGAGCAGGCTGAAGAGATCGTTAAGGCATTGTTATCCGCATTGCCCGCAGGCGAAAAAGCCGCTAGTTTACCGGCGGTAAAACTTTTAACAGAAGCGAAAAAAATCATCATTGATTACCCTTCAACGCAAACACACATATTTGTCGGGCAGCCAGGCACAAAACGTGGTGATGATGATTATTATAGTCTGTATGTGGCCAATCATCCTTTTGGCGGTAGTGGTTTTTCTTCCCGGCTGGTTGAAGTGATACGTGAAGAACATGGTCTGGCTTACAGTGTGTACAGCTATTTTTCGCCGCTTCGTGAGACGGGCACTTTTACCATGGGTATGCAGACTAAAACTGAGCAAACCGATCAGGCCCTGTCGTTGCTAAATCAGGAGTTGAAAAAGTATGTTGAAAACGGACCTGAAAAACAGGAGCTCGCTGATAGCATAAGTAATATTACCGGTAGCTTCCCATTGAAGATCGATAGTAATAGTAAGCTGCTCGAGTATATTGCAATGATAGGGTTTTACGATTTACCAATGGATCACCTCGATCGTTTTATTGACAATGTAAAATCGGTTGATGTGAAAGATATTAATGATGCCTTAACTCGTCGAGTGCACCCAGATCGTATGGTTACGGTGATTGTTGGCAAACAATAATAAAGTGGGTAATGGCTCGTGTAGAATTATTGCCGGCAAGTGGCGTGGCCGGAAAATTAAGTTTGATGACGCCGAAGGTTTACGACCAACAACTGATCGCATACGTGAAACCGTATTTAGCTGGTTACAGCCCTATATATCACAGAGCAGTTGTCTCGACTGTTTCGCCGGCAGTGGCGTATTGGGTTTTGAAGCACTGTCACGGGGTGCGCAGGAAGTAGTTTTCATCGAGCAGAATAGTAAAACGGTCAAAGGTCTACAAGAGAATGTCCGCACGCTTGAGGCAGATAACGTGGCCATTCATCATCAAGATACTCTGAGCTGGTTACAGTCAGCATCAACAAACAGGAACCTTAGCCAGAAATTTGATCTGGTATTTCTTGATCCTCCATTTCATTCTGATCTACTGGCAAAAAGCAGTGTCTTGCTTAATCGCAGTGGATGTTTGGTCGAGGATGCCATAATCTACGTAGAACATGCGGTTGATGCGAACGTGGCATTGCCTGATAACTGGGTTTGCCTGAAACAAAAAAGCTCGGGTCAGGTGAGCTATAAATTATTTGAATATAAAATAGTAGTGTAGCGAGTCTCTGGATAAGGGATGCTACAGAAGTGAGGTTAATATGTCAGTTGTAGCGGTTTATCCGGGAACGTTCGACCCGATTACTAATGGTCACTCTGATCTAGTGCAACGTGCGGCAGGTCTATTTGACAGGGTTGTGGTGGCGATAGCTGCTAATCCAGGAAAAACACCATTATTTGATCTGGAGCATCGAGTGGCGATGGCCGAAAAGGTATTATCGCGGTTTGATAATGTTGAAGTTTGCGGTTTTTCTGATCTACTGGTTCATTTTGTTAAAGCAAAAGAGGCAAAAGTCATATTGCGTGGTTTACGCGCGGTATCAGATTTTGAATACGAGATGCAGTTAGCCAGTATGAATCGTCATCTGGAAAGTTCACTGGAGACGGTGTTTATGACACCCAGTGATGAAACCAGTTTTATTTCAGCATCGTTAGTTAAAGAGATTGCTCTTCATGGTGGTGACGTTTCAAAGTTTGTCCATAAGGATATTGTGGAAGCACTAAATTCCGTGAAGAATAAAATATAAACCTTAAGCTTATTAGCAGAATAAGTGGTTGATGTGGGTTGTAGAGTGTTATGGCGTTAATGATTACTGATGAATGTATTAATTGTGATGTTTGTGAACCTGAGTGTCCAAACGAGGCGATTACCCCGGGTGATGAGATCTATGAAATTGACCCGAATTTATGTACAGAGTGTGTAGGGCATTACGAAACCTCGCAGTGCGTGGAAGTGTGTCCGGTTGATTGTATTCCGTTTGATCCCGATCATGTGGAAACTAAGGAAGAGCTTATGGAAAAATACGAGATTCTTACCGGCAATAAGTGATTTTTGTAACCTCTGTATTTTCTGTCGAGGTATTAATAAGCTCCTATAAAACTTTATAATCTAATGTAGATACGATATATGAACAAATTCATTCGTAGTATTTGTGTTCTATTCTTTATTTTCTTTTTCTCCTTTCAGAGTGCTGCATACGCATCTGATAATAAATCTTTTGCACAGGCAGCCATTGCCAGTGCGCACCCGTTGGCAACCCAGGCGGGTCTAAATATTTTAAATCAGGGCGGTAATGCGTTCGATGCAGCTATTGCAGTTACCGCGTCACTTGCGGTGGTAGAGCCTTATTCATCAGGGATTGGCGGCGGTGGCTTCTACTTGTTACATCAGCCGCTGAAAGATAAGTATGTGATGATAGATGCGCGTGAAACTGCACCATCACGTGCGCATAAAGATCTGTATCTGGATGAGAACGGCAAAGTAAAACCTGGTGCTTCAATCAACGGTGTTCTGTCAGCAGGTATTCCTGGTATCCCGGCCGCTCTCGTACATCTGGCAGAAAAATACGGAAAATTAAAATTATCTCAGTCACTGGCACCGGCCATCGTGTATGCGCGTGAAGGTTTTCCTGTGGATGAATATTATCAGCGCATGGCGGGCTTTCGTCTAAAAGCCTTGCAGCAGAATAAAGCCGCCAGCGATATTTTTTTGCAGCAGAGTGAGGTACCGACGTTAGACCATATGATCATACAGAAAGATTTAGCCATCACCTTGCAGAAAATTGCGGAGTCTGGTTTTGCCGGTTTCTACCAGGGCGAAGTAGCGTTGAAGATGGTGAAAGATGTAGCTGATCATGGTGGTATATGGACAGAAAAAGATCTGTCTTCTTACAAAGTAAAAGAACGCGCGCCTGATATCACTTATTATAAGGGCATGAAACTGGTTGCTGCATCATTACCCTCATCCGGTGGTCTGGTGTTGACTGAAATCCTACAGATACTTGCCGGATTTGATATCGAGAAAATGGACGAGGCACAACGTATTCACCATATTGTTGAAGCCATGCGACGTGCTTATCGAGATCGTGCTGAATATATGGGCGACCCTGACTTTATAGAGGTGCCGGCAGCATACCTGGTTTCTGATTCCCACATTAAATCACTTGTCGAAAGTATAAGTCGAGACAAAGCCACAGCAAGTTCGTCACTTAAACCGGTTGCTCAACCAATGGGTAACGGCACGGATACCACACATTTTTCTATTATTGATAAACACGGAAATAAAGTGTCGGCAACATTGTCGATCAATTATCCTTTTGGTTCCTGTCATGTGGCTAAAGGCACAGGTGTTTTGTTAAATGATGAAATGGATGATTTTGTCTCCAAGCCGGGGGTGCCAAATGTTTATGGCCTGGTGGGTTCACATGCTAACGCGATTGCACCGGGTAAACGTATGTTGTCCAGCATGACGCCAAGTATCGTCGAAACAAAAGATCGTGTTGCTGTTATCGGCACACCTGGTGGCAGCCGTATCATCACGATGGTTTTGCTGGGTATCCTTGATTTTTATGATAATAAGACTGCCGATGAAATAGTAAATGCCGGCCGCTATCATCACCAATACCTGCCGGATGAAATCTCTTATGAGTCAGACGTTTTTGATGATGAATTGGTTAATGCATTGCAGAAACTTGGGCATAAGACCAAAGCCAGGGACTCTGAATATGGAAACATGCAGCTCATTATTACCAATAAAAATACCGGCGTGATCGATGCTGCATCTGATGGCAGGGGCGTAGGTAGCGCGGAAGTTTTGCACTAAGAGCCTGCCTTTAAATAAAATGAATATAAAAACTTTCTGTAGTTATATTTTGCTGATCATTGCGGTGGCATCAACAAGTAATGTAAATGCTGAGCAGGATCAAATAGAGTTATATAAAAACAGTAAGTTTGCCTTAGGTGTTGGCGCTGCTATCGTAAAGTTTGATACAAATTGGAAAGCTACCGATAAACAGGCTGGCCGTAGTCTATATCTTGACCTTGAAGGTAATCTTGATCTGCCCGAAGTTTCGACCGTGACGACTTTCTATGGCGCCTATCAATTTAAACCGAAACACAGTTTTGGATTTTCATTTTTTAGTATTAATCGTGAATCGGACATTTTTAATATTGATAAAACGCTGGAAAATGTGAGAGTGGTTGGTGATGCAAGCATCACTGATACAACAAATTTCTATCAGTTTGATTACGGTTATAACCTGTTTAAAGATGACCACAGTAAGATCGACTTGATGGTGGGTATCTACGGGCTCGACCTCAAATATGTTTTCAGGGCTGATGGTCAGATAACCATTGGTGGCGTGACCACTGCAGGATCTATTGAAGAAGAGACTAAAATATTTGCACCTCTGCCGTTGATCGGGCTTAATTTTTTATTCCGCATCACAGATGGCTGGAGTTTTGCAACCAAGGTGGCATTTGTAACAGGCTCACATGACGACTTGAGTGCCAACGTATTTCAAACATCCATTAATGCTCAATATCGAGTCAATCGGCATTTTGGTGTTGTCATGGGGCTGGCTTATTTTGATGCCGATGTTGTTATCGAAGATGATCTAGAGAAGCAGACTATTTCCTATGGTTATGATGGTGCTTACATTGGTATGCATTTTCTCTTATAGTCGAGCTGGTCGTTGAAAGTAAGCTGTTGGCGGCAATCTCAACCGGTCGACGCAACAATATATTTTAAGTCATAATGTACTCGGGAACAGCGGTGATAAAGTACAAAGAAGAAAACAATTTTAGGCATGCTACGACCAGCATTTAGATGATTTTTCTAAAGCGTTTTATTTTCTAAAAAATTGATTTATGTTGGTTTTGTTTTTTTATTACTAATTCAAGTTAGTAGGTATCCATTCATTTTTAAAGGAGATGAGAAATGAAAATCAAAGTTATGTTAGTAATGACTGGCCTACTGGCCCTGTCGTTATTGGTGTCTTGTGGCAAGGACAAAGCAAACTCATCGACAACGACCAAAGGGTCAGTCGACGCGGCCAGCGTCTCGGCACAACTGACCGATGAACAAATCGAGAATATTGTCCGTCGCTCTTATCAGTATGTGGCGATGTACAATGTTAACAACAAGTTTGCACTGAAGAATGGTGGATGGAACAAGTGTATTGCCGATACCCAGCTCAAAGATGACACGACGCGCGAGATCGCGCGGCCCAACAACGATACGCTTTACATTGGCTGTATGCTGGATTTGCGTAAGGCCCCGGTGATCCTCGATATTCCGGTATTTGATTCCAGGTACGCCTCATTGATGGTGACTGGTTATGATCACTACGTGAATGCGCCGATGTCCGTGACCAAAGGTGACTTTGGCAAACCCGAGAAAGTGCTGTTTTATACTTCTCGCACGGAGGGTTTTGATGGTGGCAAAATCAAGGGTGTTGATCGCAATATCGAAATGACCGGTGATTTTGTTTCTGCCGTGTTTCGCGTCATGCCTCATGCCAACGATAAAGCTCGCTTTGAGAGAATCCTTGGCCAGATGCAATCGGTCAAAACCATCACCTTGTCTGAATTTCAAGGCCAGCCGACCAGGGCAATAGATGATGTGCAATTCCCCAGTGTTGGAAAAACTGATCCTGATGTGTATGAAAACAACTTTCTGGAAGTGATGCAATTCGTGGTCAATCACACCAGCTTTGATCCTGATAACGAAGTGGAAAAGGGCTTTCTCGCTGCGATGCAGTCAATCGGTATCAAGCCGGGCAAGACGTTTGACAAGAACAAAGTCGCAAGCATTGATGGCAAGCAATTCAGAGCGATCACCGAGCAGATCCGAAAAACGGAATTTGCCCGCGCCATGGATCCGGCCGTTACCGCCAAGCTTGGTTCGGGCATGTTCAAGACCAGGGGAGAGATATCGCTGGAGACCCTGTTGATACAATCGGTGCTTGGTCCGATCGGCTTACCGGCAACCGAAGCGTTGTATCCACCCGTGCTGACCAAGGACGGCCAACCGATGAATGCGAAGAATGATTATGTGATTCGCATGAGCAAGGAAGAATTGCCACCGGCAAAGATATTCTGGTCGTTAACCTTATATGATTCCGCCAACGGTTTTTTCATTCCGAATGATCACAAAAAATACAGCGTGGGAGAGAATGCGGGCATGAAGCTAAACGCCGATGGTGGTATCGAGATCTACGTTGCCGCGCAAAAACCAGACGGTGTCCCAGAGGAAAACTGGCTACCCATTAATCGTAAAGATGAAAACCTGGATGTCATTTTGCGGATCTATATGCCGGATTTCGAAAAATATAAAACCTGGTCGCCACCGAAAGCTGAGATGCTGCTAAAGTAGTCTTCATCTTTTGTCTTAAAAAATAACATTTAATGAAACACTCAGTATTAAAATTATTTCTTATTCAATTCTGTGCAATAGTAATTGTGACGGGCTGTTCCAGTCTGCCGGAACGAAATCCATTACCAGAATCCTTAAGTGATACAGCAGTGATACCTGGTATCCAAAATGCGCGTTACTGGGCTGATGCACCGCCGCCAGAGATGGATAACTGGTTCAAACTAACAAAGGAGCAGCTCAAGGCACAGTACCCTGCCACCTATGGCGA
>CAJXZZ010000024.1 GCA_913065105.1 uncultured Gammaproteobacteria bacterium | reverse complement strand
AGGCGCAATCACATCGATTATACAATCAGGGTATTGTTGCTTAAGGGCAATAAACAACGACTGCGCCATCACCATGTCACCGATCCATGAGGGCCCTACTATCAGATATCGACGTTGTTTATCAGTCATAAATAATTTTTTACTGAGAACATCGATTCGCAGTTTCAGCATTAGCTCGTAGATGCTGTTTGTTAATCGTTCCAACAATCATACTACTAACGCCAGGCTGACTTAAAACATGCTGGAACGCCTTTTCAACACCGCCACCGCCTGATGAACTATCCGCGTGACCACTCTGCAATCCCTTCTTAATGATGACGCCTTTATTTAATTTTTTTGCCAGCTCTAATACAGGACGCTCATCATCATATTCCAGGTTAGCAGTTGCCATTACAACATCACAGTTTTCTACCACCCAGCAACCTCCTTCTACTGTTTTACTGGACATGCCATAGGCTTTTATCAGACCTTTATTCTTCAGCACTTCCAGAGCATCAAACGCAGGCTCATTTTTAATAATATCCATATCGTTGCCATCGGAGTGCACAAGTACAACATCAAGAACATCGCGTTTTAATTTCTTTAAACTTTGCTCAACACTCTTAATCGTATGATCAAATGAAAAATCAAAACGTGATTTATCATTTTCAAAAATCTCGCCCACCTTGGTTACTATCACCCAGTCATGACGGTCTGGAAGCAGCTCACCCAGCCGCTGTTCACTACTGCCATAGGCGGGTGCGGTGTCTATAAAATTAATACCCAAAGACTGTGCCAGCTCAAACAGCTCTATTACAGACTTATCATCAGGCAATTCAAATCCACTCGGGTACTTTACCTGTTGGTTACGGCCTATTTTGACCGTGCCCAATCCCAGCACACTGACATCAATTCCAGTCGAACCTAGTGCGCGTTTTTGCATTATTGATCACTCCAGCATTCAGCTTCATCCCATGGAAAATCTGCGTACTCAGGTTCCGCCCATCCCGGCATGGATAAATCCGTACCAGGTACTATATTTTCGTTATTCATCTTTGTTAACACCGCATCAGCTAACGCAGGAGCTAACGCCATTTTTGTTGGCCATGCGGTAATTACATTGTTACTTTCTTCGATAGAAAAACTATCCGGACGTGTCGTACCTGGTTTTTTAATCTCTGCGCGGTTTATTTTAAGCACACCCCACTCCGCGTGTTTTAATTCGAGCCAGGGAATAAGATCCGACAGTTCATCTTTTGTTGCCTGAACCAACTCAGCATCATTTTTATTTACCCCTTCTTCAGCCAGTTGGCCGCCCATATACCAGACTATAGCTCCCTCTGTATCACGGTGAGACGTAATGGTTATTCTCGGGTTGACCGATGCACCTAAACAATGCGCATAGATCATGTCGTTCTGCACGCCGCGCATAACCACCATCTTCAGCGGTCGGCGCTGCATCACGGGTCTGTCACAAGAAAAACGGGACAATAGATACTCGTTACCTTCACCTGCCATAAAAATTATTTTCTGATAATGAAATAGATAATTTTCACCCTGTTTTGATCGAACAGACAGTTGACCACCAATGTGTTCAAGAGATTCCTGCTTTATCGGCAGGATAGATTTTTTTCGTGGTTCTGCTATCGCACGAACAACGCTCAAGGTATTAAACACAGGTTCATCCAGGCGATAAAACTGTCCTTTGAAATCTTTGTGCTGGAATATGGAAGGTAAGGATTTTTTATCTAGTTCGGTCGAACGGCTACGCATAACCTTGCTGGCAAAAAAACCGGAGATACGTGAGGTCAGGCTGGTCGTTGACCAGAGATAATGTGCATCAGAGAGCAGTTCCGCCTGAGATAAATCCAGCTCACCGCTGCCTTCAAAACAGGCACGCCAGCGTGATGGCATATCCGCGACGGCTTCTGATGAGGCAGTCAGCTTGCCGGTTAAAGCGTATTTGGTTCCACCGTGAATGATACCCTGGGCAAATCGGGTCTGGCCTGCACCCAGCGCCTGAGATTCCAGCAATACGGTTTTATAACCCGCCTGCTGCAGACGCGCTAACGTCCATAAACCTGCGATGCCACCGCCGATGATTAAGACATCAACGTTTACATCGATTGTTAATGCATCAGTATTTGTCATTTTTTTACTGCCAACTGATAACTGCCAACTGCCTACTTCTCTTTAATGGATTCGATAATCTTAGTCGTAGAGATGCCGTCCACGTAGGTCAACACCATTACCTGACCACCGGCTTCACGGACACAATCACCACCGGGGATTTTGTCGACTTCATTATCGCCGCCTTTAACCAGGATATCCGGCGCTACATCACAGATTAATCGCGTTGGTTCATCTTCAGTAAAAGCAACAACCCAGTCTACGCAACGCAGCGCCGCTAGCATACGCATACGATTTTCTACTTTATTGACCGGACGATCTTCGCCTTTTAGTCGGCGTACTGTTTCATCGACATTAACAGCGACCAGTAAACGATCACCCAGTTCACTGGCCTGCTCAAGATAAGTGACATGACCGGCATGTAAGATATCAAAACAACCGTTGGTCATTACGATACTTTCACCGCGCGCACGACAACTATCGAGCAAGGCATGAAGTTCAGCTTCTTCTAAAACACCATGTTCCGTATTCGATGAATTTTGTGCAATAGCGTTTTCCAGTTCTTTTAGACTGACGCTGGCAGTACCCGACTTACCGACAACGACACCCGCTGCAAGATTAGACAGCAGCATCGCACGTTCGAGCGAAACACCCGCGCCCAACGAAGCCGCCAGTGTTGAAATCACTGTATCACCTGCACCGGTAACATCAAAAACTTCCCTGGCCTGTGTTGGTATGTGCACTGGATCATAACCCTGTTGCATCAAACTCATACCGTGCTCACTACGTGTGACCAGCATGGCTTCTATATTAAATTGCTTTGAGAGTGCATCTGCTTTTGCAACCAGTTCATCTTCTGTTTCACAATCACCGACGACCGCTTCAAATTCAGAGAGGTTTGGCGTTATTAAACTTGCGCCTGTGTATTTCTCAAAGTCACTGCCTTTGGGATCAACCAGTACCGGAATATTTTTTTCATTACATAGCTCTATCAAACGTTTTACCTGGCGCAAACTTCCTTTGCCATAGTCCGAACACACTACGATATTATGTTCCTGTAACTGCGCTGCAAAAACTTTTTCAAGCTCTGATAGATCCTTCCCGATAAACCCGTCTTCAAAATCCAGTCGCATCAGTTGTTGTGAACGACTCATGACACGCAGTTTAGTTACTGTTGCATTATTAGGCATACGTACAAACTGCGGCTTAACACCAACATTTTCTAAGATATTTTCCAGCGTGTTTGCGGCTTCATCATCCCCACACAGACCCATTACCGTACATTGCGCGCCAAGCATGGCGATATTTAAGGCTACATTACAGGCACCGCCAGCACGCTCCTCATTTTTATTCACATGCACGACCGGAACAGGTGCTTCAGGAGATATTCGTGAGGTTCCACCATGCCAGTAACGATCCAGCATTAAATCACCAACAACCAGAACTCTGGCACTTTCAAAAGAAGGTAGATGCATGCTCATAAGATCAGATCCTTTGCAAAAAAATGTATAAAAACATTCATCGTTGTGGCGTTAATCGACAAGTTTATATTCACAGCCACAATACGGGCATTTTGCAGAACCTGTTTCTTCAACAGGAATGTACACCCGTGGGTGAGAATTCCACAAACTGGACCCTGGCATAGGGCAATGGATAGGCAAGATGTCACGTGACACCTCGTACAACATCGTATCGTTTGGTGTATCCAGATCTTTTTGTGTCGCTGTATTTGGATTAGACATTTTCAGCTCCCATTTTATACATAATTCAACCAGTCGGCATGTGTATCCAGACGTCCATGCACTAAATCAAAATACATGGTTTGTAATTTTTCAGTAATCGGTCCGCGCGAGCCATTACCGATCGAATTATCATCGATCTCTCGAATCGGTGTTACTTCAGCGGCAGAACCGGTAAAGAACACTTCGTCAGCATCATACAATTCTTCAATCTTCATCGTTGTCTCGACCACATCGATACCCTGCTCTTTCGCCAGAGTCATGATGGTGTTACGAGTAATACCGTTTAGTGATGCTACCAGCGTCGGGGTATAGATGACGCCGTCTTTGATCATAAAGATATTTTCACCGCTGCCTTCAGCAACGTTACCCTTACTATCCAGCAATAATGCTTCATCATAACCCTTACTCATGGCTTCATCGAGTGCCAGCATGGAGTTAATATAATTACCATTGGCCTTGGCAAGATACATGCTCGGATGCGAGTCATTTTTCACAAAGGTCGATTTACGAATACGGATACCATTGTCGAGCGCTTCCTGCCCCAGATATGCACCCCACTCCCAGGCAGCAACCATCACGTGCACTTTTAGATTATCGGCGCGCAAGCCCATGCCTTCCGAACCATAAAAACACATAGGTCGAATGTAAGCAGACTGCAGATTATTTTCTCTTACCGCTGCAAGTTGCGCTTTATTCAGCGTCTCTTTATCAAACGGCATATCCATATTCATGATTTTCGCGGATTCAAACAGGCGATCGGTATGAGCATGCAATCGAAAAATTGCCGTACCTTTTTCAGCTTTGTATGCGCGTAAACCTTCGAACACGCCCATACCATAATGTAATGTATGCGTTAAAACGTGGATCTTGGCCTCGCGCCAGTCAACCATTTTTCCGTCAAACCAGATTACGCCATCTCTATCGGCCATGGTTTGCATATGCTTCTCCTACAATCTTCATATTTAAATATATTTAAAAACATTTTACAGCAGAGGTGCAGAGAAAATTTGTTTTGTTGGTCGCGCCTACGGCGCAGACAACAAATAAAACTCAGCGCCTCCGCGGTGCAATCAATTCTTTTCAACTTCTTCCGTGAAGGTCGGCATCAATCGGTTCCAGACCGAAATCACATTATCACGATGCTTCGGCACTTCACTAACATCTGCTTCACATTGCAGATTTTGCCAGTTTTTCAGTCGTCGGAAATATCGATAGGCATCTGCAATATCTTTCGCTTCATTTGCACTATACCAGCCAACCGTCGTTAACTCGTTGATCAGCTCCAGTGTGGCAGTGTGTTTAATGCAATCTGCATTTTTCTCAGCGTAAATTAGCACACCGGCCTGAGTCATAAACTCGATATCAACCAGACCGCCTGCATCCTGTTTAATATCAAACTCAGCGGATTTGTTGCCCAGATGTTTACGCATTTTTTCGCGCATATCCACCACTTCCTGCAACAACTGTTTCACATCACGTGGTTGGCGAAGAACTGAACGGCGAATTCTATCAAATTCTTGCTCTATCAGCGCGTTTCCGGTGACAAATCTTGCTCTAATTAATGCCTGATGTTCCCAGGTCCAGGCTTTTTCCTGCTGATATCGCTCAAACGCTGCAATACTGCTAACCATCAGGCCTGATTGCCCGTCGGGGCGCAATCGTGTATCTGCTTCGTACAGGATGCCAGAGTATGTGCGGGTATTTAAAAAATGGATAACCTTTTGCGCCACACGCGCAAAAAACTGCTGATTATCAATACATTTTTCACCACTAGTCTGCTGTTTGTCACCCTGACTATTATGGATGAAAATGATATCCAGATCAGAGCCATAACCCAGCTCATTACCACCCATTTTACCGTAAGCAACTATCGACATCTGCGGGTAGAAAATTTCACCGTCGACGATACAGCTAGGTTCCCCGTGTTTGGCAACCATGGCCTGCCAGGAAAATTGCAGAATCTTTTCCAGCAGCTCATTGGCAAGTTCCGTTAAATAGTCTGAAACGGTTTCTACCGGCTCCTCATAGAACACGTCCAGCATGGCAACAGTAAAAACCGTCTGCCGTTTAAACTGACGCATCCTTTCCATCAGTTGCTCAGTATCATCGGCATCGATGCGAGCAAGCTCCAGTTCAAGCAAATGTTTGATATCATATTCACGCCGGAAAGCTTCAGCCGTACTCAGCAGGCTATCGAGCAAAATAGGATATTTAACCAGGCGCTCAGTAAACCATTCGCTTGCCGCACAGAGTGTCAGCATCTGTAGTTGTATCGCGGGAAACTCATTAAGCAAGCTGACATACACTTTACGGCCAGCCAGCGCTTTTAAGATACGACTTACCCGATCAAATAATTCGACCTGCTGCGGGTAGTCAGAAATTTTATCGATCAGTGATTCAATTAACTGAACCATCAGACGAGCCGTATCCCCGGTTAGATGCCGCATCTGAGCACTGGCACGCAGATGCGTAAGCAAGAGAGCAACATCATCGACCTGCTGATATCCTAGCGTCTGCAGATATTGCTTCACGCCTTCATCAGCATCCTCGTCTTTATCCACGCCTGATAGAAACAACGTAACCGCTGATGCTTTTACTTCATGCTCTTCAGCTTCTGCGGCAATAAGGTTATGAAACACACGATCAACCGCACTCTGATGATGAGATAACTGCTCGATCAGCATATCCCAGTCCTGCATATCCATTGCCAGGCATATACGCTGCCGCGTAAAGTCATCATCCGGTAATACATGCGTCTGCTTGTCATTCAGTATCTGCAAACGATTTTCCAGTTTTCGCAAAAACCAGTAGGCACTTATCAGTTTTTCTACTTCCTGCTTTTTTAAATAATTTTTTTCAGCCAATAACGTCAGTACTTTTATGATACTGCGCTCACGCAACTCGGGTTCTCGACCGGCACGGATCAATTGCAGCGTCTGGCCAATAAACTCGATCTCACGAATACCACCAGGCCCTAACTTGATATTATTCGTCATACGTTTACGCTTCATCTGCGCATCGATCATGGCTTTCATTTCACGGATCGAATCGATCATACTGAAATCAAGATAACGACGATAAACAAACGGCGTTAACATTGATTGCAGATATTTCCTGTCGCCCTCACGCCCACTAATCAGTCTTGCCTTGATCATGGCATACCGCTCCCAGTCACGTCCCTGCAACTGGTAATACTGTTCAAGCCCGGAAAAACTCATCGCCAATGGACCACTTTCACCAAATGGCCTTAATCGTGTGTCCACCCGGTAGACAAAACCACCCGCCGTCACCTCATCCAGCACTTTGACCAGCTTACGTATGACAAATAAATAAAATTCATAATGTGATTTATGGCGCGGACCGGTGGTTTCACCGTCTTCGGGAAAAGTAAAAATCAGGTCGATATCAGAAGAGAAGTTAAGTTCACCGCCACCCATTTTGCCCATGGCAAAGACCAGCAACGACTGTTCCTCACCATCAGCATCCAGTGGCATACCAAAAATTTCAGCCTGCTGTTTTTCCAGATGCTGCAACGTGACCGCAACCATCGCTTCCGCCAGGTCTGTCAGTTCATGAAAAATCGTTGCGGCATCTACCAGTCCATTTAGATCACGCCAGGCGATACGCATCATTTCCTGCTGGCGCAGCATACGTAACGACGACATCAGCTCATCATCGCTTTTACTGTCAGCAACAGCCTGAGCGACTAATTTTTGATATTGTTCAAGCGTGCGGTTTAACTCAAAACCTTCCGTATATAAGGCACAAAAAATTTCCGGGTAGCGGATACAGTTACGCGCGACAAAGTCACTGCACGCCCAGGTTTTACCCAGAACTGTAAGCGGGAAGTCTTGTTGCGGATCGATAGATTTTTCTTTACATGACTGATACCAGTCACTCCAGAAGTTTTCCACGACTGATTGCAGCGATTGTGGAAGATGGGATACTAGTTCAGCAGGGGTTGTTATGTCGTCGGTCATTCGTCGTCGGTCACTTGTCACAAACAGGCAGTGCACACATGATACTGCATTGTCTAACAGGAGCAACTAACAAATTGGCATATCCTACTGAGCGATGATCATTAGCCCGAAACTTACCAGCGACTAATGACCAAAGACAAATAAGCTAACTGAAAATACCTTTTAAGGTAAAGAAGAACAGGATAGAGAGAATAGCACCTGCAGGTAGCGTCACTACCCATGACATGAAGATATTACGAATGACTGTAAGATTCAATGCCGCCATACCACGCGCCAGCCCCACACCCAGCACCGCACCTACCAACGTATGCGTCGTCGAGATAGGTAAGCCAGTACCAGAAGCCAGGACCACCGTTGTCGCTGCTGCCAGGGTTGCGGCAAAACCGCGACTTGGCGTTAATTCGGTAATATTATTACCAACGGTTGCAATAACTTTTTTACCATACATCATCAGACCGATAACAATACCAATACCACCAAGGCCTAACACCCACAGCGGTAACATAGATTTTGATGCAACCTCACCACCACTGTTTACAATACTGACCACTGCTGCCACAGGGCCAATCGCGTTGGCCACATCATTAGAACCATGAGCAAACGCCATAGCACAAGCAGTGATAACCATTAAGACGCTAAATACACGCTCAACATTAGTAAAATGGAATTTTTTATCCATCTTAGGGTCATGCTGAATCTTGCCTACAAAAACTTTACCGACAACCATAACAACGATACCCGCAGCAAATGCGTACAGATATTGTTCTACTGTTGATAAATCTAATCCCACATGTTTCAGACCTTTTACCAGGGTGACTAGCGCAATGATAAAACCAACCAGGAACATATAATAAGGCACATACTTCTTAGCATTATCAAACGGGTCTTCAGTATCTAAAATAAGCGCCTGTACGCTGCGAAATAACATAAAAGCAATAAAACCCGCCAACATTGGTGAAACTACCCAGCTGGCAACGATAAAACCAACTTTATTCCAATGCACTGCATCCATACCGATGCCTACCATGGCAAACCCAACAATAGCACCAACGATCGAATGTGTGGTCGAAACCGGCCAGCCATTTCTCGAAGCGATTAACAACCAGATACCTGCCGCCAGTAATGATGCCAGCATGCCATAGAGCAGCAACTCAGGCGTTGCGGACAACAGGTCTGCATCCACGATACCTTTTCGAATGGTTTTGGTTACCTGCCCACCAGCAAGGATAGCGCCAGCAAACTCAAAAACAGCCGCAATCAAAACCGCCTGTTTAATAGTAAGCGCCTTAGAACCCACAGAGGTCGCCATCGCATTGGCTACATCATTAGCACCAATGCCCCAGGCCATGAACAGACCAAATACTGCGGCAAGAATAAGAAAGACCGTGCCGTACTGAGCAATAATATCCATCGTTATCCTCTACCTTGCCAGCATTAGTTGTAAACGACTTCCCACTCCCTGGGACTTATCTGCAACTTCACCTGTGGCTTCGATGATCTTGTACAAAAACATGATATCTATCGGCGGCAGGTCTTTTTCAACTTCGAAAAGTTTATAACGTATAGCAGATTGTAAATTATCGGTGTCACTTTCTATATCATCCAGCTTGGTGATCATATCAATGACGATCTGAACTTCCTGACCGCTGAACCCTGTTTCAAATAACTCATCAAGTTCATTAATCGCTTTTCTTGCCTGCCTGCACGCAGCTACGCAACGCGTAACAAATCGGATGTAATCTTCCTGAATCACTTCGGGTAAGGTCATGTGCCGGCCGACGATAGTTCCCGCGACATCTTTTGCTTTATTGGCGATACGGTCCTGCATCAATAACACTTCTAGCAGATCCTGACGCGATACCGGCATGAACAAACCTTTCGGTAAATTCAGGCGCAGTGCTTTTTTCAGATCATCGGCTTCTTGTTCCAGAGTAGAGATAAGTTGCTGACGTTTAGCAACCTCATCCCAATCTTCATTGATAACAGCATTAAACAGAGGAATTAATTCGGATGCACAGGCATAGACTTTTGACATGTGCTTTTGCAGGGGACTGACAGGCGAACTGCCAAAAATCCCGCTCATGTAACCACCTTTGGCCATCTTTACTTCTCCTCCGGCACTATTGCGCGGAATATCTTATAGATTTAATTTTTTGCGCATTGTAATCATTCTGTAACAAAATGAAAGCTTTTTATCCTGATGCTATTTTGCATTTTCCCCAAAATAGCTTTAACGTGCTGATATGCATCAAAAAATACCTGACTTAAAGCTATTACTAAATCATCTTCTAAGCACGCCATCGATCAGGTTACAGAGAGAACATTTTTATATTGGCAGCGCAGCTAACAAAACAACCCTCTGCGTCTATGCGGTAAAATAATCTTTAGAATTTACTTGATAATCTTATAACACGGAACATACGCTGTTCCTGGCAGTTTCATCCGTTGTTGTTCTACAAATGCCGTTAACAATTCATCCATCGGTTGCATGATCTCTTTATCGCCATTGAGCTCAAAATGGCCGTGCTCTTCGATAGCACGGATACCTTCTGCTTTCACATTTCCTGCCACCACACCTGAAAAGGCACGTCTTAGATTTGCTGCCAATAAATGGCTTTCCTGATCTTTGTGTAAGGCAAGATTACGCATGTTATCGTGTGTCGGATCAAACGGTTTCTGGAACTGGTCATCGATGTGCAAAGTCCAGTTGTAATAAAATGCATCACTTTGCCGTTCTCTGAACTCAAGTACTTTTTTCATGCCTTCTTTCATTTCAATCGCGACGCGCTGCGGATCATCGATGATGATCTTATAACGCTGCTGTGCATCCAGCCCCAGCGTATCGACAATAAACTGATTGATCTGCTTAAAATAATTTTCCGCACATTTTGGTCCGGTAAATATCAATGGGAAAGGTACGGCTGCATTTTTTGGATGCAGTAATATACCTAATATATAGAGTATTTCTTCTGCCGTACCCGCGCCACCCGGAAAAACGACGATACCGTGGCCGGTGCGCACGAATGCTTCCAGCCGTTTTTCTATGTCCGGCATAATGATCAGCTTGTTCACGATCGGATTCGGAGACTCGGCGGCAATGATACCCGGTTCGGTCAGACCCATATATCGTCCGACGCCGGTCCGCTGCTTGGCATGCCCGATGGTCGCCCCCTTCATCGGCCCTTTCATCGCGCCTGGACCACAGCCGGTGCAGATATCCAGGTCACGCAACCCCATCTGATAACCGACCACTTTGGTATAGTCATACTCCTCAAGGCCGATGGAATGCCCGCCCCAGCAAACCACAAGATTGGGCTCTAAACCGGGAATAAAAACTTGCGCATTACGTAAGATATGAAACACCGCATTGGTGACATCTATCGACGCATCTAGATTGAAGCGCGGCGAATTCATCACTTTGTTATGCACGTAGATAACATCGCGTAAAACGGTGAAAAGATGTTCGTTAATACCGGCCATCAGCTCGCCATCAACAAACGCAATAGCAGGTGCATTTTTCAAAGCTAACTTTATACCGCGCTGGCGCTGCACGACTTCGATCGAAAAATCAGGATACCGCGCCAGCAATTCCTGCCCGTCATCGAGTGCGCTGCCACTATTCAAAACGGCGAGTGAACAGTTCCGGAAGATATGCATCAGATCGCCCTGACTGGTATCTAATATGTGAACAACCTCAAACTGTGACAGCATTTCAAGCTGCCCTTTTGGGGAAATAACTGCATCGACCACTTCAAATTTATTCATTATTTTTTTCTAAAAACCCGTAGTACTTTTCTGTTTTACCTTTGAATAACAGGTCCTGACTATAAGAAGTAAAGACTAATGATTTCAAAGATTCACTTTTATGCTTTTCACTACAGTCCACCTGCGTAGCGTTCAGCAATCCCTTTTCTAATGTATAACACTTGGTAACTTCTGGGTTCTCCACACTGGTTTCCACCAGTAAACTATCATTTATCCAGCCTATACTGCCCGAATCGAAATAATCGGAAAAATAGACATCATCTCTCTTTGACCAGAAAGATTTTCCAGTAAAAGACGGCGATGCCGGAAGCCCAAGAATCTCCAGAATTGTAGGAGAAAAATCTCTTTGCGAAACGTAGCGCTCGACTGTCTTTGTTGGCACCAGATCCTCTGCATAAATTACACCGGGTATGAAATATGTGGCAGCAAGGCTTTTATGTTTGCCATGGGTATGATCTGACATCAACACGAATATTGTATCTTTATAATACGGTTTCTGTTTTATTTTCTCAAAAAACTCCTTCATCGCCTGATCCGCGAAATGAATAACACTCTGATGCTTCTGCATCTTGGTCTTCATACCAAAAACAGCATTAGCTCCATCGGGTACTTTTCTATCGTGAGTTGTATTTGTATTAACGCCAACCAAAAAAGGCTGCGGCATCGTATCAAGCTTATCTAACAGATAATCATAAATATCAGGGTCATGCGCGCCCCAGTAATTATGCGGGTAACGCCCCTCTGGCATATCCTCTTTAGCAAAACTATCAGTAAATCCCAGGCTCTGTGCAAAAGCACCCGTACCGCTTGTTTCTTTGTGCGTACCCTGGAAAAAAGCGGTATGCCAGCCATGTCTTTTTAAGATTGATGGCAGACAATTATAGTGATTATTTTGCAAACTGGTTTGCGCAATGGTTTTACCCAGAGGATTTTGTTGCGAACAAAATGTTGCATAGATACCTTCTGTTGTTCTGACACCACCAGCGATGACACCCAGAGGCGCTAAAGACTTTGCTTTTATTTCTGTATAAAACGGTGTTGTGTCAAATTCATACCCATAGGATGACATAAAATCGGCATGCCAGCCTTCCATCAGAATAAATACCAGGTTATATTTTGTACTTGTGTTTTCAACCACTGGAGCAAAGTCAGGCGTTAGCGGATAAAGCGAGCGCATCACCTGATCAATATTGATATCTTCAGGCAGTTTGGTCGTAACGCGATCAATTTCCTTCGCGCTATTTATCACCCCATATACAACGCTATATGCGCCATTCATAGTAATAATGGCTTGCTCAGCATCTCCGATCTTAAACACGGAAATCACACTCTGCGGCAAACCGGTGACCCCGCCTCGAACCAGAACGATCGACAGCAGTAAAATAACCACAAACATTATATCTACAAAGTATTTCGGCTTCACCGATGTGGCTACGCTGGTAGCAGCATGATTAACCGCAGTGGATAAAACAGGTCGCAGTAGTTTCACGACAAAAAACAAGAGCGTTATACCTAACACATAACTTAAAACGATAAACAGATAATGACTGGTCAACGCCGTCATAAAAAGACCGGAGGCATCGGTTAATACATCGCGCATTTCATAACTGACGTGGCGACCAGACTCTGCAAAGTATATGGTATCACCCGTTTGCATTGACAACTGTAAAACAAGCATCAAGACCAGTATGAATAATGCGTGGGATTTAGACGGCGTGAATCGCCAGGAAAGCCATACTATAAAGCTAGCAAACAAACCTAACAACGCTGCCGACGCCAGATCAAAGCGTATACCCCAGAATAGCGCATAGATGATTTGTGAAAATGACAGCGCAGAAAATTGCGAGTAGTTATAAACAACAAACAGGCTTTTATAAACCAGGCCAAAAAAAACGAGAGTTAGTAAACTTATAAAATAATAAGCCAACAAATCGACCGAGCGATTATCCTTATTTAGCATCTGTACATTTCACTCTATTTCTTTAGGCCCGGACAAGATGAGTATCGTCCCGGAAAATGTCTAAAACTTGTCTGTCACCGCGCCTTCTGACGCCGAAGAAACTAATTTTGCATATTTCGCTAATACACCACGTGTTTCTTTTGGCGGTGGCGCTTTCCATTTGCTTAAGCGGGTTTCGATCTCTTCTTGTGACACATTCAGATTCAGTGTTCTACTTTCAGCATCTATAGTAATGCCATCACCGGTTTCGATAATAGCAATCGGGCCGCCCACAGCAGCTTCCGGGGTGACATGACCGACAACAAAACCGTGACTGCCGCCAGAGAAACGACCATCGGTAATCAGCGCAACATCCTTGCCCATACCTTTACCCATAATGGCACCGGTTGGACTCAGCATCTCGCGCATACCAGGACCACCTACCGGACCTTCATGACGGATAACGATCACATCATCTTTAACCACGGTGCCATCGAGGATGGCAGCCAGCGCTGTTTCTTCTGATTCAAACACACGCGCATTGCCACTGAAATGCAGACCTTCTTTACCGGAAATTTTCGCCACTGCACCGGTTGGCGCCAGATTGCCATAGAGCACCACCAGGTGGCTGTCTTTTTTGATCGGATCTTCCAGCTTGTGAATAATATCCTGGCCTTCGGGATAGGGATCCACATCGGCCAGGTTCTCCGCCATGGTTTTACCAGTAACGGTCATACAGTCACCATGCAATAGACCAACGTCCAGCAACACTTTCATCAACGGCTGAATGCCGCCGATTTCGATCAGCTCAGACATCAGGTACTTACCACTGGGTTTCACATCAGCCAGCACCGGAACTTTGGCACCTATACGGGTAAAATCATCCAGCTCAAGTTTTACATTGGCGGAATACGCCATCGCCAACAGATGCAATACCGCATTGGTCGAACCACCGATTGCGATGACAACGGTAATCGCATTTTCAAACGATTTGCGCGTCATGATATCGCTGGGTTTTATATCTTTTTCGATCAGATTCATCACCGCTTCACCGGCACGAACACAATCTTCCTCTTTATCAACAGACACAGCTTCCTGCGCCGAACTGTTTGGCAAACTCATGCCCAGAGCTTCGATCGCCGACGCCATGGTATTTGCTGTGTACATACCACCACACGAGCCCGGGCCCGGTATGGCAGTATCTTCAACTTCTTTTAATTCTGCATCAGACACCTTACCCGCAGCATGGCCACCGACCGCCTCGAATACTGAAACTATATCGCGGCGTTTAGCGCCCGGTTTGATGGTACCGCCATAAACAAAGATAGAAGGCCTATTAAGTCGAGAAAGACCGATCATACAGCCCGGCATATTTTTATCGCAGCCACCGATCGCAACCACGCCATCAAAACCTTGCGCACCCGCTACCGTTTCGATGGAATCTGCGATCACTTCGCGTGATACTAATGAGTAACGCATACCTGGCGTGCCCATAGAAATCCCGTCAGATACCGTAATGGTATTAAATATAATACTTTTACCGCCGGCTTGATCCGCTCCACGGCCAGCATCTTCAGCCAGTTTATTAATATGCATATTACAGGGCGTCACCATGCTCCAGGTCGAAGCGATACCGACCTGCGGTTTTTTAAAATCGCTGTCCTTAAAACCGACGGCATGCAACATCGCACGACTGGGTGCCTGTGCGACACCATCAACGATGATTGATGAGAATTTGCGTGTTTTATCATTCGCCATGTAACTAACCTTCTATAATGCTTACTAAATATTCGAGATCTGACTATCGAAGCCCGACTATTGATTAATACTCAATGCAGTAATTATTTATCGATTGAATAGACAACAGAATCGGGTATATTACTAGGTATGTTGTTACGAAAGAAGTACTGAGACCACAAGGTGGAAAAAATTAATAAAAATAACACGCATGTTGACTGGTTTCGGCAATCAGCCCCCTACATACACGCTCACCGTGGCCGCACCTTCGTCATCCTGTTTGGCGGCGAAGCGGTCGAACATGCTGGTTTTGCTCACCTGATTCATGATATCGCTTTACTGGGCAGCCTCGGTGTTCGTATCGTACTGGTGCACGGCGCGCGACCACAGATCGAACAACAGCTAAGCACCTTAAAGATCAAGTCTGAATTTGCCGACAATATGCGCATTACCTTAAATGAAAATATGCCGGCAGTAGAACAGGCAGTCGGCCAGGTACGTATGAGCATCGAAGCCAAGCTTTCTATGGGCCTGCCAAATACCCCGATGGCTGGTGCTGCATTACGCGTCGTTTCAGGTAATTTTATTACCGCTCGACCGTACGGCATCAGAAATGGTATCGATTATTGCCAGACCGGCAATGTAAGAAATGTCGATGCCGATGCCATTGATCAGCACCTGCAGAACAATAATGTCGTTTTGATCTCTCCCATCGGCTATTCACCTTCTGGTGAAATATTTAATTTACGCGCGGAAGATGTGGCTACTGAAACGGCCATAGCCCTCAATGCTGACAAATTAATTTTTGTCATGGAAAATAATGGTGTTACTGATAAGAAAGGCAGTTTGCTGCAGCAGCTAAATTTACCGCAGGCAGAAAACTGGTTAAAAGATCACGGCACAGACGAAGATGATGAAACACAATCACACTTAAATAACGCCGCCCAGGCCTGCCGTAGTGGCGTGCATCGCGTGCATCTTGTCAGCCGGAAAACCGATGGCGCTCTGCTACTGGAACTGTATACCCGAGATGGCGTAGGCACACTGGTTACCGCTGAAAATTATGAAGGTTTACGCACCGCATCAATCGACGACATTGGCGGCATCATGGAATTGATCTCCCCTCTGGAAGAACAGGGAGTACTGGTCAAACGTTCACGCGAGCAACTGGAACTGGACATTAATAACTTCACAGTCATCGAACGTGACGGCATGATAATCGCCTGCGCAGCCCTCTTTGCTTTTGATAAAAAGCGTGCTGCAGAACTTGCCTGCCTTGCCGTACATCCGGACTACCAGCAACATGGTCGCGGCGATGATCTGATGCAGCATGTCGAATGGCAGGCAAGGAAACAACACATGAAAAAATTATTCACCTTAACGACACAGACCATGCACTGGTTTATCGAACGTGGTTTTGTCGAATGTGACGCTGACGATCTACCGATAGAGAAAAAATCACTATACAACTATCAACGCAACTCAAAAATTTTATGTAAAGCGATAGTTTAAACGATGGCTTTTTTACAGGTACCGCATAGCATTATTGAAGAAAACGTTTTTAATGCACTGAAAGAAGATGTCGGCAAAGGTGACATAACCGCTGAATTAATCCCTCACGACAATATCTCTCTCGCTACGGTTATCAATCGCGAGGCCTGTGTGTTCTGTGGGCTCGACTGGTTTGAAGAAACCTACCGACAGATAGATGACGAGATATTGATCGACTGGTTCGTCGATGATGGCGATGAGATTGATGCCGATCAGACCATCTGCACCATCAGTGGCTCTTCTCAAAACATCCTCACCGGCGAGCGTACAGCGCTTAACTTCGTACAGACCTTATCTGCCACCGCCACCTTATCTGCACAGTACGCAAAAAAGCTCAAAGACTCAAAAACAAAAATTCTTGATACACGAAAGACCATTCCTGGTCTGCGCATGGCGCAAAAATACGCGGTGTCATGTGGTGGTTGTGAGAACCATCGTTTAGGTTTATTTGATGCCTTTTTAATTAAAGAAAACCACATCAATGCCTGTGGCGGCATACAGAATGCAATCAAAGAAGCACGCTTCCATAGCCCTGATTTAAACATTGAAGTCGAAGTTGAAAATCTTAACGAACTGCAACAGGCCATCGATGCTGGGGCAGATCATGTGCTGTTAGATAATTTCGAGGCTACAAACTTAAAACAGGCAGTTGCTATCTGTAAAGGAAAAATCATTAGCGAGGCTTCCGGAAACATCACCATCGATAATATTCACGATGTTGCTAAAACGGGTGTTGATTATATATCCACAGGCGCTTTAACCAAGAACATCAAAGCCATCGACCTATCAATGCGATTTGATTAGCTCGATCTGGCCAGACGCTTTAATTACTTTTCGCTAACCACAGCCAATGCCCGTAATCAGAAAAATTTACCGATCAATACTGCTTAGTTTGTTAATCATCATCTGCATGATTATAAGCAGTGTTCTACTACGCAATACTACCCCCACGCGTGGTCTAGCCAGCACTTTCATCACCACATGGCTTGGCAGTGTTGCACGCGCTCTTGGGGTGCGAACAAAAATATACGGCACAGCGCTAACCGAGAAAACACTATTTGTTTCTAACCACATCTCCTGGCTGGATATCTTTATCATCGGCAGTCTGGTACCCGTGCATTTTTTATCTAAACACGAAGTTAAAGCCATGCCAGTATTTGGCTGGCTGTCATCGCGTGTCGGCACCTTATATATAAAACGCGGCAAAAAAGGTTCCGCCTCAGAAGCAAGTAGCGAAATAACCGCCGCCTTAAATCAGCAACATAACAGCCTTATCTTTGCCGAGGGTACAACCACCGATGGTCATATTAAAAAGTTTCACAGCCGTATGATGCAAAGCGCTATCGACGCACACGCAATGGTGCAGCCGATAGCTATTTTTTTTCCGCTGGTAAATCCTGAAACAGGTAGTCCAGAAATTAATCCAGCGACATTGTTTATCGGCGATACCAGCATAAGTGAATCTTTTGATCTGATCGCACGCGCACCACATATTGACGTTGAGGTACATTTTCTTGAACCGATCAGCAGCAAAGGAAAAAGCAGAAACGAAATCTCACAACATGCTTATGATGAAGTTGTCGATGCGATTAAATCGATAAAAAAACGCACAGAAAAATAATATTACCGCAGAGGCGCTGAGGCGCAGAGAAAAACATCTGGAATATTTTAATGTTGCGCCGCAGGTGCAACGTTAAAATAAAAGCTTTACTCTTCGCCTCAGCGTCTCTGCGGTGAAAAGTTTTTAACGAACGAAGATACGCGAAACAAAAAATAGAAATGACGCAGAAACCACAATAGCCGGCCCGGTTGGAAAGTCCCAGCTGAGTGACGAATACAGCCCAAGAAACACAGCAACAATGGCGATAAAGACAGACAACAAAACCATCTGTTTTGGTGACTTTGAAAAAAGCCTGGCGGTCGCAGCCGGTATGATCAATAAAGCAGTAATCAACAAGATGCCAACCACTTTTAAAGCTACTGCGATCACCATCGCGAGCAGTATCATAAATATAAAACGTATTTTTTCTACAGCGACACCATCAACACGTGCCAGTTCTTCATTAACCGAGATAGATATCAATGGCGAAAGTATCTGGCTAAATACCAGCAATATAATAAAAACACTGCCGTACATAAGAATAAGGTCAGACTGATTTACTGCCAGCAGATCACCAAATAAATACGACATTAAATTAATATTAAAACCCTGTGCCTGAATCACCGAAAAAACAATCAAGCCTAACGCCAGTGCGCTATGTGACAGGATGCCCAACAAGGTATCCGTCGACAAATCTCGCTGCTTCTCTAACCAGAATAATAAAACAGCGATCGATACTCCGATCACCCCTACTCCGACTATCGGCAATTGTTCCGCCGCGATAGCCAACGCCACACCTAACAGCGCCGCATGCGCGAGCGTGTCACCAAAATAGGCCATGCGTCTCCAGACGACGACACTGCCTAAAGGTCCGACAACCAGCGCCAGTGCAATGCCCGCTGCCAGTGCATATATAATGAAACTATCATTCAACAGGGCCATCATCAGCTTTTATCCTGCGACTCTTTATGTTCATTGTGCTCACAACTGTTGCAATGTTCAGAAGCAACAATATTGCCATGTATATCATGTTCATGATCGTGATGATGTGAATACAGCGCCAACCCATCGATCGCATCACCAAACAGTTTTAAATACTCAGGATGTTCACTCACATCATCTGGATGACCGGTACAACAGATATGCGTATTCAAACAGATAACACGATCCGTCGCCGCCATCACCAGATGCAGGTCATGTGACACCATTAATATGCCACAATCATGTTTATCGCGAATGTTTCTGATGGTCTCATACAGGGCTTGTTGACCGATGACATCCATACCCGAAGCAGGCTCATCCAGTACTAGAAGCTCCGGTTTTTTTAATAATGCACGAGCCAGTAATACACGCTGCATTTCACCACCAGAAATCCCCTGCATCGGTGAATATAATAATGAACCACAATTCACTTCATCAAGTATCTGCTGACACTGGGCAATGTCATACTTTCCAGCGACGTTTAAAAAATCACAGACACGTAAAGGCATAACGTCAGGCACCTGTATACGTTGCGGCACATAACCAATTCGTAAATTTTGCTTGCGTTCGACTTTGCCGGAACTGGCATGACTGAGTCCTAGCAGGATGCGGATCAGACTGGTTTTTCCCGCGCCATTAGGGCCAATTAAAGTAATAATTTCCTTTTTTTGTACCTGCAGGCTCACATCCGTGAGTATTGTCTTACCACGTATTTTATAGCCAATACTGTCCGCGACCAATAAAGCCCTGTTTTCACCTGATTGTTGATGAGTCTCTAACATAACGCACGAATGTTACATGGTAATATGGCGATTATAAACACTGCAATGCACCTCTAACCATTTCATTATGCTCCAGACAATTAAATCCTTTCGGTCGACAGGTATTTTTCAGCAATTATTAAGCATGATTTTAGTGCTTATCCTGACTACCAATAGTTATGCTGCCGACTCAAGCGACCGCTCGGCAAACAATTCAGGCCCGATACTGGTTACCATCAAACCACTCTACTCACTGGTTGCTCATCTGACCGAAGGCGTGACTACCCCGGTTTTACTGATGAAACAGGCGCAATCACCGCATCATTACAACATGCGTCCTTCAGAGCGCTATCTACTGGCAAATGCCCGCATGATCGTATGGTTGGGCCCACAGATGGAGTCGTATTTAAGCAAGATCATTCAACAACAGGATGCAGCAGTGGTAATAACTGCATTGAATGCAGACAAACTAAAACTACTCGGCAAACGAAAAAAACATTCTCACGAAAACCCTGAGAGCGCTCCCGTAATTAACCCCGAGCCAGACATGATAGATCCACATGTCTGGCTTTCCACGCAAAATGCAAAGGCTATTAGTAAACAGATTGCTGAGTCATTAATTAGCAACGACCCAATAAATACTGAAGCCTATAGAAACAATCTTCTGTCACTGCTTGAAAAAATTGATCAGACAAAAGATTTCATTACAACAACCTTAAAACACAACAAACAACCATTCATCGCATTTCATGATGCCTTCCAGTATTTTGAAGAGGAAAATGGGCTGAACCAGATCGATTCAGTCACTCATGACGATGAAACAGGCACCAGCTTAAAACAGCTGCGCCAGATAATGATGCATATCGACGAGAACAATATTCAGTGTTTAGTCTATCAAGAACCCAGACCCGCCATTGTCGATTCATTGACCAAACAGACGTCTATAAAAGCTACTGCGTTAGACCCTCTGGGCCTGAACATTACAAACGATAAAAATGCCTGGTTTAAAATAATGCGCCAACTCGCGGTAAACTTTAGCCAATGTCTCGAGTCCTAAACTGAGCGTTTCATCACTTAAATCCCGCAAATGGCAG
Organism: uncultured Gammaproteobacteria bacterium; assembly: GCA_913065105.1. Taxonomy (GTDB): domain Bacteria; phylum Pseudomonadota; class Gammaproteobacteria; order SZUA-229; family SZUA-229. Next base: position 15,166 of record CAJXZZ010000024.1, on the reverse strand, counting down.
GCCAATAACGATGATTTGAACTAGACTCATTCAGATAATCTAAATTCTAAAAATCATAAGGGGTAATTTAATGCTGCACCAACAAAAATTACGGTTTTCGACAACAGGACGTGGCACCTACGATATAACAAAACAAATTTCTGAAGCTATTGAAAAATCAGGCATTAAGTCCGGGATCTGTCACATATTTTTACAACACACCAGTGCCTCTTTAATATTGTGTGAAAACGCTGACAATACTGTTCGTGAAGATTTAAATGCTTATATGAGCAGACTGGTAAAAGACGGTGACAGCCTGTACAAACATAAAGTTGAAGGCCTTGATGATATGGCGGCACACATTCGGACAGTATTAACGCAAAGCTCATTATCTATACCTGTACACAAAGGTAAAAGTGATTTAGGGCTTTGGCAAGGTATATTTTTATGGGAACACAGAACCAATTCACATAAAAGAAATATCGCAATCACTATCATGGGCGAGTAAACCCAGTTTTACATACATAGAGATATGATTTTTCAAGATACTATAGAACTTGCCTCTCAGGAAAAAGGCGCCACCGACATCACCGAACTGATAAGTACCATCGTTCAAGAATCGAAAATCAATACCGGTACCTGCCAGCTTTTTGTGCAGAACAGTTTTAGTAGTTTGTTAATAACCGATACCGCTGATGAAGAGACAAAAGATCAAACCATTGATTTTCTCGCACAACTCGCCCCCAGCTGTGACAATGTAAGCAACGTCATCAATAAAAGCATGGACGCAATACCTGAAGAAATGCGCTCGGCAATCACACAGACCACAATTTCTTTTCCAGTAAAACGCGGCAAACCGGCACTAGGCGCCTGGCAAGGTATTTATTTATGGGAGAGGACGACGCAACCAAAAAAAAGAAATCTCACCATTACCATCATCGGCGAATAGATAGCTCATAAATTCAAAGCGGTTCTTCTTCGGTGTCTCTGCGGTAAAATTTAAACGTTTTATTAGAACCGCTTTCTAAACGATGTTACGTTGCTGCCCGTCCACATAAGCCTGAATATTTTTTGCTATTTCATTAACCAGTCTCTGTCGTGATTGCTGACTTGCCCAGGCGACATGCGGCGTGATAATTAAATTATCAGCATGATAATTAATTAATGGATGATTGACTGAAGGTGGTTCTTGCTCGAGCACATCCAGACCTGCAGCACCAATCTCCTTATTCTTCAACGCATACAACAACGCCTTCTCATCTATCAGACCGCCACGCGCCGTATTAATTAAAATCGCGTCGGCTTTCATAATCCCGAGCTCACTTGCACTTATCATGTGAAAATTATCCTCGGTTAAAGGACAATGCAGAGAAACCACATCCGATGCTGCCAATAGAGTAGGAAGATCTACCCGCTCCTCTCGTAAATCATTCTCGCTTCCCACCTTATGACTATGAGCAATCAGTATTTTCATACCGAAACATCGGGCGATCTTCGCTACTGACCGACCTAGTTCACCAAAACCTATGATGCCAATAGTCTTGCCTTCAAGATCACTAAGCGGCTCGCCAAAATAACAGAAAAAATCACTCTGTGACCATCGGCCATCAGTGACTGACTGTTTATATGAAAACAACTTTCTATTGAGCGAAAGGATAAGAGAAAAAACATGTTGCGCTACAGAAGAAGTAGCATACGCACGTACATTACATACTTTTATACCCTGCTGTCTGGCCGCATCGATATCGACATTATTAAAACCCGTGGCGGCCACGCATATTAACTTTAGCTTCTTACTGTTAGCGATTACTTCTCTATCGAGAACTACTTTATTGCTTACAACAATTTCAGCACCTTCAATACAATGTTGAATATCACTGACATTAACATTGTCATACCACCGCCAGCTGGCAACATTATTCAATGCTGAAAAATCTAGATCACCAGGATAAAGTGAGTTTTTATCTAAAAAGATTGCCGATGGTTTTTTCATTATTTATACCCATGGATGGTGGTGAGGCGTATGTCCGCTATGCAAAAAGGCCGTCCATGGTGGCAGCCTTTTATTTACCTGCGTTGACCACTTAGGCCTCAGTCATCTCAAAATCGTCTTTACCTGCTCCGCATTCAGGACATTCCCAGTCATCGGGTACATCTTGCCAACGCGTTCCCGGCGCAAGACCGTGTTCCTCGTCGCCCAACTCTTCGTTATATACATAACCACAGACAATACAGGTTAAAGTTTTATATGACATACTTACCTCCAGAAAATAATGTAGCTATTGTACACATTCTTGATTACGTTAGAATAGTCATGATTAACATAACCACTGAATCTAGTCGGCGATATAACATATGACTCTAAACAATCCCCCTGTTGTATTATGTTTTTCTGGTGCAGACCCCACAGGTGGCGCTGGTATTCAGGCCGATATTGAAACCCTGAGCAGTCACGGCTGCATCGCTGCATCGGTCATTACAGCGGCGACTGTTCAAGATACGGTTGACGTCATATCATTTGCTCCCATGCCTGCTGATCTAGTCATCGAACAGGCACGTGCCGTGCTCGAAGACATGCCGATAGCGGCGATAAAAATTGGTGTTGTCGGTAGCGCCGAAATCGCCATGGCAATTCATTCGATTATTACCGATTACCCCGATATCCCGGTGATTTATGATCCGGTATTCAGCACCGAAAAAGACGGCGCTCTAAGCACCGAAGATCTGGTCGATACCGTACGTACCCTGCTGCTGCCCCTCACCAAAATTCTTACGCCAAACATATATGAAGTGCATGCGCTCGCACCTGGTTCCGATACCCCAACAGCCGCAGCGATGGGTTTATTAGAATCAGAGGTCGAATACATTTTATTAACCGGCACCCACGGTAAAACAGCCGATGTGGTACACACCTTGTTCAGCAATAATCGTGAGCTGGAAACTTTTCATAACGAACGCCTGCCGCATAAATATCATGGTTCAGGATGCACGCTTGCCTCAAGCATCGCCGCACAGATTGCGCTTGGACAGAATGTACTTGGCGCTGTTAGAAAAGGCCTCGAATACACCCATAAAACGCTGGTTCATGCTAATCGCATCGGCATGGGACAATACCATCCCAACCGTTTTTTCTGGGATAAAAAGTGACACTGTCAAATGCACCTTACGACAGACTTAAAGGGCTCTACGCAATAACCGACGACCAGCTGATCGCTGAAAGTGAATTTAACCGGGCGGTAGAATCTGCATTACAGGGCGGTGCCAGCATCATCCAGTACCGCGACAAATCCGATAATCTGCAAAAAAGACTGCAACAGGCGAATTCACTACGTTCGTTATGTGAGCGATACCAGGCCATTCTTATCATCAATGATGACATCGAACTTGCAAAGGCAGTCGATGCGCATGGCGTACATCTGGGTAAAAACGACACCTCCATCTCAAGTGCAAGGCAGATACTTGGTGATGACGCCATCATCGGTATCTCCTGCTACAACAATATAGAGCTGGCCATTAGCGCTGAGAAAAACACAGCGAGCTATGTCGCTTTCGGTGCAATGTTTTCATCGCCGACAAAACCTGATGCCATCAATGCAGATCTGGATATCATTTCTATAGCCAAACAACAACTATCCATACCAGTGTGTGCCATCGGCGGAATAAACAACGAAAATATCAATCTACTAATACAGCAGGGTACCGATATGGCAGCCGTCATCAGTAGTTTATTTGCTACTGATGACATCAAAAATACAGCCGCCATGTTTAGTCAGCACTTTATCTAAATTAAACCTTTGGAAACGCTCCGAACTTTAAAAAATATTTTTCTCTCAGTCACTTTATTGTGCATCTGTTTCACATTGCCCGTGTACGCAGAAGAAAGCATTACTACTGAAACCCAAACACCCGCTCTTACGGATCAAACAGTGTCAGCTGATCCAGAACCTGAGCAAGAATCTGATGCAGTAGAAAAAGCGACCACAGAAGATAATTCACAAACACAGGATGTGGACCAGAAATTACTAATCGATGATTCTGCAACCGAAGCAACACCTCAACCACCAGCGATCGACACACAGGCACAACCCATTTATGAACCCGAAAGCATCGATAATAACTTAGGTGTAAAAAACGACCTGGTCATTGAACAGCCTGTTACCGCAACACCGCAACCACCGTTAATTGATTTACAGCCGCAACCCAGTTATGAGCCTAAAACACTTGCAAGCGAACCTGCCATTCAAGCTTCTGAGTCAGCACCGCAACCACCCGCAGAAGATAAACACATAAAACCTGGCGACCCATCTGATCTTGAACCCGAAAGCACTGATCCTGTAACACAAATTATCGTTGATACAGAAACAGAACAGGAAATAGATAAAACTGAAATAACAGGAGTTAAGACGGAGCAGAAACAAAAAACAACAAAATGGACTGAGACATACCCGATTTCCGTAAATGCTGACTGGTTACAACTAAAATCTGGCGAATGGTTAAGAGGCCGTATTACTGTCATGCAAAAAGACAGCCTTGAATTCGATAGTGATGAGCTGAATGATCTGGTCATCAAATGGAAAAATGTTAAATATTTAAAAAGCTACGAACCTTACAGTTTACGTTTCGACAGTCTTGGCCGTGTGAGCATTACAGGAGTAATCGAAGTCAGAGGCGATAAAGTAAACGTCAAAACAGACTATGATGAAAAAACTTATGAGCGAAGTGATCTATTAACCATTGCCTCTGGAAAAGAAACAGAGATAAGTTTGTGGAAATCAAAAGTTACATTCAGCGTTAATGTCCGCAGGGGCAATACTGATCAAACAGACTTCGCCTCTAAAATGACGGCTAAACGTCGTACCACAGACTCAAGACTGATCCTGGACTATCTGGGTAATTTTACCCAGGTTCAGGAAACTGAGACCATCAACAATCATCGCCTCAATGAAACCTTCGATATATTTCTTTCTCGTAATTTATTCTGGACACCCGTATTTTCTGAATTCTTTCGCGACCCTTTTCAAAACATCGAGCGACGTATCAACATCGGTGTTGGTATCGGTTACAGCCTCATCAATACCAATGAGACTGAATGGAATATCACAGGCGGGCCGTCTTATCAGGAGACAAGGTTTGTCAGCGTGCAGGCAGGTACTGATCCGGCAGATAAAACACTTACTTTAGCGCTTGGCACCAACTTTGACACCGAACTAAACTCGATAGTGGACTTAGAGGGTCTATACAGTGTGAGCCTGGGCGATAACGAGACCGGTAACTACACACACCATGCCCTGTTAACCATCGAGACCGAATTAACAGACAAACTGGATTTTGATGTGACTGCCGTTTGGGATTATGTACGCAGCCCGGTTGCCGATGAAAACAACAACACGCCAGAGTCGAATGATTTTCGAATTATGATTGGCCTTGGTTATGACTTATAATAAAAATACATTAACACAACGAATATTACGGAACCGAAGAGGATCTATTACTATGAAAAAACTGATGCTACTAATCGCTGTCTTCACTGTCAGCTCATGCGCTTCATTCCATTCCACTGATCCGGATTCATTGGAATTTAGCATACCAAAGGGGTCAACACTGTCACTCAATAAGAAACTTTCTATCTCACATCGTGATACCCATGCAGTTATTCAACAGGGAAAAGAAACCACTGATAGAGATAAAAATGATTACGAGATTAACTGCCGCCTTGATGTAAAAGAATTTGGGCCACGCACAATAGAACCGGAAGACTTCAAAGTAACCCGTACAGAAGATGGACAAAACTGGATATCACAACCTTCCATCTTGCGTTTCTACACTGAGATCTACCTGTCTTCAGACAAGGGCACCGATGTTATAAAAATGGTCTGCCAGGAGTACGGCAGCCAGAACGACAGAAACTTCACCGTGGCGGAAATGCAAACTGCACTGGGCGATTATTTTAGCTTTACCTTTGCTGCAGAAAAATAAGGGCAAAGACCCTTATTGATCTTTAGTCAGAGCACTGTTTACTTTAATTCGTATAACGCGTGCGGTAACAGTAGCTGAGGCACCACCGTCTGATAACACATGTATACTAAAACCCTGGTTTAAACTACTCGAGGAACCTTCCGCACTGGCGGTGCCGGCTGACGCCTCAGCACCGGCCTGAAATTCCCATTTACCGCCTTTCAGTTCATCCAGCACTTCCTGTGAAGTGATTGCCAGTAATATCTTAAATGAACGTGCGCCCCAACCACCACCCAGATCAAACCTGCTGACAGTAAAATAAATACGCTGCTGCGTCTTAACATCGACTAATACGCCTTCACCACCACCTACACCTACGATCGGCACTTTGGTTAATTTCATATTAGCGACGCCATAACCTAATGACTCATCAAGTTTTGTTCTTACATTTTTATCCTGCTCTATGAGGCCGGCAATGGCTTTTTCAGCCATGGTATCCAGTTCACTGCGTTTCTGATCTTTTTCAGTCGCGGTCATAGTCGAACAGCCAGAAACGACAGATAGCATAACTATTAACAACAGCAGTTTATTTTTCATTTTTTACTTCCAGAATATATTTTCTTTAAGACTCCAACTCAGAGCTTACGCCATGAGCCTCAATGATAGATATGGCACTACATTAAATATAATAATAAGTATCTTGTAGTTACCCAGATATTCAATATAAATACGCGGTAACTCTGCCTCACTTACACCCGTCATTTTTGCATGTATCTTGAGGATCCAGCTGCGCATTATCGTCAGCATGACCGTAGATATGATCAGCATGCCAATATTAATAACAGAACACCAGCCTAAAAATTCTCTGATCGTTTCAATTGAATCCATCTCTCATCTCCTCTTCTATTATTGGTTTAGTTTTTTTAGTTTCTTCATATACGTCTGCGCTGCAAAATCATTCTTCGCGTCTCGATGAAACGCGATCAACGCATTGAGAATTTCTCTATCTTGTGGAAAACGACTCTGTGCATCCTGCAATACATCAATAGCGAGTGAGGTTTTACCTGTTGAATTTAACGCAACGGCATAGACATAGACATAGTGTGCATTGGATGAATCAAACCCTGCCGCACGTTGTAAAAATCGAACCGCTTCATCAACTTTTTGTTGTCGTATCATCAATAGGCCAAGTGCATAATGCGCGTCAGCATTATCAGGCGCAATCTTTATTGCTTTACGCAAGATATTTTCGGCAGCTAAATCCTTTTTCATCACTCGATATAGATCAGCAAGATTAATATATGCCGGCACAAATGCATTATCCAGTTTGATTGCTTTGTTATAAGCCTCTTCCGCCTTTTCTAACTGGTTTTTTGCAAGATAAAAATTGCCCAGGTTCAGCTGTGCTTCAGGACGATCTGCATTTACTTGCTGTGAATCAATGTATTCATCGCTGGCATTTGTATATATCGATAGCTGCTCGCCCTCTAGCTCACCTACCGGTACTGGTGCTAATAATCTTGCAGCCTCTATACGCACCATCTTTACTGGATCGTTCAACATAGGGAAAGCCAGCTGTACCAGCATTGCCTGCGGCAGGCCTTCTAACGCGCTCACACTGGCAAGACGTACCATGGCATTTTCATCCTGCAACCCGCCTTGTAATACATCGATATTAGTTTGATCAAGATATGACGTAATAATACTGACTGCAGTCGCACGTGCTATATCCGGTGTATCCACATCCCTGATTGTCGTAGCCAACAGTTTCCCAGCATTAGATTTACCTGACCTGCCAGCATCCAGTACTGCGGCGAAGCTCTGATGACCAACAGGACTTTTTCCATACCATTGAACCACCTGTTTAGCGGCCCATTCTGGACTCTCATCCTGGTGACACTGGTTACAGGCGTTTGGCGTATTAAGCGAAACAGATAGATCAGGCCGAGGGATACGAATGCTATGATCATGTCTCGGGTCAACCACCATGTAGTCTCGCGGCGGCATATGACATTCTGCACATGACGCACCACGAGTACCCATCTCATGGAAGTGATGTTTTTTGCTATCAAACTTTTCAGCTGTATGGCATTGCAGGCAAACACCATTAGCTTCCTGCCTGAGCTGCAAACTGTGCGGTTCATGACAGTCACTGCAGGTTACGCCTTTGCTATACATCTTGCTCTGTAAGAATGAACCATAAACATAGACTTCATCCTGTATCTGGCCATCCGAAAAATACATACCTTCATCCAGCAAGCGAGGCATGTAATGGTCACTAAAGGGATTGCCGGGCTGGTAATTTTCATAGATCGCACTTCGCCGTGAATGGCATTGCGCACAAACTTCGATCTCTTTTTCTGTATCACGAGGCTGACTACGCAGCGCGTTGCCTGTTTTTGGATCTAATGCCCAATGAACACCTTTTCGCTCATCAAACAGGAGGTTCAATCCCTTGTTCTTAATCTCTTTCCAACCCTGCTTCTTCTCACTCCACTTCACGTGCTCAGATGCAGGCCCATGACAGGCCTCACATGAAACATCGATCTCGGACCAGCTGGTATCAAATGTATCACTTTGGCTGTCGTATTTTTTCTGCAGATCTGTCGAATGGCATTCTGCACACATGCCGTTCCAGTTAAAAGACACCCTTGTCCAATGCAGCTCATCTTTATACGTTATCTTCTCATTGGGATACAGGTGGAACCAGCGCTGCCCGCCTTCTGATTCTTCTCTCGAATCCCAGGCGATCGATAAAGCCTGCATACGGCCATCTTCAAATTCGATCAGGTATTGCTGAAGCGGTATAACACCAAACGTGTATTTGATCTCATAATCGTGCAGTTTGCCGTCCGCACCGTCAGTGCGCACCATAAACTTTTTATTCTTTTTATAAAACTTGCTATCGACTCCAGCATAACTGAAAGTCACATCAGAAAAATTACCCAGAACGGATTCATCATCGGCGTGCTGCATAGCGAGATCGTGATGTGAGCCCTGCCAGAGACTTACCTGCTCAGTATGACAGTCAGTACACGACTCTCTACCAACATATTCTGCCGCCTGCAGGTTATTGCAACACAACAAGAGTAAGCAGAACAGAAAGGGGGTCTTTACCATGTATCTATTCATCGAACCAAACGCGTAAATATATCTAAAAAAATGGTGATAATCACCCACCAAAAACACTTCTGCACATGATAGAAAACGTCACAATATACCTAATTAAAACAGCTATTAAACTTACTCGGTAACTTCATAACACACCGACCCAGCTGAGGAATGATCAGAACAAAGATATGTTTTTCCTCCACATTTAGCTGTCCAGGTATGATCACTATTGAGATTGTCTACTTCATCGAATACTTGTACATCTTCGGCTGCACAACCCGTATTATATGAGGTCACTTGTTCAGACATAGTATATTTATTCAAACAGCCACTAAGCCAAAGACTCAAAGTAACTATAATCATCAGGCTCATTCCAGTTGTTTTCATTCCATATCCAGTTTCTTTATACATCTATCCGCTCATGACCGTGTTGCGTACTTCTACTGCAAGCACATCAAAAGAGATGGCAGCAATAATCAATAGTAAAGAGAAGTGATTATTAAACGTCATATGGCATCAACTGGCCATATCGATGAGGCGAAGGCATTTAAGGAAGCCGTTGTACTCAATAAAAAGTCCATGTTATTTTTTCGGTGGAAACTGCGCCAGGATCTTCTCTACAGTCTCATTAATCCTCACTGTCGATTCATCCGGGCTGGAATGCTCGGAAACAGACTGTGTTGAGATCCCGCGCCAGACTAATTGATCTCCCAGCGGTATCGTCACATCGATCAACAATGTACCCTGATCATAAGCGCGAACCTGGGAACCAGTGCTCATACCAACACCGCCGTAACGACCGTAACTTGAACGCCCTACTGAAACGCCCCCGGTCACTCCGCTGCTAGTAATCTTCTGCTCTATAGTCAGATGATAACTGACAAAGAAATCAGGCGTAGATGAATCAAGCTGTCGATACGACTTAGCTGACAGGTTATTTTCGATGGCCGTGCGGATACGTTTATCGACCAGGTCATTATCTTTAACACCATAGCCATTATCTTCGTTCGGCTTCCATGCGAATGTTTTCAAACCTGAAAAATTATATTCTTTCTCATAATCCTGACTGACTGTGATACCAGAGCACGCCTGTAGAAAGATCGATACAAGACAGATAAATAAAAGACGTTTAGGCATAGTAATAAAGTACATACAGGTTAATCAGACGTCTCTTAAAAATAGAACGTACCAAATAGGGTATAACCGCGATAAGAATCTGAAACAGAACCTTTCATGTCAGTAGCATTTACCTTAAGAGATGAACCTATTCTTGCTAAACCGGCACCGATGGCGAAGTTCTTGAACAGCTTGTATTCGGTATTCAGCTCATAATTAACCAAAGCCCCACTGACCGAATCTTCAAAATCGATGAAGAACGATTCAACAACATAATTAACAGCCCATTTCGGTGTGATGGCATAACCCATACGCAGACCGAACATTGGCAACGGTGCAGTAAAACCGGCTGTCTCAGCATTATTGCCGGTACCATCATTGAATTTTAGATCATATTCCGTAAAATTAAGACCGGCAGATAGACTTAACTCGACCTTGGATGAATGATAGAAAGAATAGGCATACCCCAGCTTGTACAAGGTGTAGTTAATTTCTGAGTTTAATGTTCCACCAGAATAATCTACACCATCAATTACTATCGGCGGATCAACCTCTAATGTTCTACTGCCTGTTCGATCGATAGAAAAGGCAGTGAAATCGATGCGGTGCCGCGGATTGAAGCGGTAATAAGCGTCGATCCGGGGGATGGTAACACGGCTTTCACCACCGAGGTCACGGCTATAATCGATCACTGTACCCAGACCGCCGAAATCTGAAGACACACTGAACGTGGTATCTGAACCATCAACGATATAACTACCTAACCGAATCATATATTTATCAGGGAATGCTACTCCTACGGATTCATCATCAGCCGCAGCCGCACTGCCAAACAGCATGCCTGAAGTAATAATGACAGCTACCATTGGTGCACGCGCTACTTTTATAAAATTTTTATTGAACATAAATTTACCCCTACTCATTATATTTATTCACTGTCTAACCAAGGCTTCAACGTTACCACATTATGTGCTGACTTCCGATATCACACAACAATACAGTTACTGATATATGGCCCGCATCTACTCAAAGACTTCTACTAAAGGTACCCCTTGCGCTGAACTCGGCGGTGTCATACCTAAAAAGTTGGCGATGGTTGGTGCGACATCGACAGGATGTACCAGGCGATGCACAACTTCAGAGTCAATACCTGCACCGGCAAAAATGATTGGTACGTGGGTATCGTATCGCCAGGGTGAACCATGCATGGCGGAAATCGGGCCACTTTCAAACAGGAACCAATATGGCGCTTGCGCTATGTAGATATCACCAGAGCGTGACGGGTGAAAGTTACGTTGGATCTGTTCCACGACCGGGCTGGTCTGTAATGATGAAAAACCACTGCTCGGTACCGCTAGCGCTATACCTTCACTTTCACTTAATGCCGCAGCGATAGCACGCTCTACATCTGACTGTTTTAATTTCGCCTTAGATATCTTTTCTTCATCCAGGTACATGTAGGGACGGAAGAAAAATCGCACGACCTTATCGATAGCAAATTGTTTTTTGCCTACCTCGTTGGCAATTTCTATTAATTTCTCCTGTTTGATGCGACCCACCTTATAACCCTGTTCGGTCATATACTCAGGCATGTCTGCCATGCCATGATCAGCAGACAATACGATCAATGTATTTTTTAGACCAACCGTTTTATCGATGTACTTAAACAGATCAGCCAGGGTACGATCCAGTTGTAACACCACATCCTCGTTCTCAAGACTGGATGGACCGAAGAAATGATTAACAACATCCACTGCTGAAAAACTAATCGATAGATAATCAGGAATATCATCCTGCCCTAACTGCTCAGCACTGATTAATGTTTTTGAAAAATCGAGGAGCAATTGATCGCCTACCGGACTAACCAGTAAACGGGTAGGAAATAACTTGTCGTCCACTTTTCCAAACGGGTGAGGAAAGACACGACCGTAACCTTTAAGATCGGCTTCGTAAGGGCGGTCATCCTGCGCCGCTAAAAGATAAGTCGATTTTTCGTTTGATAATTGCCACGATGTGCCAGCATGTTTTTCTGCCTTACGTAACGCATTCCAGTCGCTCGCCCACTGGGGATAATCGTCGTAATAATATTTACTGGTAACCATATCGCCAGTATTGGTGGAATACCAGAAAGCTTTACCGACATGTCCGGCCATGGCCACCGCGCTGCGATCTTTTCCTGAGACGCCAAATATTTTAGAACGCCCGACATAATAGGCAGCCAGCCCATCACTTAATGTTGCCGCCAGGATTGCATCAGGTGAGCGCCCTTTTGTCCGCGATAACTTCTGCGAAGGATCAAGCTGCTCACCGGTAACAATGTCCTTACGTGTCGGGATAAGTGGGCTATCGGGATCTTCGATATTGTATGCGAGCTCACCCGCTTCGCGATCAAACCAGACATTGCCAACCATGCCGTGTATCGATGGAAACGCACCGGTTGCCAGCGTGGTATGACCGACGATGGTTTCGGTATTGGCATGCTGATAGTGTGCATTGGTATACACCACACCTTCTTCCATCAGGTAACGAAAGCCACCTTCCGTAAAATTTTTCTGGTATCGGTTTATCAGGTCTGCTCTTAAGCCATCAACCGTTATCTGCAACACAAGTTTTACATCGGACTTTGACTCAGCATATACAACACTAGTAACTAATTGCATGAGTAAAGCGAACAGCAAAACAGAAATAAACTTATAAGAACTCATTACCATTTCATCCTCTCGCCATCATCACAATGACATAAAAAGACATATTGCTTCATGTTTATTATTTCCATAACGTTTAAATAAAAAAGACCGCTTGTGGGCGGTCCTTTTTATAAGTGTTAACTAATTACCAATACCCGGATCCATTGTCGGATCAAATGGGATCTGATCAAGGTGCTCTACATACTCCAGTGGATCAAATGGTACTTTTGAAAAATCCATTTTTGGTTTCGCCAGTTCCAGTATCTCGGGAGTAGCGTTTGCTATGCCAGTCCAGGGGATACCGTAAACCTCGTGTGAATCGGGGTATTTCTTCTTCCACAGATCATGGCGCAATTTCATACGGTTAAACGGACTCTTAAGATGAATCAGGTTCACTAGCATCGGTGATGACTCACGCGGATCAGCAGGCAGGAAAAAGAATGCTGCCGGAATACCGCTGGCCTCGCCGACAGGATCTGATGAAATGAAGTGGCGCTTGTAATTACCTTTCACCACAGCACCCAGCCTTGGCCCTGCATATATAAATACGTGGTCCCTGCGTCCATTGGTATCCCCTTTCATCAACAGCGCGGTCTGATCGATACCATCAATGATTAGGTCACGCGGAATGTAATCGCTTGCATTTGCCAGACGAGCAAATGTGGTAAAAAAATCTGTTTCGTGAATAATGTCACCAACAAGCTGACCCGGTTCAATCACACCAGGCCACCATGCCTGTGCAGGCACGCGAACACCACCTTCAAGAAAATCACCCTTACCACCTCTAAAAATTGTTTCTGCCATACCCAGTCCTGGTGGCGGATTGTGTGACATCGGGCCATTATCTGCCATGGCAACGATCAGTGTATTCTCAGCGATACCCAGCTCTTTCAGTTTATCCATGATCTTTCCGATGAACGGATCGATATTACACTGCAGGCCATCCTGTAAAATGCTTCTTGATTGTGAACATTTTTTTGGATTCGGAATAAAGCTGGTCAGGTTCGGCCAGTTGGCAACATAAAACGGTTTGCCGGCTTTTGCACTACGTTCGATAAATTCCAGCGTACGTCTTTGCGCTTCCGGGTCAATCTTCATGTAATTATCATGACTGTTATCACCCCACTGAAGAGCTTTCTCACCTTTCTTACCTTCGGCCATCTGTACCCAGCCTTTGGTTACAAAAGTATCATCAAGCTTGTAAGGGTCAGGTGGCAACATGTCCTCGTACAATCCTATTGACGCATTTGCGCCTTCAGCCACACGCGTATTCAATGACAGTATCTGGTTGTAACCGGTAAAGAAAGCTTCGTCAAAACCCTGGTTGTGAGGATAACTTTCTTCGATATCTCCCAGGTGCCACTTGCCATGGAATGCTGTCGCATAACCCGCTTTTGATAATACTTCGGCAAGCGTCACTTCTTCAGCGCGCATACCATGACTCTCAAGCAACATGCCGATATTGTACATGCCACTGCGCACCGCCAGACGACCAGTGGCTGAAGCGGCACGGCTGGGAGTACAACCTACTTCGGTATACATGCGGGTAAACAATATTCCCTCAGCAGCCATCTTATTGAGGTTAGGTGTTTCCAGTCCCCGAACTTTCTGAATAGCTGGTATACCAATATCACCAAAAGCCGTATCGTCCCACATGATGTGAATCAGGTTGGGTGGGCGACCATGTTTCTTGCGTAATTCCGCCAGTTTTTTGTCTAGCTCGTTATCTTCAGCAGACCACTTCTGGCCATTCTGCGCGTCAAGGATGTAATACTCAGCATCGTGTACGATAGCGCTGGACGTAGATGTTGATGAGGTTGATAAAGCTGCAGGCGCAGACTTGTCTGCCGCATCACAGGCAGTGGCTGTTAACAGCAGCGGCAGCAATAATGCTTGTATAGTTTTTTTCATGGTTGCCTCTTCCTCTTTATATTTTGATGCCACAACGTTCTAACACCATTAGAATCATGCTAAATATTACACTAACGTATTTAAACGCTAGATTAAACACATGATTAATATGTTTATATCTGCAAGGATAATCCCGACTAACCGCTTATATAATTTTCTTTAGTTCAGCTAAGAGCATTCGCAATAACAAAAAAGGGTGCAAGCACCCTTTTTTGTTAACCGTTTTTTATGAATCGAACTGCCACTTACTTTTTAGGCATTTGCGGTAAGCCCAACATAAAGATCTCAACCGCCTTTTTACTTTCTGGTCTCAGATTCTCGATACCTGTGTAAGGTATGCCGTGAGTAGGTGGTCTATCCGGATGTACTTTCTTGAACGCCATATGACGCTTCGCCATTGCAGCAAA
>CAJXZZ010000023.1 GCA_913065105.1 uncultured Gammaproteobacteria bacterium | reverse complement strand
CGCGCTGGTGGACAGCGATAAACCATTTTGTGAGATTTGTGTGTTTTCCTTTGGTTTTTTCTTTCTTTTGTTTTTGGCTTCGTTTTTGACTTGACTCCCCTCGTACAACCTGCCTCAGCTTTCGACTTTGTTAGCGGCAATTCGCCAAGGACGGCGAATTGAGGTTGGTCAGCCCGGACGGCTGATCCGACCGACGCGTAGGCAAAGTTGGAAGTTGAGGCTTGCCCGTTTTTTGGGCAGGCTGTTTAGGGCGGCATTGTTACAAAACACTTCCTGTGTTTTGCCCTGCGGGCCAGCTATAAAACAGCTGTTCAAATTCGTTCCCAACGAATTTAGTCTGGTTACTCTTTTGCGGCTGTTGGCAAAAGAGTGACTCGCCCGTGGGTGCGACTACCCACACTACCCACACTACTCAAAACCCACCCGACTATCTTCCATAATAAAATCCAACTCCTTTTGTGCCTGCTTCGGATTAGCCAGATCCTTTTTTTCTATCATCTCGCACTCATCCATCACCATTTCATCGAGGGTTGAAGGATAAAATTTACAATCGTCCGGGCGGTCAAAATAAATATCACAGGTATACTTATTTTGGTCTGGTACTTTTCTTAACCACGGACACCGTTCTATTGGTTTGCCGGTATCAGGCTGCATCCAGATATTGCCATCCTTAACATAACGATAAATTTCAGGCCTGTAGTTCTCCCAGTAATCTAGTTGCCTGGCTGAAACGGATAAACCACCGTTGCCGTATTTGATGCAACATTTTCCGCATGAATTACATGGCTTCACTTTATTGTTTGACCCGATAACCCGTCTTAAACATCCAGCCCACTATGGCGATGCATATAACCAGAAAACCAAGAATCATCGTCAGGCTTACACCGACACTGACATCGGACACTTCAAAAAAACTCCAGCGAAAACCACTGATGAGATAAACCACCGGGTTGAACAGTGTGACCGTCTGCCAGAACGGTGGCAACATGCTCACCGAGTAGAAACTGCCACCAAGAAATACCAGCGGGGTAATAACTAACAGCGGAATGACCTGTAGTTTTTCAAAGTCATTTGCCCACAACCCTATGATGAAACCGAACAGGCTAAATGATATGCAGGTGAGTATTAAGAAAGTGACCATCCATACCGGATGCGCAATATTTAAATCTACAAAAAAACTGGCGGTCAGCAGGATGATGCAACCGATGATCAACGATTTGGTGGCGGCGGCACCGACATAACCGATGATTATTTCTAAATATGAGATAGGTGCTGAATGTATCTCGTAAATGGTGCCGGTAAATTTAGGGAAGAAGATACCAAACGAAGCATTGGCGATACTCTGTGTGAGTAATGACAACATGGTTAACCCCGGCACGATAAACAGGCCGTATGAGACGCCGTCTATACTTTGTATGCGTGAACCGATAGCCGAACCAAACACGATGAAATACAGACAGGTTGATATAACCGGTGATGCCAGGCTTTGAAACAGGGTTTCCCAGGCGCGTAACATTTCTTGCAGGAAGATGACTTTTATCGCCTGGAAATTCATGACTTCGCCTCCGCCAGATCGGCCTGTTTCTTATCGACTGACTTCTGATCAACCGGCTCCTTATCGACCCTGACCAGATCAACAAAAATATCTTCTAACGAACTCTGTTTGATCTGCATATCCTTGAGTAACAGCCCTGCGCTTTGAATTGCCTGCAGCATATCGGTGATGCCGGTGCTGTCACTCATGGTGTCATAGGTATAGGTGAGCTGTTCACCGTCGTCAGATAATTCCAGATCGTATTTTGCCAGTGATTGCGGCAGGCCGGGTGCGGATTCTTTTAACTCGACGATCAATTGTTTTTTACCCAGGTTGTGCATCAACGCCTGTTTGTCTTCGACCAGTAATAACTCACCATTACTGATAATGCCGATGCGGTCGGCTATCTCTTCGGCTTCTTCGATGTAGTGTGTGGTGAGGATGATGGTTACGCCCGAATCGCGCAGTCGCCGCACGATATTCCACATATCTTTGCGCAGCTCGACATCAACACCGGCGGTTGGCTCATCGAGAAATAATATTTTGGGTTCGTGTGATAAGGCTTTGGCGATTAATACCCGGCGTTTCATGCCACCGGATAACGCTCTCAGCTCATTGTCTTTTTTGTCGAATAAAGACAGGTCTTTCAACAGCTGTTCGAGATAGGCATCGTTGCTTTTTTTGCCGAACAAACCACGGCTGAAACGCACGGTATTCCACACGGTATCAAACTGACCCAGCGTGAGTTCCTGCGGTACCAGGCCAATTAATGCGCGGGTCTTACGATAATCGCTCACATTATCAAAACCATTGACGGCCACTGTGCCCGCGCTCGGCGATACGATGCCGCAAATGATAGAGATTAACGTGGTTTTGCCTGCACCATTTGGCCCCAGTAAAGCCAGAATTTCACCATCGGCGATATCCAGATCAACGTTTTTCAACGCCCGAAAACCGGACTGGTAGGTTTTGGATAGATCTTTGATTGAGACGATTGCTGACATGGGGTGATACTACTTTGTTTTATGCTTATTGTACTCTGAGAATGGCAAAATTATTTATCATCACTGGCGCCCGCCCCTTTGATGCTCTAATCAAATTTCTTTGCTTTCTTTAATGTATCGACTTCACGCTCTACCTCGTCCATACCTGATAAAAATTCATCGGTAGTTTGCGTTGAACCAAACACAAACATAGGCGGCTTGATATAAACACTATACTCAGGCGAAGAGGAAAACTCATCGTCGCCTTCGTACTCGATATACACTGAAAAAACAGTAAACATCGCACTGATGAGCACGGCTATAAGCAGCTGACTTTTTGGTTTTGTCCGACTTGCAAAATGCAGATGTGCATAAATTATTACCACTGTGATGATAAAACTAATTAGCAATTGGACATAGGTCTGCAGTAAATCCATATCGAACATAAATAAGACATAAGCAATAACACTGTCTGCAATTAGTATCAAACCAGTCATTACAGACGCTAAGGCGAAATGCGTAAAAAAACAGGCTCGATGTACTAACAATTTACCCACTACTGACCATACCAGCGCCCATATGAGCAGAAAGATATAAACTGTCGCAGGCGCAACCAGCAAAGTGTATGGCTCTACCTGACGCGCTTCCTCCAGCCAACTACTAAACATTAACTGGAGAAATGGAAATATGATTAGTATTGCCAAAAACTTAGGTTGTTGTAGCAAACTGAATACAAGCTGGCGCGAGTGATCATGGCGCGCTGGAAGGACTTGTTCATCACGACGCCGAAACCTGAGCTTCGTCCATCCGATAAAACAGTCACCCCCTGGACGTAGCTGCAACTGTGATTGTTTTGCGCCGTGTTTGGTGACAGAAAGCCCATTTACACTCCCCAGATCTTCAATAAGTAACTCGCCATTTTCGACTAAAGAAACTTTGACGTGCTGGGGGCATACATAGGGGTCGTCGATTATTACCTGGCAGTCGTACGCTCGACCAATAATCACGGGAGACTGATCAAGCGACACACGCTCTCTAACCAGTCCGCTACGATCTACTACTTCGAGAAAATATTCTGACAGTGTGGACATCATCATTCCTCACCCTCGGCCTGCATACTTATGGCATCCAGGTAGAGTCTTTGAAAAGCAATTCCATTTTCATAACTAACACCAGAAACCATTGCCACCGAATACAGGGCTGCATCATCCTGCTCTACTGTAGTGAGAATAATGAATGCATCATACAATCCATCAACAACTTTGTGGCCTCGCAAGCAAGACACTAATTTCATGTGTAATTTATTATTTTCAACTAACCCCTGTTTGCATACGAAAGAAGTGACGCGTTTTTCATCTGCGTCAGTAGTAACGTGTATCAATGGGAAATGCCTTTCTAAGAAACCATAAAAACGTTGCACGCCAAGTTTTTCGGTTTCAAAATACTCATGTTTGTACTCGATCGTGCCCGTGTAATCATCGGCACTGAGGTAGATATAATCTGATGTCTCACATTTGTGACTACTCGCATTGTAAAGTCTCTCATCGGGCTCACTAGTGCTACCCCAACATTCGAATGCTTGAGTGAGTTTACCGGGCACGAGATATGGGCCCAGTGATATTTGATTGAACGCTTTATTTAGAATTGGTTGCAGATAGGTTTTCTGATGTATATCTAGTTGTTGACTGACCAGTTTTTTAAAGTCAACGTTCTGATACGTTTTAACATTATTTAACATCTCAGACACGTATCGCGCAGGCACAAGAAAACTCACCTGATCACCCATACCCGATACATTGACGCCGACCAGGTTATTGTCTTTATCTAGCGCTGGTCCGCCGCTCATTCCCGGGTTAAGTGATCCTGTATAGTGAATGCGCGGAATCAGTTTATCTTCTAACAGTCCATTATAGGTGCCCTCTACAACACTAAGACCAAGATCATGTGGATGCCCCATCGCATAAATACGCTCTCCGTTATGAGGCGGCTGCTGTGCTATCTTCAAGCCAGGCCCCTGATAGTTGTCACTACGCAACACTGCAAGATCATTAACGACATCAAAATATAATAACGTCAGATCGCCTCGTTCATCATCTGCATTTCGGTATTGTGCTCGGTGGCGTTCAGGATGAAACACCAGATCAGATATGACATGAAAATTGGTGACTATATAACCATCACCGGCAAAAAATCCTGAACCAAAACTCGACTTAGTACCGCTGGTTTTATCAAGAATAAGAACCTGTAGTACGCTAGGCCTAACTTTCTCATAAGTATCCTGACTGCCAGCATTCACCTGATGTGCCGATAGAAACAATGCGACGAGGGTAAAGCTGAGGTAATGCAGTAATGGTCGTTTTAGATATGAATACATAAGTCGGTCTTTTAAGTTGCTCTCTATAAAAAACCGGTTATGTTAGCGAAGGTGGACATGTCATTCCTTAACTGTCAGTGCGGTGGATGTTTAAAACGTTGTATTGGCAGAAGCAATAAATTTTAGACCTGGAACCAATACGCCTGGTCGTTTACTTATAGCCGACAGCTTTAAGTAAAATATTGCTCACATTATTAGCCTTGTCCGTTTTCAGATCATAATCCAGCATAAGGTTTTCTGCATGATCCAGAGCCATCAGACCGCTGGAACTAAGCTGATTAGGTTGTAGATGGCCGTCGCTAAATGCAAGAAACAGCAGAATAGCTGCAGACTGCTGCATATCCCAATGTTTGCCGTCATTATTCAACGCAATGGCTAATTTCATGACTTGCCGATAGTATTCAACAGGAATATTCTCATGTGCGTCATCAGTCCGAGTATATATAGAAATCGCTTGATCTAATTCACCATATCTAATCATTTGTTCACCTTTT
The DNA here is from genome assembly GCA_913065105.1 of uncultured Gammaproteobacteria bacterium. GTDB lineage: Bacteria > Pseudomonadota > Gammaproteobacteria > SZUA-229 > SZUA-229. The sequence goes on along the minus strand of CAJXZZ010000023.1, from coordinate 31,994 downwards.
ACACGTTATATTCGCAAATATTGTTAATCAGTAGACCTTGTCGATTATAGAGTGTTTTTTGATAAATTTCTGCCCGGATGATCAGCAGGTGAAAAAGGTAACGCAGGGGGTAAATATCTTAGTTTTTACTTGCATGTATACTCAATTCAGTAATAATAACGCCCCATGTCTTCGCTTATCTCTGTTAACAATCTGACTCGTCACTACGGCGACTTCTGCGCGGTCAATAACATCAGCTTTGAGCTGGCTGCCGGCGACATTCTGGGTTTTCTTGGCCCCAATGGGGCAGGCAAGACTTCCACCATGCAGATGTTGAGCGGTAACCTGGCGCCTACTTTTGGCGAGATAAGCATTAATGGCATCGATCTATTAGATAAACCTAAAGCCGCGAAAGCGTCCTTAGGCTATCTACCTGAAAATCCGCCACTCTATAAAGAGATGACTGTGACAGAGTATCTGCAGTTTTGTGGTCGCTTACACCTCATAACCAAAACACAGCTTACTAGCGTGTGCGATTCCGCGATTGAACGTTGTGGTCTGGGTGATGTGCGCCATCGTTTGATCAACAATCTGTCAAAAGGTTTTCAGCAACGCGTCGGCATCGCGCAGGCTATCTTACATTCACCACCGGTTATTATTCTGGATGAACCCACCGTTGGGCTTGATCCGATTCAGATCCTGGAAATACGCCAGTTGATAAAAACACTGGGTGAAACCCATGGCATTATTTTATGCACACATATCCTGCCCGAAGTTCAGGCGTTATGCAGCCGGGTGCAGATCATCAATCATGGCAACCTGGTCTACAGCTCCAGCATTGACGAACTGTTGCACAAACAAACGACACAATACGAAATGTCACTCACTGACACTGTTACTCAGGATGAAATCGCGAGCCATGATGCTTTCATTTCTGTCGAACAGATCGATAACAATAATTTTATAATCGATAGCGATCTGAACGCAGAACAACTTATCGAATATATCGTAAAACTGAAATGGGGTCTCAGCCGCTTCACCGCCAGGCAAACTTCGCTGGAACAGATCTTTATCGATCTAACGGTAGGGGATATCGATATGCGCGAAAAAAACATGGTCGAAACATCGTGATGATACTGACAATTGCTAAACGCGAATTTCGCAGCATGTTTATGTCGCCACTGGCGTGGGTGATATTGGCTGTGGTTCAAGTTATTCTGGCGTGGTCTTTTTTCTCATCTATCGATGTATTTTTTAGCATTCAGTCAGAATTAACCACGTTAAAAAATGCACCGGGCGTTACTGATCTAATTGCCTCACCGTTATTTGAACTCGCCAGCATCGTATTGCTGATGGTCATGCCGTTATTAACCATGCGATTGATCAGCGAAGAAAAACGCAATAAAACCATCAGTCTGTTACTCAGCGCACCGGTAAGCATCACTGAGATCGTGCTGGGTAAATATTTAGGTTTATTATTTTTTATTGTATGTCTTTTGGTTTTAATAACACTGATGCCGCTTTCACTCGCTATGGGAACAGAACTGGACCTGACTAAATTATTTTCTGGCGTTTTCGGTTTATTTCTTGCACTGGCCGCATTTAGTGCAGCCGGGCTTTATATGTCGTCATTAACCGATAACCCTATGATTGCAGCAATAAGCACTTTTGGCCTGTTACTGCTGTTATGGATGCTTAATGTCAGTAACGCGTCAGCCACAGACGGCAATAATGTATTCAGCTATTTGTCTTTGCATGTACATTTTACAGCACTGTTACGCGGCATATTAAACACCCGTGATATCGCTTACTTTTTATTGTTTATTTTCGGTTTTATTGTTCTGGCAATAAGACAGTTAGAAACACAACGTTTACAGTCGTGATCAAAATGCAAAGCATTCACCGCAGAGACGCTGAAAAGTTTTAAAACAACCATGAAACTATCTAACCAATCGCGCTTACAACTAACTATTCAACGGATAGTTTTTCTGCTGTTATTTATCAGTGGTATCGGCATGCTGGCGTGGATCAGCAACCACTATAACTATCAATACGATTTAACCGCAAACAAACGGCACTCGTTATCAGATAACAGCATCGACTTACTTTACATGTTAGATAAAAGTATAACCGTTCATGCCTACACCACGGATGACGTGACCAGGCAGGCCATCAAAGAAATTATTGGCCGTTATCAGCACATCAAACCCGACTTTAATCTACGTTTATTAAACCCGGACATCGATATCGATCAGGCACAACAAGACGGTATCGTAATGAACAAACCATTTGCTTTTGTTATCTATTATAACAATCGCATGGAACATATTGACTCATTAGGCGAGCAGGCAATCAGCAATGCTCTACTACGATTAAATCGGCGCGATAATCAGCAGGTGGTCTTTTTAACGGGTCATGGCGAACGCGATATCAATGGCAGTAATAAACGCGCCTATTCAGAATTGCATAAACAGCTCAAACAGATGGGCTTTAACCTGCAGACGGTAAATCTATTAGAGAAGGCCTTACCCGCTAATACCAAAATACTGGTTGTCGCTGCACCTATAAACGAATATTTAGCTGGTGAAATTACACAGCTAGAAAGTTTTATTAACGATGGCGGCAACCTGTTGTGGCTGGCCGATCCTGGAGAACTTCAGGGTCTCGATAAAATTGCATCATCATTTGGCTTACAGCTACAGGCAGGCGTCATCGTAGATAATAACGCCGACCTCAGAAAAACATTGAACATACCTCACCCTGCCATTATTCCAGTCACCGAATTTTATCCGCACATCATCACCAGTACTATTCGTTATAACACCTTGTTTCCTATAACACGTGGCATCAGTCCACTGACTAACGATGCCACGGTAAACAACTGGCAGCTTGAAGCCCTGTTTAGTTCGTATGGCAAAAGCTGGTCTGAAATGAGCGGCATATCTGACGAGATGGTGTTTGATTCCAGCAGCGGTGACATCGCAGGCCCTGTAACTATTGCAGTAGCTTTACACCGTAATATTGATTCATCCATCTCACTGCCAAATGCCAAACCTCAGACTCAACGTGCTGTAGTTATCGGTGACAGTGATTTTCTTTCTGACGGTTACATCGGCGCTGGAGCCAATCTTAATCTTGGCCTAAATATCTTCAACTGGTTAATCGGCGACGATGATTTTGTATCCGTAGAAGTACAGGCTTCAGCCGACACGAAACTTGAGTTAAATGATACGCAGTTAATGATCATTGCTTTTGGTTTCTTCTTAGTCATACCACTGCTTTTGCTGATTATCGGTTTTCGCATCTGGTACAGACGCAAAAACAATTGATGCAGAGATCAACATGAGCAAAATAAACATACTTAACCTGGTTCTTTTCATCGTCGTTATCTCGTTGGCTTTTATCATTTATTTCAGCGAAGAACAAAACACACGCTTGCAGCAGTTGACTGACATCAACCCAAACGATATCGCTTTAATTAAAATCCAGCACAATAAAAACTCGACAGTAATTAACAGGCTAAGTGATAAACAATGGCAAATCACACGACCAGTTTCTGTTGCCGCAAACAATTTTCGCATCAGCTCTCTAATAGAACTGGTAGTCGCACCTGTTCATAATCAGTACGATGTATCAGAAATAGATATTGATAAGATCGGTTTGGCAAAACCAAAAACAAGCATTCAGTTCGATGACAACACTGTTGCTTTTGGCGTCATCAATGCCGCCACCAATCTGCGCTACATCAGAGTAAACCAGAGCATCTATACCATCGAGGATGTCTATTACCCGCTAATCAGTTCACACTTTAGCACGCTGGTTTCTCTTAATTTATTACCGGCTAACAGCGCCATCGAAAAGCTTGTACTTATAAATCAGACCATCGCTAAAGACGACAAAGGTTTATGGCGAAGCAATATCGGCATGAGTGCCGACAACATCGCTAAAGCCATAGATCACTGGCAACATAACCAGGCATTCGGGGTGCATGCATATTTACAACGTGATGAACTTGGCGAAGTATTTATCTATTTAAAGGATATAGAACAACCCGTTCGCTACATTATTACCGACATCGAGCCCTGGCTGATACTCGCTCGTCCTGACACAGGCCTTGAATATCATCTCGATATCGCAGCCTATGATCAGCTGATCCGCCCTGTCGAAATCAATAACAATACGAAAATCGCCCCTTGATATTACATCGCAACAAAGCATAGAACTTCATATAATACTCACAACTAAATATAACTGGACGCATACCATGACATTACAAAAAAGCTTTGGCTGGGATAGATTTATTATTCGTTTCATTTTTGCACTCGTCGTCGTATTCGCCAGCTATAACCCTGAAGGTTTTTCCTACTTTAGCTGGGTCTATGAAGACCTGCCTGCCTTCAGTGTACTGAAGGCATTCATCGGCGTAATAATTCTGATCTGCTGGATTATTTTAATACGTGCCACGCTGGGCTCCCTCGGTTATATTGGCATAATACTGGCAGCCGCCTTTTTCGGTCTTGCCATCTGGTTAATCATCGATGTCTTCGGTTTATCGTCTGACAGTTTCCGCGTTATCACCTATATAATTTCGATCATGCTGGCCAGCGTATTGAGCATCGGTATCTCCTGGTCACATGTGCGTCGTCGTCTCAGCGGTCAGGTTGATACTGACGAAGTCGAACGAGACCTTTAACTACCGCTAGTTAATACATTCATGCCTGAACTTCCAGAAGTCGAGACCAGTCGTCGCGGCATTGAACCGCACCTGCGCAATAAAACCATTACTGATGTAATAATTCGCCAACATAAGTTACGCTGGCCAATTCCAAAAAATCTGCCGGCACTCGCAACCGGTCAAAAAGTGCGTCAGATCTGTCGCCGTGCCAAATACATTTATCTGAAACTTGATAACGGCTGCATCATCATCCATCTAGGCATGTCAGGCAGTCTACGGATCTGTACAAAACACACCACAGTAGAAAAACATGACCACATCGACATATGTGTTTCTAACGGTAAAATATTACGCTTACGTGACCCAAGAAAATTCGGTTGTGTATTATGGACAGCAGACGACATCAACGAACACAAACTGTTTAAATCATTGGGCCCAGAACCGCTTGACGAAACTTTTGATGCGACATATCTACGTAACAAAGCAGGCAAACGTAGCTGCTCGATAAAATCCTTTATCATGAATAGTCATATGGTTGTAGGTGTTGGCAACATCTATGCCAGCGAATCTCTATTCAAGGCTGGCATAAATCCTAAACGCAGGGCCGGCAGTGTTTCACTTGCTCGCTTCGAAAAATTGGTCTCCGCGATCAAAAACACCCTTATCGAATCTATCGAACAGGGTGGCACAACCTTAAAAGATTTTACTGCTGAAGACGGCCAGCCCGGTTATTTCGCACAAAAACTACTGGTATACGGCCGAAAAGACGAGCCCTGCACAGTCTGTGGCAGCCCGATAAAAAAACTTAACCAGCAGGCGCGCTCTACTTTTTATTGCTCCAGGTGCCAAAAATAATAAAAGCATTATTCTCCGCGTCTCTGCGGTGAATCGCTTTTAACTATCCAAAAAGATTACAATAACGATATAATTCTTGCTTAGCCTATCTATTACGAGAACACGATGACTTCCATTGGCACCCCGCTATCAAACACTGCGACTAAAGTATTATTTTGCGGTGGTGGCGAGCTTGGTAAAGAAGTTGTTATTGAATTACAGCGTTATGGTGTCGAAGTCATTGTTGTCGATCGTTATAAAAACTCACCGGCTATGCAGGTGGCCCACCGCAGTCACGTTATCTCTATGTTAGATGGTGACGCCTTACGAACCATCATTGAAACTGAAAAACCGGATTATATCGTTCCCGAAATAGAGGCCATCGCTACTGATACCCTGGTCGAACTCGAAGCTGAAGGTTTTACTGTTATCCCTACTGCACGTGCAGCCAGGCTTACCATGAACCGTGAAGGCATACGAAGACTTGCAGCCGAAGAACTCGGCCTTACCACGTCACCCTATCAATTCGCTACTACGCGAGAAGAATTTGATGCGGCTATAGAGAACATCGGTATCCCGTGTGTCATTAAACCTATTATGAGTTCATCTGGCAAAGGCCAGAGCACGATAAAAACGTTGCACGATATCGATAGCGCATGGAACTACGCACAGCAAGGTGGTCGCACTGGCGCGGGAAAAGTTATCGTTGAGGGTTTTGTTGATTTTGATTATGAGATCACGCAATTAACCGTACGCCATATTGATGGCACCAGTTTTTGCGAGCCCATCGGCCATATACAGGTTGATGGCGATTACCGTCAATCGTGGCAGCCCCAGGCTATGTCAGACAGTGCCATTAAAAAAGCACGCGATATGGCAACTAAGATTACCGATGCCCTTGGCGGCCGCGGTATTTTTGGCGTGGAATTGTTTATTAAAGGTGATGATGTTATCTTCAGTGAAGTTTCGCCGCGACCACATGACACAGGCATGGTCACAATGATTTCACAGGATCTGTCTCAGTTTGCTTTACATGCACGCGCCATACTAGGATTACCCATCCCTGAAATCCATTTTCATGGCCCCAGCGCAAGTAGTGTTATCCTTGTTAATGGTGATTCAGACCAGGTAACCTTTAATAACATTGCCGATGCATTACAATTGCCTGATACACAGATACGCTTGTTTGGTAAACCAGAAGTAAAAGGCCAGCGACGCATGGGAGTGGCTCTGGCAAGAGATATCACCGTTGAAGCAGCAAAGCAGAAAGCGATAGCTGCTTCAGAGAAGATAACTGTAGAACTATAACAACCTTATAACTTACAGATAAAAAATCTGATTATAAATATGCTTATGAAAATACTTACCAGAACATTATTCCTTGTTTTATTATCTATCAGCACAAACAGTTATTCAGTCGAAATAACGCCGATACTTGGCTTTCGCGGTGGTGGTGATTTTACTGATACAACAAACGACTCAACACATACCGTCGTGGCCTCTGAAATATATGGCCTTATCCTTGGTTTTCCTTACGAGCGAGGAAAATCAATCGAAGTGTATTACAGCCACCAGTCATCACAATTAAACTCCATCAATGTCGAAGGACAGCCAGATCCCGTCGATATTCCATTAACGATTGATTATTTACACTTTGGCGGCACAGCACCTATTTCAAAACAAAAAGACCTGGAAACTTTTGTTAGTGGTGGCCTCGGCTTTACTTATCTAAGCCCGGACTTTCCTGACACTCAGTCCGATCTACGCGCATCTTTTAGTCTTGGCATCGGTTTAAAGTGGCCGATTACCGACAGCATTGCCCTGCGACTGGAAACACGCGGTCTAGGCACCCTGTTTAACAGTAACTCTACAATATTCTGTAGCGGCGGCTGTGCTATTAATGTAAGCGGTAGCTTATTCATTCAGGGCGAAGTGTTTGCTGGTTTAGCCTTTAAATTCTGACTATAGATTTAAATGACAAAACAAGGATGCAATAAAAAAGCACTCGTACGAGTGCTTTTTTATGCGTAGAACTTACTATTTAGAAATTATAAACCAACGTCATTGCTAATTCCGTATCAGTATTTTCTGTAGTAGCTGGATCGGGCACTTCAGATTTATGCCTTAAGGTATAGGTAAATTTCAATGCCAACGTTTTATTAATGTTTGCCTGGATGCCGGTCACTGACTTACTGTCTGTGTACACTTCACCAATATCAAAATTAAACACCTGCGTAAACTTAGAGTTACCAGTTATCGCCCACCAGTAATTAGCGGCCAGTACTAACAACGCCTCGCTCTCAGAACCGCCATTATCCGGTTTGTAGAACCTGGCACCAGGACCAATCTCCAGGTCTAGCTCCATGTTGTCCTGTTTAATTGCTTTATTACCATAACCCAGCGCAACAGTATCTTCATACTCAAAACCACTAAAGCGATCTTTTTTAAACTTAACCAGGCCGAATGCGTAATCCCGTGGTGTGAATTTATAATCCGACTTACCTGATATCTCATAACGTTCTGCAGAAACAACATTTTCATTAGTGACGTCATCTTTCGATTGCTGGCCAAACCCTTCGGCATGCCCGGTATGACGCCACTTGTCTACTTCATAAACCACATCGGCTTTAAGCGCAGTAGTCTGTGTTTCTGTATTACCGGTAGTACGAATAAAACCTAGTTCTACCGAACTTTTCCACGGCGACTTTTCTACCGGCTTAGCTTCCTCTGCCGCTTTTGCGTTAGCTGTTATGGCCAGTAAACTCGATAGCATTATTAAGTACAAATGTTTTTTCATTGCAAATCTCTTCAATTGTATGTTTTACGATTTTTTTCTGACACAAAAACTATTACGCAGCCTTATCCTGATGCACATCCATCTGTGGGTAAGGAATAGAAATACCTTCTGCGTCAAAAGTTAATTTAACTTTTTCATGAATGTCGCCGTATACACCCCAGTAATCAGATGTATTGCACCAAGGACGGACATTGAAGTTTACACTGCTATCCGCAAGCTCACCTACCGCAACAGTTGGCGCAGGATCTGCAAGAATTCGCTCATCTTCGCTAAGAATACGATTAAGAATTTCTTTTGCTTTCAACAGGTCATCGTCATAGCCAATACCAAATACCATATCAACACGTCGCGTCGCACGTCTAGAATTGTTGGTGATCGTGCCGCCATATATCGCACCATTAGGAACGATGACCTCACGGTTATCGCCAGTACGCATAGTGATACTAAATATACCGATCTCTTCGACCACACCACTTACGCCGCCAGCCTCGACGAAGTCACCATCACTGAATGGTCTGAAGATGATCAGCATGACACCTGAAGCAAGATTTTGCAGCGTGCCCTGTAATGCCAAACCAACAGCTAAACCGGCAGCACCGATTAAGGCGATCAGTGATGTCGTTTCAACGCCCAGCTGGTCCAGCGCAGCAATCACGACGAACAACAATAAAATCGCATTGATTATAGAGGCGATAAAGTTAATGAGTATATTATCAACATGCGCTTTGCTCATTAACTTTTTGGTGAATTTAACTACCATTTTGACGACAAACTTACCGATAATAAATATCGCTAATGCCATCACTATGTTTATGCCCCATGGCAAAACATAGGTCTCAATTAACTGCTGGATATCAATCTTATCCAACATAGAAAGCGTTTCTGTTATTTTATCTTCTGGCATGACGATATCTCCTGATAATATTTAATTAAATAAAATCAATAAGTTATATAGTTTATAGCAGTAATTTTTTATAAGATCAGGTGGAAATTCTTAATATAATCTCTGCCACCCGTAATAAACAGCGCATAATATCATATTTGGAATAATGACAAACTACTCAAAAAAACACCAAATCATGACCATTTGTCAGAAACCTTACTAATTTGTTGATATAGTGACAATTTGTTTCTAATTTTCATCAGCTTGTACTAAGATATTAATGAAGTAAGACAATTTTTTTATAATTATGATAATAGACATTCCCGGCGTATCCGATAGAAGACAGACACCTCGTTACGAGATTGAGCTTCCTGTTGATATGTTGCTAGATAACGGCAACATACTCACAGTTACTTCACGTAATATATCCAGTTGTGGCTTACAAATTATCTGTGATACCTGGGTAACAAACGAAATTGAACCTCGCGGCATCCAAAGTCACGCAATAAGTCACATACGCTTAAAAGCCGTTACTGAATTACCCCTGGAAGATGGCCCAAAAAAACTATATGCCAACTGCCGCATGATGTCCGTGCAGAGAATGTCGCAAGATGAATATATGTTAAATCTTGCCTTCATTGATTTTGAAAACGGTACTGAGGAGATATTAACTAAATTTCTTGACCAATATGGTCAAAAAAAAACAGTGATTGATAATTACGCTTAAGGCTAAATGTTATCGGTCAAATAAAAAAAGCGACAATAATGTCGCTTTTTTTATTTGAAAATTATTGTTTAACTATTTATGGCAATAAAGTGTCACCCATCAGATAACAATCGATCTCACGTGCCGCTTCACGACCCTCATTTATTCCCCAGACAACTAAAGACTGGCCACGTCGACAGTCACCCGCAGCAAATATACCTTCAATGTTTGTGGTGTACTTGCCATGCTCGGCCTGGTAATTTGAACGTGCGTCGTACTCGACATACACTGCATCACTAACATAATGCTCTGGTCCTAAGAATCCCATGGATAATAGGACCAGATCCGCATCCCAAATTTTTTCCGTACCTTCAACTTCTTCCATCTTCCATTGGTCATCGACTTTTGCCCAACGGACTTCAACGATCTTTACACCGGCAACATTACCATTACCATCATCGATAAACTCTTTGGTAAGAACACGGTATTCCCGAGGGTCGCGACCAAAACGCTCCCTACTCTCTTCATGACCGTAATCAATACGATGAATCAGTGGCCATAATGGCCAGGGATTATCTTCTGCACGTTCTGCCGGAGACTGTGGTAACAATTCGAAGTTAACCATCGACTTACAACCGTGACGTAATGACGTACCGATGCAATCAGTGCCGGTATCACCACCACCGATAACAACGACATTTTTATCTTTTGCAGAAATGTAGTTACCGTCGTTAAGATCAGAGTCTAATAAACTTTTTGTGTTGGCCGTTAAAAACTCCATTGCCAGGTGAACACCTTTTAAGTCACGTCCAGGCACATCTAGATCACGCGCTCTTGTCGCACCTGTTGCGAATAACACTGCATCATTTTCTTTCTTCAATGTTTTAACATCAACCGCATTGTCACCATTACCGCCCACGTCTGCGTTGGTTACAAAAACAACGCCTTCTTCTTTTAATAGATCGACACGCCGTTGCACAACATCTTTCCCTAACTTCATATTAGGAATGCCATACATCAATAAACCACCGATGCGATCTGCACGTTCGTAAACGGTAACATTGTGTCCCACTTTATTTAGCTGCGCTGCTGCCGCTAAACCCGCAGGGCCTGAACCGATTATCGCGATTTTTTTATCGCTACGATTTACCGGTGGTCTTGCACTGATCCAGCCTTCAGCAAAACCTTTATCAACAATGGCATTTTCAATATTTTTAATGGTGACCGCAGGTTCATTGACACCTAATACACAGGCACCTTCGCAAGGCGCAGGACAAACACGACCGGTAAATTCAGGAAAATTATTTGTCTTATGCAGACGATTTAACGCTGGTTGCCATTGTTCGGTATAAACCAGATGGTTCCATTCAGGTATCAGATTATTTACCGGGCAACCATTCCCAGACTGGCAGAATGGAACACCACAATCCATGCAGCGCGCGCCCTGCGTTCCAAGATGCTCGACATCATGTATACCGGTAAAAATTTCGCCGTAATCTTTTACCCGCAGACTGACCTCACGGTAATCTTCTGTCTTACGCTTAAACTCTTTAAAACCGGTTGGTTTACCCATCACATATACTCTGATTTTTTTAACTATTAGTTATTTAACCCCATGGATGGGGTGTATGCTGGAATCGTCAGGAACGATTGCAGTACACTATTCACTGCTTTTACGCGACTGCCTGTTCTTCTTGCTTTTTAAGCTCTGATAGAACGCGCTTGTAGTCTGTTGGCATAACTTTAACAAACTGTTTTATCGTTTCAGGCCAATTATCCAGTGCAGCTTTTGCCCTATCTGAGCCGGTGTATCTAAGATGATTTTCAATTAATGTTTTTACTTCATTGATATCTTCTTCGACTGTCAGTGATTCCAGCTCTACCATGCCCATATTGCACAAGGCGGAGAATGTTTTATTCCTGTCCCAGATATAAGCAACACCACCACTCATTCCGGCAGCAAAGTTACGTCCGGTCTCACCGAGCACAACAACACGACCGCCCGTCATGTATTCACAGCCATGATCACCGACACCTTCAACAACAGTACTGGCACCACTGTTACGCACGCAGAAACGCTCCGCTGCAATGCCTCTGAAATAGGCTTCGCCTGAAGTCGCACCGTATAACACCGTATTACCAGCAATAATATTTTCTTCAGCGACAAAGTTAGCGCTCTTCGATGGATACATTATTAACCGGCCACCGGATAGACCTTTACCCGCATAATCGTTGGAATCACCTTCCAGCTCGATTGTCACGCCCTCATATAACCAGGCAGCTAGACTCTGACCCGCTGAACCTGTTAGTTTGATGTGCAGCGTATTGTCAGCTAGTGGTTTTCCTTGACGTTCTTTAGCTAATTCGTGCGACAGCATAGTACCGACAACACGATTGGTATTGACTACAGGAAGATCTATAGAAACTGCCGCACCGTTTTCTATGGTTGTTTTTGCAAGCTTAATGATTTCGTTATCCAGCGCTTTTTCAAGGCCATGATCCTGCACCTGCGTGCGATACACCTCGACACCCTCGTGCGGTTTTACTGCTGGTGATAACAACATGGATAAATCGATGCCACTGGCTTTCCAATGATGAATTGCACTATCTGTCTCTAACACATCAACACGACCAATCATTTCATTCACTGTGCGGAAACCTAGCGAAGCCATATGCTCACGCATATCTTCAGCAACCATGAACAGATAATTAACCACGTGCTCTGGTTTACCTTTAAATTTCTTACGCAGTTCCTTATCCTGCGTGGCAATACCCACTGGACAGGTATTCAGATGACACTTACGCATCATGATACATCCCAGCGTTATCAATGGCGCGGTAGAAAAACCAAATTCTTCAGCGCCTAATAATGCAGCGATAGTAATGTCTCTTCCGGTTTTTAACTGGCCATCAGTCTGCAATGTTACGCGTGAACGCAGATCATTCATCACTAATGTCTGATGCGTTTCTGCAACACCTAACTCCCACGGCAGACCAGCATGTTTCACCGAGGTTAATGGTGAAGCACCGGTACCACCATCGTGACCGGCAATAACGATATGATCAGAGAATGCTTTAGTTACACCAGAAGCAATAGTGCCGACACCGATCTCGGCGACCAGTTTCACACTGATACGCGCTGATGGATTTGCGTTTTTAAGATCGTGGATTAACTGCGCCAGATCTTCAATCGAGTAGATATCATGATGCGGCGGCGGACTGATTAACCCTACGCCCGGCGTAGAATGACGCAGGCGTGCTATATGCGCGTCCACTTTTCCGCCCGGTAATTCACCGCCTTCGCCCGGTTTTGCACCCTGCGATACTTTGATCTGCAGTTCATCGGCGTTGGTTAAATACCAGTTAGTCACACCGAATCGGCCAGACGCGATCTGTTTGATCGCAGAACGTTTGGAGTCGCCATTGGCCATCGGGATAAAACGCTCAGCGTCTTCACCGCCCTCGCCCGTGTTTGACTTACCGCCCATACGATTCATCGCGATAGCCAGTGTTTCGTGGCTCTCTGCTGATATCGAACCGAAACTCATCGCACCGGTGACGAAACGTTTAACAATTTCTTTGGCAGATTCAACTTCATCCAGTGGAATAGCACCACCATTAGCCCCTTTTTTGAAGTTCAGCAAGCCACGCAAGGTTGCTCGACGGGTTGAATCATCATCGGATACTTTGGCAAACTGTTTATAGGCTTCGCGACTGTTAGTGCGCGCAGCCAGTTGAATATTGGCAATGGTCTGCGGATTCCACATGTGCACTTCACCGCCGTTACGCCAGTGGAAATCACCGGGGTTATCCAGCATGGGCAGTCGTACCAGGTCACGATCTGGATAGGCTCTTTTATGTCGACGTAATGACTCTTCAGCAAGCACTTCGAGGCTAACGCCTTTAATGCGACTCGCCGTAGCTTTAAAGCAACGGTTTATGACATCTTCACCTAAACCAACAGCCTCAAATATCTGGGCACCTTTATATGAGTGTAATGTTGAGATACCAATCTTAGCCATCACTTTCAGCATGCCCTTGGCAACACCTTTACGGTAAGCCGCAACGATGGCCTCGTCCGTGTATTTTTCTGCATCCAGCAAACCTTCACGCTGCGATTGAAACAGTGCTTCAAAAGCAAGGTAAGGATTAATAGCGTCCGCACCGTAACCGATTAACAGACAGTGCTGATGCACTTCACGCGCCTCACCGGTTTCCAGCACGATACCAATACGCGTACGTTCCTGGTTTGCTACCAGATGGTGGTGCACCGCACCGGTCGCCAATAGAGTACTGACCGGAACTCGTTGCGCTGAAATATTTCTATCCGTCAGCACGACCAGGCTATAACCTTGTTTGATTGCATCACTGGCTTCTGCACAGATCTCATCCAGACGCTTTGCCAGGCCAGTAACACCGGCTGATTTTTCGTAGGTGATGTCGATGGTTTTAGATTTCCAGCCACGATGATCCAGGTGTTTTAATGCAGCCAGCTCTTCATTGGTTAATATTGGATGCGTCACACGTAAACGATGTGCGTGCTGCTCTGTGGTTTCCAGTAAATTACCTTCTGGACCGATATAACATTCCAGTGACATCACAACTTCTTCACGGATCGAGTCGATCGCCGGGTTAGTTACCTGCGCGAACAACTGTTTGAAGTAATCATAGATCATACGCGGCTTGTCAGAAAGACAGGCCAGTGCTGAGTCATTACCCATTGAACCGACAGGGTCACGCAACTCGCGCACCAGCGGTAATAACATGAACTGCATGGTTTCAGTGGTATAACCAAATGCCTGCATGCGCGGAATAATGGTCGTCGGTTCAAAGCCGTGTGCTTCCGACTTTTCATCCATGCCACAACCAAGATCAGATAATTTAATTTCCTGATTGTTTAACCATTCACCATACGGGCGCCGCGTTGCAAAATCCTGCTTCAGAGTTTCATCAGAAATTAACTCGCCTTTATCAAAATCGATAAGGAACATTTTCCCTGGTTGCAGACGGCCTTTGAATTTAACGTCCGCAGGATCAACATCGACCACACCAACTTCAGATGCCATGATCACCCGGTCATCATGTGTTAAATAATAACGGCTAGGACGTAGACCATTACGGTCAAGCACGGCGCCAATATAATTGCCGTCAGTAAAGGCTATCGAGGCAGGACCATCCCATGGCTCCATCATCGTAGAGTTGAACCGGTAAAAATCTTTTTTCGCCTGATCCATATTGTCATCAGACTGCCATGCTTCCGGTACCATCAGCATCACCGCTTCCTGCAGACTGCGACCGGACATTAATAGAAATTCTAGAACGTTATCGAAGTTTCCTGAGTCAGAGCAGTCGTTTTCGGCAATAGGAAAAAGCTTTTCAATCGGGCAGCCAAAAGCATCACTCTTCGCCACACCTTGACGCGCTGCCATCCAGTTTCTGTTACCTAATAGAGTATTAATTTCACCGTTATGACTCATATAACGATTGGGCTGCGCCCGGTCCCATGACGGGAACGTGTTGGTACTAAAGCGTGAATGCACCATCGCGATATGCGACGTGTAATCGATATCCTGCAGATCCAGATAAAATGTTTTTACCTGCAATGCATTAAGCATACCTTTATAAATAATGATACGTGGCGACAATGAACAGATATAAAACATTTTGCGCTGCGACAGAGACTTATCGTAACGCAAGAAATGCGTACTGCGTTTACGGATTACATAAAGCTGGCGCTCAAAATCTTTGCCTTCGATACCCACAGCTTCGATATACAGCTGCATGATGACCGGCTGTGACAATCTCGCGGTAGGGCCGATATCGGCACCATCAGTATCAACCGGCACTTCACGCCAGCCCAGACATTTTTGCCCCTGCTCAGCGATGATCGTCTCAACCGCTGCAATACAGGTTTGACGTTGGCTTTCATCAGTGGGTAAAAATACATTACCGGCGGCAAATAAACCGGCCGCGGGTAAATCCACAGCCAGATCCTGTTTAGCGACTTTTACGCAAAAATCGTACGGCATACCGGTTAATATGCCAGCGCCATCACCCGTATTGGGTTCACAGCCACAACCGCCACGATGTTCCATGCGTTGCAGCATAATTTCAGCATCAACAACGATCTGATGGCTAGGCTTGCCTTTAATATGCGCGACAAAACCGACGCCACAGCTGTCTTTTTCGAAAGCAGGGTCATACAAGCCCTGTTTTTCAGGGAATCCAATTTTTGTCTGTTCTTGCAATGTTGAACTCATATTTAACCCGTAACCATACATACAGCGATAATCGCCAGTATTTTCTTTAGTAAAATCAGTTAATTAGCGCCAGGATTAGTGAAGCACTTATGTTTTACCGACTAGTCTCGACTTAATGATTTGCATATCACGCTACTTATTCACAAATCACAGGCAAGGCCAGCTATTTTAGCGAAAATAAGCCTTTATTGAAAGCATACACACACCATCAAATCTCTTGCTTACGCCATTGTGAGAGGGCAGTACTAATTGACAGGGTGCTTAATCAATACTTTGTTGATTTGCTATACCACTTCATTAATCCAGCTATTAAAAAATAGTTCACCCTGCACTTCTAACTGATTGGCAAACTGATGTGTATTTTTTCTTAACTGCTCAACACTCACACCATCAGTTTGTTTAATCTCACCAATATGGCCGATAAACCACTTTTCCATGCCCTGTTGTGTTATCTCAGGATGAAACTGTAATGCGAGGACATGACTACCGTAGCTAAACGCCTGATTTGGATATTTTTCACTGGAGGCAAGTAAAACCGCGCCATCAGGTAAATCGAAGGTCTCACCATGCCAGTGCAACATTGAACAATGCTCAGCGCTCAAATAACGCAATGCCGATTGCTTACCTTCTGTTGTTAGCTTCAGACCATACCAGCCAATTTCTTTTTCATTACCTGAATACACCTTTGCACCCAGCGCACTGGCTATTAGTTGCGCGCCAAGACATATCCCCAGGGTAGGCTTATCTGCGGCCACACGCTGTTTTAATAAATTGATTTCTATATCCAGAAAAGGAAATATGTCTGCATCATTGACGCTGATGGGGCCTCCCAGAATAATCAACAACTCATCCGATAAGGCATCAATTTGCGAAATGTCATCCGGCTTTAATACAAAATCGGCGGCTTCGATATAATTGATCTTATAATCATGTGCCTGCAGCACTGAGGTAAAACTGGCCAGATCTTCAAACGCCAGATGACGGATCACATTTACAACTTTATTGTTTCCCATATTTTCGACCATTGGCGTAAAATGCACAGTTACAAAAACACACACAATTAATCAGCAGTTTAACCCAAAAGATTATCAAGATGCCTGCCACACTACATACCAGTCACATTAAAAGCTTACCCTTACTACATAGCGGCAAAGTGCGTGATATCTATGATATAGATGATCAATACATGTTGATCGTAACGACAGACAGGCTCTCTGCCTTTGATGTCATCATGCCTACACCCGTTCCCGGTAAAGGCATTATCCTAAATCAGGTTACCCAGTTCTGGATGAACAAACTTTTACATATTATTCCAAACCAGATGTGCGACCTTAAACTGGAAGACGTTTTACCTGATGATGCAGAACGTGCAGAGGTCGCCGAGCATGCGATGATCGTGAAAAAACTAAAAGCCTTACCGGTAGAAGCTATCGTCCGTGGTTATATTATCGGCTCCGGTTGGAAAGACTACCAGGCTAACGGCTCTATCTGCGGCATAGACCTTCCTGACAATCTTCAATTAGCCGATAGACTTCCAGAAGCGATATACACACCATCGACCAAAGCGGCCGTTGGTGCACACGATGAAAACATCAACTACACTCAATCGAAAGAGTTACTGGGCGCAGACATTGCCGAGCAGGTACGTGATGTCAGTTTACGTCTCTATAAAGAAGCGGCAGACTATGCGTTACAGAGAGGCATTATCATCGCCGATACCAAGTTCGAATTTGGACTCGACAATGATGGTCGGCTTACCCTGATTGATGAAGTTTTAACGCCAGATTCATCACGCTTCTGGCCCAAGGACGAATATAAATCCGGTAGCAGCCCTGTGAGTTTCGATAAACAGTTTGTTCGTGATTATCTGGAGACGCTGGACTGGGACAAAACGGCTCCTGGCCCTGAACTTCCAGACTCAATTGTGACAAAAACAGCCGAAAAGTATGAACAAGCAAAAAAATTGCTAATGGAGTAATACACATGCAAGGAGTCTTCATCACAGGTACCAGCACAGATGTTGGTAAAACTTTTGTTGCCACTGAAATTGCCAGACAACTTTGTCAGCGAAACATCAAGGTCATCCCAAGAAAACCCATCGAGTCAGGCTGTGTAAGACTAGACGGAGAACTCATTCCACAAGATGCAACCGCATTAATGGAAGCAGCAAATTACCAGGGCTCACTATCAGAAGTATGCCCCTATCGGTTCGAACCAGCCATTTCTCCAGTACGCGCAGCCCATCTTGCCAATAAAATTCTAACCACAGAACAATTAGTCAGCGCTTGCTTGCAAGGCAGCGAAGAAGGGTTTGTCCTTGTTGAAGGCGCTGGCGGATTTTATTCACCACTGGCAGAAAATGGTCTGAACGCAGATCTTGCTGTCGCTTTGCAACTCCCGGTTTTACTTATTGCCGATGACAAACTAGGCGTAATCAGCCAGGTTCTGCTAAATGTAGAAGCAATTCAAATGCGCGGACTGCCTTTAGCAGCCGTAGTTTTAAATTCGCTTGAAGATAAACATAGCGAGCATATGGATAATGCAGCAGACTTACGTGAACGGCTCGACTGCCCTGTGTTCACCAACCCTTACATCAAAGCTGGCAATGCAAATTTACCCGATGCGCTGATTGACTCATTGATAACCCCTTCCAATAAAAAAGACCCCCATGTCAGGGCGATTGGTTAAATAGTTTTTACTATTGTTTTATTCTCCTTAACTTTTGACTGTACTTTGGTGCTTGGTGTTTAGCATTTACGATTTACTTTTCGTTAGGCATTGCGGTTCTCGCACCGCGGGCGAGTCACTTTTTTTCTACAGCTAAAAAAAGTAACCAAAAAAAGCCGCCACTACCACTACGCCCCTGTAAAAAACACAGGGGTTCCCACCGAGGCAGCACAGTAATCATGCCGTGAAAAAACTCGCAAAAAACGCTCAGACAGTTTTCACAGAAAGCCCATGATAACTGCACTGCCTCGATGGCTTGTGGAGGTGGGAGGAAAGTCACAAGATAAAAACGGCACTAAAGCCAACCATCTCATTTCGAAAATACTTTTGTTTATTCTTTTGGGCTTTTGGCTTATTTTTGCGAGTCCTTGTTTAGATTTCCATTTCGTTTGCTGAATCTGCTGCCGTTGGTAGAGCAAATTCGCCAGGGAAGGCGAATTTAGCCTTGTGCGCCCGGATGGCGCATCAAGGTGTGCTCGTAGGCAACGGCTGTGGATTCAGGCACCCCGAGTGCTTTTCTCGGGGCGAACGGATCGGGACGGCCTTTTCTGGGTACTCTTTTGGGCTGTAGCAAAAGAGTACCTCGCCCGCGGTGCGAATACCGCAAAGCCTAACAAAAAAACCCAAGTAAATACCAACCAAAATAACCAGTAAAAATTACACCCAATAAAAAAGCCGGGCTGATAAATCAGCCCGGCTCTCTAAGTCAATAAAACCAAATTTAACTCAGACCTATCAACTCAACCTTAAATACCAAAGTCGCATTTGGCGGAATAACACCACCCGCACCACGCTCACCATAACCCAGGTCTGGCGGAATAGTCAGTTTGCGCGCGCCACCGATTTTCATACCAGCAACACCCTGATCCCAACCTGCAATTACCTGACCACCGCCCAGCTTGAAACTGAATGTCTGATTACGGTCATGGCTTGAATCAAATTTAGTGCCATCAGTCAACCAGCCGGTGTAATGCACTTCAACGGTCTGACCGGCAACGGCCTCATCTCCATCACCAACTATTTGATCTTCAATTTCTAAATCAGCCATATTATCCTCGTATTATATTTGATAAATAAAAAGGGGGAACATAGCTCCCCCTTTCGATAAATTTTACAATTTAAACTATTTGTAAAAGTCGATCATTTTCTCTAGTGAAAGCGGTGTGATCTTAGAAGCATTACCGGCAGAACCGAATGCTTCGAAACGTGCTTTACAGATACCTTTCATCGCAGCGGTAGATTCCTTGAGGAATTTACGTGGATCAAAGTTAGAAGTATTCTCAGCCAGATGTTTACGGATAGAACCGGTTGAAGCCATACGTAAATCAGTATCGATGTTAACTTTAGCCACACCGTTCTTGATGCCTTCCTGAATTTCTTCTACAGGTACACCGTAAGTCTGGCCCATATCACCACCATAACTATTGATGATTGCCAGCCACTCTTGAGGTACTGATGAAGAACCATGCATAACAAGGTGAGTGTTAGGAATACGAGTGTGAATTTCTTTGATGCGGTCGATACGCAGGATTTCGCCAGTAGGCTCCTGGGTAAATTTATAAGCACCGTGAGAAGTACCGATAGCGATCGCTAGTGCGTCTACACCAGTAGCTTCAACGAAGTCAGCCGCTTCTTCGACAGAAGTTAATAGCATGTCCAGATCAAGTTTACCTTCTGCGCCGTGGCCGTCTTCTTCGCCCATCTCACCAGTTTCCAGCGAACCCAGACAACCCAGCTCGCCTTCAACAGATACACCACCAGCATGAGCCATCTTCACAACTTCACGAGTTACATCAACGTTGTACTCGAAAGATGAAGGCGTTTTCATATCAGCTTCTAATGAACCGTCCATCATCACAGAACTGAAACCAGACTGGATAGAACGTAAACATACCGCAGGCTCAGAGCCATGATCCTGATGCATAACAACAGGAATGTGCGGGTACATTTCGATCGCAGCAGAAATCAGGTGACGCAGGAATGGTTCGCCTGCATAAGAACGTGCACCAGCAGAACCCTGCATGATAACCGGACTGTTAGTTTCGTCAGCAGCCTGCATGATGGCATGCACCTGCTCCATATTGTTAACATTAAATGCTGGCATGCCGTAACTATTTTCAGCAGCATGATCCAGTAGTTGTCTCAGTGAAATTAAAGCCATTAGAGCTCTCCTATAAAAGTATAACTAATCATATTTATTAAAAATTCTACATCGCGGGAAAACTGGTATCTAGTTCACGCTAACGATTTTCATGGTATTACTACCGCCACCCTGATCGCCTAGCATGTCACCACGTGTCAATATAAAGCGATCACCCGTTGCAACTATATTTTTTGCTTTCAGTATGTCAATAACATCCCTGGTCACTTTGCTGGAACGTATCTTATCAAACTCTATAAAAACAGGGTAAACACCTCGATACAGCGTAACTTTTCGCAAAGTGCCAAGTCTTGGTGTAAGCGCAAAGATCGGGATACCCGAACTAATACGTGACATCCATAATACCGTTGCCCCTGATTCCGTCAAAGATGCGATTACGTTCACCTTAAGATGATTCGCAGCATACATTGTAGCCATAGCAATCGCTTCATCAACCCTACCAAACATAAGGTCAACACGATGATCAGACACCATCGCAACTCGCTGTCTCTCGGCATGTTCACAAATACGACCCATTGCTGCAATCGTTTTTGCCGGATACTTACCAACAGCAGTCTCTCCCGAAAGCATTACCGCATCTGTACCATCAAGCACAGAGTTCGCCACATCAAATACTTCCGCACGTGTCGGAATCGGACTATCGATCATCGACTCCATCATCTGCGTTGCAGTGATAACCACCTTGTTTTTACTTCTTGCAGCTTTTATCAAACTTTTCTGTAATGCCGGTAATTCTGCATCACCCATCTCTACACCCAGATCACCACGAGCCACCATGATTACATCAGATGCATCAATAATCTCATCGAGATTTTCAATAGCTTCTGCGCGTTCTACTTTAGTAACGATACTCGCATCACTACCGGCAGCCTTAACAAGCTCACGGCACTGGTTTACATCTGCTGCAGTTCGAGCAAATGACAAAGCCATGTAATCAACTTCCATGGCAGCTGCCGCTATTAAATCTTCTTTATCTTTATCGGTCAGTGCCACCGCTGATAAACCACCGCCTTTTAGATTTATACCTTTGTTATTAGATAACACACAGGTATATATAACGATACAACGGACTTCATCACCAACAACCTCGTCGACTTCTAACTCGACGCGCCCATCATCTAATAAAAGAATATCGCCTTTTTTTACGTCTTTTGGCAGGTCCTTATAGGCAAGCCCGACACGTTCATTAGTTCCTTCGTTTTTACCTAAAGCCGCATCTAAAATAAAAGTTTCACCTCTTATTAATTGCACCTGAGCGTCTTTAAATTTGTGAGTGCGAATTTTTGGCCCCTGCAGATCTGCCAGGACGCCAACGATACGCCCCGTTTTTTCACTGCATGCACGGATCAATTCAACTCGATGCGCTTGCTCTTCATGTGAACCGTGAGAAAAGTTCAAACGAAAAACATCAACGCCTGCCTGCACCATCTCAAGTATCACTTCGTAAGAACTTGAACCTGGGCCTAGGGTCGCGACTATCTTAGTTCTGCGCATCGATGTTTTGTTTCTAACCTCTAAAAATTTTTATTTAAATTCGTTTTATCAAACCGATTGTTACGACTGCTTAGCTGCACACTCTTCTAACATGGCGACAGCAGGAAGCGTTTTACCTTCGAGATATTCTAGAAAAGCTCCACCGGCAGTTGAGATATAAGATACCTTGTCGTATATGTCATATTTTTGAATTGCCGCAATAGTATCGCCACCACCTGCAAGACTAAAACCATCCGCATCAGCAATCGCCATCGAAACCGTTTTAGTACCTTCACCGAACTGATCAAACTCAAATACGCCAACAGGACCATTCCAGATAATGGTGCCAGCTTTGCTGATTATGTCAGCAAGTTCTTTTGCAGAATCAGGGCCGATATCAAAAATCATGTCGTCGTCTAAAACATCTTCAGCTTTTTTCAATGTAGCTTCTGCATCTTCTGCAAATTCTTTTGCACAGACAACATCAGTAGCGATCGGAATGTTTGCACCGCGTGCTTTCATTTTTTCGATTAGCGCTTTCGCGGTATCGACAAGATCATCTTCACACAGAGATTTACCTACGTTATGACCCATAGCTTTAAGGAAGGTATTAGCGATACCACCACCAACAACCATCTGATCAACTTTATCTGAAAGCGCTTCTAACACGGTAAGTTTTGTTGAAACTTTAGAACCACCAACGATCGCCACCATCGGACGAGCAGGATTTGCTAACGCTTTAGCTAAACTATCTAACTCACCAGATAGCAAGATACCGGCGCAGGCTACTGGTGCAAACTTACCCGCTCCGTGTGTTGATGCCTGTGCACGATGCGCAGTACCAAATGCATCCATTACAAATACGTCACATAATGCTGCGTATTTTTTAGATAATGTTTCGTCGTCTTTTTTCTCGCCCGCATTGAAACGAACGTTTTCCAACAATACACACTCACCAGCAGCAACCGTTGGCGCATTATCCAGATAATCTTTAACCAGGCGAACATCAGTCCCTAATTTTTCAGACATCACCTCGGCAATAGGCTGCATTGAGTTTTCATCATCAACCTTACCTTCTTCAGGACGGCCGCGGTGTGACATCACCATTACAGAAGCACCAGCCTTCATGCAGTATTCCACCGTTGGCATCGATGCTGTAATACGTGCATCAGAAGTCACCTTGCCATCTTTTACGGGTACGTTAAGGTCAGAACGAATTAAAACGCGCTTACCGGCTAAATCTAAATCTGTCAGCTTGATGAATGCCATGACTAAAACTCCAAAATTGTTACTTAATATTTTAAATACAGTTTGTTAAAAATTTGTTAACGTTTAACAAACAATACTGACTTAATTCAAAAACAAAAACTTAATTATTATCCGCAAATGAACGCAAAAAAACGCAAATAAAAACAAATTCTTAATACTTATATAAAAACACCAGCCCAGTTACATAACCGGGCTGATAGTCATCTAAATCTCACAATCTATCGCAGGCTTATCGCGGAATAAAATCCGCTCCTACAAAAAATTAAGTGAGGAGATTTTGTTCGCGAGAAAGGCGCGGTTCGAATTTAAAAACGGAGCGTACAATCGTACGTGAGTATTTTAAATTTGAGCCGCAACGCCGCTCCCGGACAAAAGATCCTTACTTAGACACGTGCTCTACGAAGCGAAGCATGTTACATGTGTAACCGTATTCGTTGTCATACCATGAAACTAATTTCACGAATGTACCGTCTAGCGCAATACCTGCTTCTGAATCAAAGATTGAAGAGAAACCACAACCACGGAAATCAGTAGAAACAACTTTCTCATCTGTGTAACCCAGAGTTTTGCTCATGTCACCAGACTCAGATGCCGCTTTCAATGCTGCACAGATCTCTTCGTATGTAGCTGACTTTTCTAACTCAACAGTTAAATCCACCACAGAAACGTCTGAAGTAGGTACGCGAAAAGCCATACCTGTTAATTTACCGTTAAGCTCTGGAAGTACAACACCTACTGCTTTAGCCGCACCAGTTGAAGATGGGATTATGTTCTCTAAAATACCACGGCCACCGCGCCAGTCTTTCTGTGAAGGACCGTCAACAGTTTTCTGTGTTGCTGTAGCAGCATGCACTGTAGTCATAAGACCACGCTTGATGCCGAATTTGTCGTTGATAACTTTAGCAACAGGCGCTAAACAGTTAGTAGTACAAGACGCTGCAGAAACAATTGCTTGACCAGCATATTCGTTGTGGTTAACACCATAAACGAACATTGGTGTACTGTCTTTAGAAGGAGCTGATTGAACAACTTTCTTCGCACCAGCATCGATGTGAGCCTGGCAGCTTTCTTCTGTAAGGAAGAAACCTGTACATTCGATAATTAAATCAGCACCGATGTCGCCCCACTTAAGGTCACCTGGATTACGCTCTGCAGTCAAACGGATTGTTTTACCGTTAACGATAAGGTTAGAACCTTCAACAGAAATTTCACCGTCGAAGTTACCGTGAACTGAATCGTACTTAAGCATGTATGCTAAGTAGTCAGCATCTAATAAATCGTTAATACCTACAACTTCAATATCTGAGAAGTCTTTAGCAATCGCACGAAATGCCATGCGTCCAATACGGCCAAAACCGTTAATACCGACTTTAATAGTCATAATAGTTACTCCAAATTTTCTAAAATTAAAAACAGATAATTACAATACAGATTCAACAGCTTTCACCACGTTTTCAACGGTGAAGCCAAATTCTTTAAACAGTTGATCAGCAGGCGCTGACTCACCAAAGTGATCGATACCAACTACTGCATCAGCATATTTGTACCAGGCATCAGTAACCGCGGCTTCTACCGCAACCGTTGGAACACCTTTGATTAGGACTGAAGATTTATAAGCTGCATCCTGCGCATCAAATAAATTAGTTGAAGGCATAGATACAACACGAATCTTCTTACCAGACATTGCTTCAGCTGCACCTGTCGCCAGAGCCACTTCAGAACCAGTACCGATAATGATTGCATCAGGTGTACCTTCACAATCTTTCAGAATGTAACCGCCTTTAGCGATCTCAGCGATCTGTGCATCAGTACGCTCATTATGTGGCAGACCCTGACGTGAGAAGATCAAACATGAAGGACCGTCTTTACGCTCAATCGCCTGCGCCCAACTAACTGCAGATTCGACTGCATCACATGGACGCCATACAGCCATATTAGGAATCATACGTAGTGTAGGAATCTGTTCGACTGGCTGATGAGTAGGACCATCTTCACCCAGACCGATTGAGTCATGAGAGTAAACGAAGATGCTTTGAATTTTCATCAGAGCCGCCATACGCAATGCGTTACGTGCGTACTCAGAGAACATCAGGAAGGTTGCGCCGAATGGAAGTAGACCACCGTGCAAAGTCATGCCGTTCATGATCGCAGACATGCCGAACTCACGCACACCGTAGTTCAGATAGTTAGCATCTTCATTGTTGATCATCGGTTTATAACCAGACCATTCAGTCAGGTTCGAACAACCCAGGTCAGCAGAACCACCAAACAGTTCAGGAACCAGCGGAGAGTAGGCTTCGATAGAGGCTAACGATGCCTGACGTGTAGCAGGACTTTTCGCATCGGCATTTACAGCAGCGATATAGGCAGCAGATTTTGCTGCCCAGTCAGCTGGCAGATCGCCTGCCATACGACGTTCGTATTCAGCAGCTAGTTCAGGAAAAGCAGCTTTATAGGCAGCAAATTTTTCATTCCACGCAGCTTCAGCTGTAGCACCTTTTTCTTTTGCATCCCAACCGTGATAAATATCGGCTGGCACTTCAAATGCAGCGTGATCCCAACCTAAAGCAGCTTTAGTCAGGTTAATTTCTTCTTCACCTAATGGCGCACCGTGACAGGCATGTGAACCCGCTTTGTTTGGTGAACCAAAACCGATAGTTGTCTTACAACAGATCATGGTGGGTTTATCAGTCATTGCTTTCGCTGTTGCGATCGCTGCTGCAATCGCTTCATGGTCGTGACCGTCTACACCAGCAATTACGTGCCAGCCGTAAGACTCAAAACGTTTTGGCGTATCATCTGTAAACCAGCCTTCAACGTGACCATCGATAGAGATGCCGTTGTCATCCCAGAATGCGATCAGCTTACCAAGACCTAAAGTACCGGCTAATGAACATGCTTCGTGAGAGATACCTTCCATCAAACAGCCATCACCCAGGAACACATAAGTATGGTGATCAACAATATTATGATTTTTCTGATTGAACTGGCCGGCCAGCGCTTTTTCAGCAATCGCCATACCCACACCATTAGTAATACCCTGGCCTAAAGGACCAGTGGTAGTTTCAACACCCGGCGCGTAACCATACTCAGGGTGACCAGGTGTTTTAGAATGTAATTGACGGAAATTCTTCAGATCGTCAATTGACAGCTCATAACCCGTCAGGTGTAACAGTGAGTAGATCAGCATTGAGCCGTGACCATTCGACAAAACGAAACGGTCGCGGTTGCTCCATTTAGGGTTAGCTGGGTTGTGGTTTAGATTGTCATTCCACAATACTTCAGCGATATCCGCCATACCCATTGGTGCACCAGGGTGACCTGAATTGGCTTTCTGTACCGCATCCATACTCAGGGCGCGAATGGCGTTTGCAAGGTCTTTACGTGAAGACATAATGCTCTCCGGTTAAGTTTTATAACTGAAAAAGCTGCCACAACAGACCTGTAAAAACACCTGCGAAGCAACCAAAATTCTATTGAAATCAACGACTAAGACACCTCAAACAGCTTGTGAATCGCCATGCCTAAGCGCATTGAAAGGCGCGTATTTTCCCTTAATTCAGCGTAATGAGCAAGTAACAGACAAGATACTTGTCTTTTTTAGGTCAAATTCAAAACAAATTTTATCTAAATGAATTAAAAAATATTTTCAATATGTGCGACGCTGCGCTCCAGACAATATTAAGCCAAAAACAACAAAACCATTTAAATTCAATTGCTTAAATATAAATTTTATCAAGATATTGTTAATAAAAAATGAACGCACTTTTAAACAATACAAGCATCATTAAAAACGCACCGACAGATAAATTTTTATACGATTTGTAGTCTTTTACCTACAAATGACATGAAATAGCGCAAAAATTTAAATCACAACTATATTCACAATTACAACTCTATAAAAATCAACTTATTAGGAGACCTCTATGCAAACAAGGCTAATCACTACCTTTTTGATGTTTTTCTTATGCACCTCAATTAGCCATGCAGCAGAATACAGCTTAACCATCCAGCCTATTCTAAGTGAGAAAAAAACCGTGGAGGCTTATCAATCTTTAGCCGACTACCTGTCGTCTCAAACGGGACAGACAATCACCCTCGTCACACACAGAAACTTTACTTTTTACTGGAGCAAAATGCGCCACCAGCGTGAAGGTTTCGACATTGTGCTGGACGCCGCGCATTTCACCGACTATCGCGTAAAAAAGCAGGGTTATACAGTTTTAGCCAAACTACCTGACACAGTGAGCTTCTCTATCGTGACTCACGAGGACAATTTTGTCATGGATGCCGAGGAGCTCACTAGTAAAAGAATAGCCACCATGCCATCACCCAGTCTTGGCGCCATGCGGCTAGAAGAATTATACCCCAACCCGATGCGTGTTCCGCTCTACGTATATGAACGAAGCACTAAGAAAGCGGTAGAAAGCGTTCTATCTGGAAAAGTTGACGCCGCCATTATTCCCACTCGACTAGCGTCGACATACGAAGGACTTAATACAGTAGAAACAACTGATCCCGTACCACACATGGCAATATCGACCTCACCCAAAGTACCCGCTGACGTCACTGAAAAAATACGCCAGGCCTTGTTGACTGCCGACACTAACCCCGAGGGCCAGAAAATGCTAGCTGCTATTAATGCAGTTAAATTTGTGCCTGCTGAAAATGCAGATTATGACGGTTACACCGACTTGCTGGAAGGCGTTTTCGGCTACTAAAAACAATAACGTATAAAGCAGGCATGCCAGCGTCATGGACGACGCTCACACAAATAACCCGTTCAGGCAGTTTTCCATTTAATCGAACAGCCCATACTTGGGATTTGATCTTCAGGCCCGTGGCCCGTTTGCGCCACCTGTTTCATAGCATCAAATAAATCGCGTCTTACAGTAGCAGCCGCAGTCTCCTTTCTACTCTCATCCAGTCGGCCACGATATTGCAACCGCATCGACTTGTTGTAACCGAAAAAGTCTGGCGTACATACTGCGCCATAGGCCTTTGCTACTTCTTGAGTTTCATCTAACAGGTAAGGAAATGAAAAGTTAAATTTCTCTGCGACTGCCCGCATGTTCTCAAATGAATCTTCTTCATATTCTGCCGGATCGTTCGACATAATCGCGACCGTACTGACCCCATGCTCCATCAATTCATCGGTATCACGCACCATGCGCTCACGTATTGACTTCACGTACGGACAATGATTACAGATAAACATAACTAACAGGCCATTTTCACCGCGCGCCAATTCTGGCGTCCAGATTTTGCCGTCAACACCAGGCAGAGCAAAATCTACGATCGGTGTTTCAAATTCACATACTGGTGTTTCTAGTGATACCATTTTTTACTCTTTAAAAATTTAGAAAATTAGATTATTTTTTAAACGTAAGCGCATCAACAAAGCTTAACTATTTTAATCATAGTTAAAACTAATTACTCATTAAAGTGACCAACGCTTATCGCAAACACAATTTTATCTTAACAATCAATCTGATTAACAAAAACAATAGTTTACAGCGTGTTCCGGAGAGAATCATGCCAACTCCGTGATACCAGACACCCTATTTACCCCTTGATTTCATAGCAATAACCCCCATTGACTGGTAAAATGGCAGGTTCGGTCCCGGATAAATATAGTTTATTCTCCTGCTCTGATTTAAACGTTTTTTGGCAAGTAATATTTTCATAGGTAATTTTATGGCATCTCCCATTTTGGAAAAAGACAAACAGTCACGTCTTAAGTCGCTCATTGCTAAAGGCAAAGAGCAAGGCTACCTTACCTATTCCGAGGTTAATGACCACCTGCCCGAAGGAATTGTCGACCCTTCACAAATCGAGGACATCATAAATACCATCAATGACATGGGCATCCAGGTACTGGAAACAGCACCAGAAGCTGAGTCACGGGTATTATCCGATGCCTCCGTAAGTGAAGCTGATGATGAAACTACTGATGAAGCCGTTGCCGCACTGGCATCCATTGAAACAGAATTAGGACGCACCACCGACCCAGTACGTATGTACATGCGTGAGATGGGCAGCGTAGAACTTCTTACCCGCGAAGGCGAAATTGAAATTGCCAAGCGTATTGATGAGGGCTTAAAACAGGTTCTAGAAGCACTAGCCACCAACCCTACGACCGTTGGCAGCACTATTAAATTATGGGAAAGAGTGCTCGAAGGTGACTCTCGCCTTAACGAACTAGTTGTTGATTTTCATAAAAGCGATGAAGAACTTGATCGCCTGGCAGCAGAAGCGTTACAACGCGCAGCAAAAGAAGCCGAAATGGCAGCAGCCGGCAACCCGGTTCAAAAAGAAGATAAAGTTGATAACAGCCCAGCCATCGAAGATGTAAAAAAAGTATTTTCCAAAATCAAACGTGCATACACACGCTGCATAAATGTTATCGAGAAAAAAGAAAGCACCAGTAGCGAAATTGATAAAGCTCGCGCCGGCATGGCAGCTGCCTACCTCGAACTAAAATATACACCCGCGCTGGTCACCCGCTTAACCCGTGAACTACACTTCACGGTTAACCGCGTTCGACAATTGGAAAGACACATTCTTGCACTTGCCGTTAACAAGGCGCACATGCCACGTAAGATAATGATCACCACTTTCCCGAAAAATGAAATCAATACAAAATGGATCGATAAATATTGCAAAGGTCACGAGTACTCTGAAAAACTCAAAGAGCTAGCACCTGAGATTAAAATAACACAGCGAAAACTGGCCATTATTGAGAAAGAATTTGGTCTGACTATTTCAGACATCAAGGAAATCAATCGCAAGATGTCGATCGGTGAAGCAAAAGCACGCCGCGCCAAGAAAGAAATGGTGGAAGCCAACTTACGCCTTGTTATCTCTATCGCAAAAAAATACACCAACCGCGGCCTGCAGTTCCTCGATCTGATTCAGGAAGGCAACATCGGCCTGATGAAAGCAGTCGACAAATTTGAATACCGTCGCGGTTACAAATTCTCGACCTACGCAACCTGGTGGATCCGTCAGGCGATCACCCGCTCTATCGCAGATCAGGCTCGTACCATCCGTATCCCTGTTCACATGATCGAGACCATCAACAAGCTCAACCGTATCTTCCGCCAGATGCTACAGGAAATGGGTCGCGAACCTACACCAGAAGAACTGGCTGAAAAAATGGAAATGCCAGAAGACAAAGTACGCAAGGTTCTTAAGATTGCAAAAGAACCTATCTCCATGGAAACCCCGATCGGTGACGACGAAGATTCACACCTGGGCGACTTCATCGAAGACGTCAACATCATGGCGCCGATGGAATCAGCGACCGGCGAGTCACTGCGCGAATCAACCCGCGAGATACTCACCACCCTGACCGCGCGTGAAGCCAAAGTGCTGTGCATGCGTTTTGGTATCGACATGAACACCGACCATACACTGGAAGAAGTTGGCAAACAGTTTGATGTTACTCGTGAACGTATCCGTCAAATCGAAGCCAAGGCCCTACGCAAACTTCGCCACCCGAGTCGTGCAGAAAACCTGCGCAGCTTCCTGGGTAACGACGACGATTAAGCAAATTACTGCTGACATCAAACCAAAAGCTATATAGAATACGCCCCGTTCCTGTAACGGGGCGTTTTCGTTCATAGCAGCAACAAAGAAGTCCTACGTAAGGGACTGTAGCGGGGTCGACAGCACAGGGTTAGAGCATTTGAGGCGCTAACCGAACAACCTCGCAGATAGATACAAAAGATAGAAAATCAGAAATCCCTAAATAAAGGGCCTGTAGCTCAGCTGGTTAGAGCATCCGACTCATAATCGGCAGGTCGAAGGTTCGAGTCCTTCCAGGCCCACCATTTATTCCCCTTCTCGGCATTGCCGACTCCAGAACAATATTTTCCTCATGATAGTGGAAAGCCACGTATTACGCGGGGTTCAGCCCTTATTGGTTAACCTGTACCAGTTGAGTCAGCTGGTCCTACCTTGTTGGCTTGGACCATATTCCCTTTTCTCAATTACCACTGGAATCTAGGACCCACTGTTTATGGGGGCTCCACCCTCGTAACGAAAGTCGTGTAGGTTTTGTTTAATAGTGAATGTGCTCAACTTGAACGTCTATTCACTCAAAGCGGTCATTAGTATTGATTTGACAATTACCTTATTGTTTAATGTACATTTCTATGCACAATAGATGATGCGATGGTTACACCTGCATCATAGGTGATGGAAAACAACAAAATGAGGGGAAGAC